>JAWQFW010000215.1:0-9142 GCA_035968095.1 Oscillatoria sp. PMC 1068.18
TAATTACTCTCGCCCTCCCACCAACCCCTATGCTGCAACAGCCACCCTCAACAAATACTTCATCTATCTCAAGGAATAAAAAAGTAACTACACCCAAAAACTCGATTAGTAGCGTTGCAATTCGTCGCCACATCGGAACATTGATGCTAACTTTAGCAGTAATTGTAGTTGGTGTTTTCTTTTTATTTCGCTTACAAGTAGATTTATTACCATCAATTACTTATCCTCGCATTGGTTTACGAATGGACGCACCGGGAGTTTCTCCAGAAGTAGCAGTCGAGGAAATTACTAAACCTCTCGAACAAGCTTTAAGTGCTACCGAAGGTGCAGTTCAAGTATATTCCCAAACTCGCGAAGGACGGATTAGTTTAGACTTATTTTTTCAGCCCGGAGGAGATATTGACCAAGCTTTAAATGATGCAACTGCGGCATTTAATCGGGTTCGAGGTAACTTACCAGATGCAGTGGAAAATAGTCGTTTATTTAAGTTCGATCCTTCTCAACTTCCGGTTTATGAATTTGCTGTTAAATCTACTTCTTTAGAACCTGTAGCTTTGCGAGTGTTTACAGACGAAGAATTAAGCCGGGAATTACTTGTAGTTCCTGGTGTAGCCTCGGTAAATGTTTCTGGTGGAGTTACCGAAGAAGTAAAAATTAATTTGGATTTGAAACGTTTACAAGCATTAGGTGTTAGTTTACAAGACGTTTTAGACGCATTATCCGAACGGAATTTAGATGTGGCTGGGGGCAGATTAGAAGGAGAAGATACCGAACCTTTGACCCGTACTCTTGGGCGTTTTCAATCAGTTCAAGAAATAAATAATTTAAGTTTAGAAGTACCAAATTCACCTTTAGGAAGAATTTATCTGCGGGATGTTGCTGAAATAATTGATGGAACCGAAAATCAACGAATTTATGTGTTTCTTAACGGTGAACCAGCAGTAAAAGTTAGCGTCCAAAAACAACCAGATGCAAATACGATCGCGGTTGTGGATGCAGTGAAAAAAAGGATTGAAGAGTTGCAAGAATCAGGTTTAGTTCCTAGCGATATGGAATTGCTAGTAACTCTGGATGAATCTCGCTTTATTGAAAATTCTGTAGCTAATGTAACTACTTCTGGTTTAGTGGGAACAGGATTAGCTGCTTTTGCGGTGTTATTGTTTTTAGGTTCTCTACGTCAAACTTTAATTATTGTCATTGCTATTCCTTTGGCTACGTTAATGGCAATTATTTTAATGCAATTATTTGGTTTATCAATTAATGTTTTTAGTTTAGGTGGTTTGGCGCTGGGTGTGGGAATTGTGGTGGATAATTCCATCGTAATGTTAGAAAATATTGCGGCAGGAATTGGAGCAGAAAATAATAAATTGCCCTCTTCTTTATCGTCACTCGAACGCGAAAATCGTTCTGTTAGTCAAAGAGGAAAAGAAGAAGTAATTTCTGCCGCGATCGCCAGTGGATCGGAAGTAGAATCGGCTTTGGTGGCTTCCACAGCGACTAATTTAGTTGCTGTATTACCTTTTTTACTGATTGGTGGCTTCATTTCACTGCTGTTTAACGAACTAATTCTGACAATTAGTTTTGCGGTTGCGGCTTCTTTATTAATCGCTTTAACAGTTGTCCCCATGTTAGCTTCCCGACTGCTGGGAATTCGCCGTAGCAGTGGTTTAAATCGCTTTTGGGTATTGCGAGAATTTAACCGTCGTTTTGAGGGGATGACGCGAAACTATCAACGTTTATTAACTCAAGTAGTTCGTTATCGATTAGTCGCGATCGCGCTTTCTTTCCTAATTCTCGGTGTTGGTAGTCTCTGGATGGTAAATCAAATTCCTCAAGAAATTTTACCTGCAATTAACACAGGTCAAGCTAATTTATTCGCTCAATTTCCTCCCGGAACTACTTTAGAAACGAACCGCCAAGTAATGGCAGAAGTAGACAAAATTATCAATCAACAACCAGAAACAGAATATGCTTTCACCTCCGTAGGCGGTTTTCTTTTTGCTAGTATTACCAGCGAAAATGTTTTGCGGAGTTCGAGTACAATTAGTTTGAAACCAAAAACAGATGTGGAAGCCTTTGTCGAAAGAGTTACGCAAGAATTAGATAAGCTTAATTTAGTTGATATTCGCTTACGTTTATCTCCCGGTGAAGTACGCGGAATTATCTTAACCAACTCGCCAATTCGCGGTGCAGATGTTGATATTATGCTTCAAGGAGATAACACTGAAACTCTTCAGCAAGCAGGTGGTCAAATCCTGGCAGCTTTAGACGAAAAAGCAACTCTCGCCCGGTTTCGACCTGATGCGGACTCCAAACAACCAGAAGTACAAATTCGTCCTGATTGGGAACGTTTAGCTGAATATAACTTAACCGCAGCAGATATTGGCGACACTTTACAAACAGCAATTTTAGGGACGGTTCCTACCGAATTGCAACGTGGAACTCGGCTGGTAGATATTCGGGTTCAACTGGATCAAAAGGCGATGCAACGAGTTTCCCAACTGGAACAATTACCTTTATTTACTGATAATAATCGTCTGATTCGTTTAGGGGAAGTTGCGGCAATTGAAAAAGGTACAGCCCCAGGCGAAATTCAACGCATTAACCAAAAAGAAGTATTTTTAATTGCGGGAAGTTTAAGCGAAGGTGCTAGTTTAAGTGAAGCGATCGCGGAAACTAACGCCATCTTAGCCGAAATAGAACTACCTCCCGGAGTCAGAATTTTGCCCAGTACCGCCGCCGCGAGCAATCAACAAGTGCAAGAATCGTTAAAAGTTTTAGGTGGTTTAGCCGCATTTCTGGTTTTTATCGTGATGGCAGTACAGTATAACTCGTTAATCGACCCGTTAGTAATCATGTTTAGCGTTCCTCTCGCACTCGCAGGAGGAATTTTTGGATTATATCTCACCGAAACCGCGATCGGGGCAACAGTTTTAGTCGGCGCAGTTTTGTTAGTGGGGATTGTCGTCAATAACGCGATCGTTATGGTCGAATTAGCCAATCAAATTCGCGACCAATATGGAGTTAATTGCGAAACAGCAATTTTACAAGCTGCACCCCAACGTTTGCGACCAATTTTAATGACCACAATTACAACAGTGTTGGGTTTATTTCCCCTGGCGTTAGGGATTGGGGAAGGTTCGGAATTTCTGCAACCTTTAGGTGTCGTTGTCTTTTCCGGTTTATCCCTAGCCACGTTTTTAACTTTGTTAATTATTCCCTGTTTCTACGTTTTACTACACGGCTTATTTGGCAAAGGTAAAATTAGTTAAATAATGACAATTTTGCTTTAAAAACTTTCACCTCTTGCCTCTAGGAAAGCACGAGCCATAAAAAAGCTACAAATAGATTTGGCATCAATAGCTTCCCCGGCTAAAATAGCTGCTAATAATTCTTCAGGAGACATTAAAATCACTTCAATATCTTCATCTTCATCTAAATTTAAAGGCTGATCTAATTTTTCCAAATCTTGAGCGAGAAAAGAGTAAATATATTCATCAGAATAACCGGGAGCGAGGGGAAATTTACCCAACGAAGTCCACTTTTGCGCCCGATAACCCGTTTCCTCTTCAATTTCCCGTTTAATCGTCTCTGCGGGATCTTCATTCACTTCTACAGTACCAGCCGGAAATTCTAAAAGTCGTCCTGCTAATGCAAAGCGATACTGACGCACCAAAACCAGTTTACCCTCTGGTGTGACAGGGACAGCCAAAGCACCGCCAGGGTGACGAATACATTCCCAGTCACCCTCAGCCTGATTCGGTAAGCGCAAACGATGGACATCAAAGCTAAATTTGCGACCTTGGTAGAATAAGCGTTGTTGAATAATTTCTGGAGGTTCTTGACCGAGTACCATAGTGAGTTATAAACGATGGACACCAGAACAGTCTACCGCTTCTGCGAGTTTGGCGATCGCGCAATTTGTCACCGGATCGATCCAATCGGGAGCAATTTCTGCTAGAGGTACTAAAACAAACCCTCTTTCTCTCATTCGTGGGTGCGGAATTTCTAACTCTGGTGTCTCCAGAATCAAATCCTCATATAAAATTAAATCGAGATCGAGCGATCGCGCCCCCCAACGTTCCCGACGCACCCGACCAAAATTCTTTTCCACTTTCAGTAACACCTGTAACAATTCTTCAGGACTTAACTGCACTTCCAACAACAAACAACCATTCAAATAATCCGGTTGCGGTGGTCCCACTGGTACAGTTTGATACCAACTCGAAACCGATTTTAAAGCAATACCAGGAGTTTGCGCCAGCCTCTCCACAGCTTCCCTCACAATTGTCCGAGAATCACCCAAATTACTACCAAACGCCACCGCAACTTTTTTCCCCTCTTTAACCATTCCATTCCTCACGACAGATGTATTTTCTAACTAAATTAAGCTATCAACAAATTATTAACAATTAATCCTCTCCAACATCCTATCCCCTTTAGGAAACATAAGCATAAACAACTAATAATAAATAACTAAAAAAATGGAACTCGATCAAACCCTTGGCGTTTGGCTAGCAGGACATAGAGATTACGTTTACTCCTTAGCCATAACCAGCGATAGCAAAACTTTAGTTAGTGGTAGTGCCGACAAAACTATTCATCTTTGGGACTTAGCCACAGGCGAAGACAAAAATATTTTAACAGGTCACTCAGATTGGGTTCATACTGTTGCTATTACCCCAGATGACCAAACAATTGTTAGTGGTAGCTTCGACAACACAATTAAACTCTGGAATCTAAACACAGGAGATGAAATTCGTACTCTCACCGGACATCAAGACCGAATTTATTGTTTAGCAATTAGTCCCGACGGAAAGACAATTTATAGCGGTAGCCAAGACACCACAATTAAAGTTTGGAACCTAGAAACAGGTCAAGAAATTCAGACGATTACCGCCCCTTCAGACTGGGTTTACTCAATAGCAATTAGTCCCGAGCAAAAAACTTTAGTCGGTGGTTGTGCAGATGGGAAGATTTATCTAATCAATTCCGGAATTATCACCGGGCATAGCGGTGCAGTAACTTCTGTAACTATTAGTCCAGATAATCAACAACTAATCAGTGGTAGTATTGACGAAACTATTAAAATTTGGAATTTAAAAACAGGTCAAGAAATTCAGACAATCAAAGCTCATCCTGAAGGTGTAACTTCTGTCGCAATTAGTCGTAATGGGCAAAAAATAATTAGTGGTGGAAACGACAAATTAATTAAAATTTGGGATGCCAAAACAGGTAAAGAAATTGACAGTTTTGCTGGTCATTGGGATGCTGTTTTATCTGTAGCAATTAGTCCCGACGGAAAAACTGTTGTTAGCGGTAGCCGTAACGACGTAATTAAAGTTTGGCTGATGGAATAACATAGCCCGCGAAGGGGGAACCTTATCAAATCAAATCTCCCAGCCCGCGAAGGCGGGCTTAGTTCGAGTAGCCGCGCCTTTAGGCGTTCGGCATCAAATCTCCCAGCCCACGAAGGCGGGCTTTGCCCGTGTAGCCGCGCCTTTAGGCGTTCGGCTGAAAACAAAAAAATTGTTATGTACCCAATCACCTCACCCGTAAACGGGCGGCTACACGAACCAAGGCTGCCTTCGCAGCCTCATTTTCGATTAGCATTTAATTGCCTAACCCGTAAACGGGCGGCTATGCGAACCAAGGTTGCCTTCGCAGCCTCATTTTTGATTAGATTTCCCACTCAGATACAAGTGACTTTTGCTGATGATGTAACTCTTGATTTCTAATATAATTAGCGACTTGATCGATGTTATATTTACTAACAGTAAATGCGCCGTAACCGCCTTGCCATTTGAAAAACTCATTCGGCTTAAGTTTATGAGTCACTAAATGAGAAGAACTACCCTTAACTTTATTCATCAACTCAGAAATCGTCAAAGTAGGAGGAAAACTGGTTAACAAATGAAAGTGATCTTCAGTACCGCCGATCGCGATCGCGTAACCTTTCAATTGCTTACACTGGTTAACAATTGCACCATAAACTACCTCTCGAATATCCAACGAAACCAAAGGCAACCTATCCCAAGTACCCCAAACACAATGTAAATACAACTGGGTATAATTTCGGTGCATACTCCGATAATTTTCGCTAGCCAAATCAAAAATATATCATACTCCCTCCCAGCCCACCAAATCAGACTTAGCCCCTAGTAAAATCTCCCAGCCCGCGAATGCGGGCTTAGTTCGAGTAGCCGCGCCTTTAGGCGTTCGGCTGAAAACAAAAAAATTGTTATGTACCCAATCACCTCACCCGTAAACGGGCGGCTACACGAACCAAGGCTGCCTTCGCATCAAATCAATCTAAACTACTGTGCTTAATTCCTTGTTTCACCGGAATTGTAATTCGGAACTCTGCCCCCTTACCTAATTGAGAAAAACATTCTAGCGAACCGCCATGTTTTTCGACCACAATTTGATAACTAATAGACAAACCTAAACCCGTACCTTTCCCCACTGGTTTAGTCGTAAAAAAGGGATTAAATAATTGGTCTTTAACTGATTCTTTGATTCCCTGTCCATTGTCAGCAATTAAAATCATTACTTCTTGAGAATTTACTAACTCAGTTTTAATTTTTATCTGGCTAGGATCTGCTTTAATTTCTGATTCAGAACGTTTACTATTGTAGTCATCTAAAGCATCAATAGCATTAGCTAAAATATTCATAAAAACTTGATTTAACTGTCCAGCATAGCATTCGATAACAGGTAATTGACTATATTCTTTAATTACTTGAATTTCACAATGTCCAGGCTTGGCTCTAAGGCGATTTTGAAGAATTAATAAGCTGTTATCAATACCTTCGTGAAGATCAACTTCCTTCATTTCTGATTCATCAAGACGCGAAAAATTACGCAATGACAAAACAATCTCGCGAATCCGATTCGTGCCAACTTTAATTGAAGAAATAATTTTGAGGAAATCTTCTGTCAAAAATTCTAAGTCAATTTCTTCGATTAAATCAGCAATTTTTGGATGTGGATGAGGATAACATTCTTGATATACTTGAATAAGTTCTAGTAAATCGTTAGTGTAGGTTTCTGTGTGAATAAGATTACCATAAATAAAGTTAACTGGGTTATTAATTTCGTGGGCTACACCTGCAACCAGTTGACCTAAGCTAGACATTTTTTCGGCTTGAATTAATTGGTTTTGGGCTTTACGGAAGTTTGTTAAAGCATTTTCGGCTTGCTCTTTTGCTTGTAACAATTCTTCTTCTGCTTTTTTGCGATCGCTAATATCTGTAGAAATACCGCAAAGTGCATAAATATTGCCACTTGCATCATACAAAGGAAATTTACTAGAGATATAAGTCTGGGAAATATTATTAACTTTAATAGTTTCTTCCCATTGCATAGGAATTTGAGTTGTCAAGACTTTTTGGTCATTTTCTCGGAGTCGCTGGGCAACTTGCTTTGGATGGATATCATAGTCATTTTTGCCTTGAACCTCTTGGCTATTAATGTTTAATAAGTTTTCAAATTGACGATTTATCAGCAAATAATATCCGTCTAAATCTTTCAGGTAAATTACTTCTGGTGAGTTATCTAAAATAGCTTGAAGTCGCTTTTCACTTTCTTTTAAATCTTTTTCTGCTTGTCGCTGTTCGGTAATATCAATTCCTGTACTGATAATATATTCAATTTTTCCTTCTTCATTAAGTAATGCAGCATCTGACCAAGCAATTAAACGCTGTTTCCCATCCTTAGTTAACCAACAGGTTTCATATTTTCTAGGAAAGCTCCCAACTTGCAAATAACCAGATAAAAATTTTTCTGCTTCTGCTTTTTTAAGAGAGAGAAATAATTGCCAAAAGTATTTACCTTTTACTTCTTGAAATTCATATTTAGTTGTTTCTTCACAAGCTTTGTTAAAGCGAACAATGCGTCCTGTATGGTCTAAAACAACAACTAAAGCACCTGCGATTTCCAAGATTGCTGCGGCAAAATTACGTTCTCTTTCCACTGCATGAAATAGTTCCTGCACCTGGGCTGTCATTTGATTAAATGTTGTTGCTAAAACACTCAATTCATAGGGACTGGTAATGTTTACCTGAGTATCAAAATTTCCCTCACTGATTTGCGTAGCCGCAGAGATAAAAAATTTGAAGGGTGAAACAATGCGTCGGGAGAGGATAAATCCCGTAGCGATCGCTACTATAATTACTACAATTAGTCCTTCTCCGGTTCTTATCATCATCCGGTAGATAGGAGCATAAGCTTCGGTAGTAGGTAGTTCCACAACTACATTCCAACTTAAACTAGGAATGAGTGCTTTTGCTCCCAATACTTGAATATCTTTTAAACCTCGATAAACATCAGGCTCTTGAGAAGATTGATTAGCTTTAACTTTTTGTATTAAAGGATTTTGAGAAAGGTCTTGCATTTGAAAGTTATTTTGTGTACTTCCTTTCTCCGCAATTAAAAAATTTCTTTCGTCAATTATATAAATATGACCTGTTTTACCTACTTCTGTTTGTGAGACAATAAACCAGAGAAAACTAAGATTTATTTTGGCAAATAATACGCCATCAACTTGATCTTGTAGGTTGCGGATTGGTACTGCCAAAGTTATCATTGGTATATCAGTTGTCGGATCTGTTTCTACTGCACTGATATATTCTTCTTGTTGCTTAAAACTACGCGCAAATAAAGGAGAACCAGCAAAATTTTTGTAGGTTACTTCTTCGTAACGAGAAACTGCAATTACTGTATTGCCTTTGCTATCTAAAATTCCGACTAATTCATAAGCATCGTTGTGACGAATTAATCCTTCTATTAAATTTTGCTGAATTTGTGGTGAATAGTTAGTTATTCCTTTAACTCTAGCGAGATAACTTAGTTTACGCTGTAAATCATCTAAATAATAGTTAATTTGGCTAGCAGCAACTTGGGAAAGCTCTTTTTGTAGCTTTTGTGACTGCTGTAACTGATCCTGAAAACTGAGATAAAGAAGTATTCCTCCCGTCGATAAAACGCTCAAAATTCCCATAAATACTAAGCTCAAACTTAGCTGGTTGCTAATCGAAAATAGCTGCTGCCAAAATGGAGATTGAGATTTTTTGAAGTTAGCTAAAAGACGATTGATGCCTTGATTATTCATCAACTTTCTGTAAATCAATACTTAATAATG
>JAWQFW010000216.1:0-6392 GCA_035968095.1 Oscillatoria sp. PMC 1068.18
TAGTATAATTACTATCTTCTAGCGATATCTGCTCATTTTTAACTGCTTGATCAAGAAAATTATTAGCCGTACCTAATTTAACAGCTTTAGCCAAAGCACAATCATCAATTAACGCATTCCGAACTACTTTAATTCCACCGATACCAGCCAAACTTTCTTGACGAATTAGAATACAGCCCCCAGCCGCAGCCGCAGTCAACTTTTGGGGATTATTTACCCAACGAAAAGGATAAAGTTTCTCGAAGAAAAAGATAAATGCAGGAATTAATAATTTCTCCCAGAAACTCTCGCAACGCAAACGTACCATCAAAGAAACTAAAGCTAAATTTTCGGTTTCTGCTTGGATAACTAAACGACGCAAATTATTCGCATCGTGGAGAATATCTGCATCAGTTAATAAGAGATATTTTGACGCTGGTTGGAGATTGTTAGCAGCTTCTATTCCTTGTTGCATTGCCCAAAGTTTACCAGTCCAACCTGGGGGTAAAGGTTTTCCAGAAATAACTTGTAACTTTTCGGTTTGGTTTAATTCTTGGGCGACATTTTGAGCAAGATTAGCGGTATTATCTGTGCTATTATCGTCAACGAGAATAATTTGATAGGAACCGGGATAATTTTGCGACAATAAAGATTTGAGGGTAACTGGTAATAATTCTGCCTCATTTCGCGCCGGAATTACTGCACAAATTGCCGGGAAATCTTGGCTGTCAGTAGTTACATTATCGAGAATTTGATCTGATAGCCAAAATTTACCTCGAAAACCAAGCAAATAAAGCCAAATTATTAGGGAAACTAAAGTTAAAATTAATTCAATCATGGGGATAAGTTTGTGGTACACCAGTGAAAGAAAAGAGATCCTTTTGGGGCGATCGCCAACTGCTTTGTTACTGATTGGTGCTATTTTAGACTGGTGGGGTTGAGTGTGAACGGAAGAAAATGCAAATTGAAGATCGAAAAGTGATGGTGTCGGTGAAAGATGCCATCGCGCGTAACCAAGATTATCTTCTCTCCAAGCAAAATCCGCAAGGCTATTGGTGGGCTGAGTTGGAGTCGAATGTGACAATTACAGCCGAAATTGTCTTATTACATAAAATTTGGGGTACAGATAAATCTCGTCACCTCCAGAAGGTAGAAACTTATCTGCGTCAGCAACAACGGGAACATGGCGGTTGGGAGTTATACTATGGCGATGGTGGGGAAATTAGTACGTCGGTAGAAGCTTACATGGCTTTGAAGTTACTCGGTGTAACGGAAACAGATCCGGCGATGGTCAAGGCGCGTGAGTTTATTCTCGCACATGGCGGGATCAGTAAAACACGGATTTTTACGAAAATGCACTTGGCGTTGATTGGCTGCTATGATTGGCGGGGTTTACCGACGATTCCGCCTTGGATTATGCTATTACCAGATTCTTTCCCGATTTATGAGATGTCGAGTTGGGCTAGGGGAAGTACGGTACCTTTGATTATTGTCTTCGATCGCCAACCTGTTTATCAAGTTGACCCGGCGATTAATTTAGATGAGTTGTATGCTGAAGGTGTGGAGAATGTTCGCTACGAGTTACCACGCAACGATGATTGGACGGATATTTTTGTTTACCTTGACGATGCTTTCAAATTCGCCCAAGATAATGATTTAGTTCCTTTTCGCGAAGCAGGAATTAAAGTGGCGGAAAAATGGGTGTTGCAGCGACAGGAAGCGACGGGTGACTGGGGTGGAATTATTCCGGCGATGTTGAATTCGCTGTTAGGATTAAAGGCATTGGACTACGATCGCCACGATCCGATTATTATTCGTGGTATGGAAGCGGTAGATCGTTTTGCCATTGAAGATGAAGATATTTATTGGGTACAACCTTGTATCTCGCCAGTGTGGGATACTGCTTTAGTAATGCGATCGCTAATTGATTCTGGTTTAGCGACAGATCATCCGAGTTTAGTCAAAGCTGGGGAATGGTTACTGGAAAAGCAAATTCTTGACTTTGGTGATTGGGCGGTGAAAAATAAACAAGGTATGCCCGGAGGTTGGGCTTTTGAGTTTGATAACCGCTTTTATCCTGATGTTGACGACTCTGCGGTAGTGGTGATGGCGTTGAATCAAGTAAAATTGCCAAATGAGAAATTGAAACAACAGGCGATCGCGCGAACTGTGGCTTGGATTGCAACAATGCAATGTTATCCTGGAGGCTGGGCTGCTTTTGACCTTGATAATGATGCGGAATGGCTGAATTTGCTTCCCTACAGCGATTTGAAAGCAACTATCGATCCTAACACAGCCGATGTGACTGCGAGAGTGTTGGAAATGGTGGGAAATCTTCAGCAAAACAGCGATACTCCCATTCTCGCACCGAAACAACTTAAACGCGCCCTGGATTATCTCACTGAAGAACAAGAACCCGAAGGCTGTTGGTTTGGTCGTTGGGGGGTAAACTATATTTATGGTACTAGCGGTGTCCTGGTTGCGCTTTCCCTGGTTGCTGACTATACTCATCAAGATAGTATCGCCAAAGGTGCAGCTTGGTTAGTTAGCTGTCAAAATCAAGATGGTGGTTGGGGTGAAACTTGTCGCAGTTATGACGATCCTAGTTTAAAAGGAATTGGCGAAAGTACCGCTTCCCAAACTGCTTGGGCTTTAATTGGTTTACTCGCGGCTGGAGAAGCAACGGGAAATTGGGCAACCGCCGCAATTGAAAGAGGTGTAGAATACTTGTTAGCTACGCAGCAAGCTGATGGAAGTTGGAACGAAGCTTATTTCACCGGAACCGGATTTCCCAGTCATTTTTATTTGAAATATCATCTCTATCAACAGCATTTTCCCTTAACTGCGTTGGGAAGATATGCACGTAGCGTAGATTCTGGGCAGCTTAGTTAATTATATCAGGTTGGCGATCGTGTGGCGATCCCGTGGCGATCGCTGCACCAATTTTTCCTACCCTAATTTTAATTTTGCTATCCTAATGTTATTCTCCTAATTCTGCACTCAGGTTGTAGTTTATGCAAACAACTAAACTCGGAAACTACCTAACCTTAGAAGACTTTTGTACCTGTACCCAAACTTATCAAAAATACGCCGATAAAATCGATCCTTTTCCCAAAAATCCCGAAACAATTCCCGCATTAAAAGCCCTAAATCAATTTATAATTGACCCAATCATCAATTATTTCGGTCAAGATAACTTTCAACTCACCTATGGCTTTTGTTCCCCAGACTTGCGAAAATACTTAGACAAAAAAGATCCAGTAACTAACCTCAAAAATGGGATTATATCTCCCAGTATCGACCAACACATGGCACACGAAATCAATCGCAATGGCAATTATTATTGTAACCGATTAGGCGCAGCTTGCGACTTTTTAATCATCGGAGAAACTAGCGATACAGTTGTAGAATGGATTCTCAAGCAAAAATTACCTTTCGATTCGTTATATTATTATAGTAAATCAAGACCAATTCACATTAGTTATGGTTCCAAACATAAACGGGATATTTGGACTTTCACGAAAACCAGACAACCTACCAAAAAAGGACTTGAATCTTGGTTAAACTTAATTAAAGATTATTCCTAAGTCATGTAAAGACGTTCCATGCAACGTCTGGTACAAAATTTTATGTAGCGAAGATAAAGCAAATTGGTATTAGTTGTATTCAATTCTGTAAAATTAAAGGTAACTAAGACAATATCCCCTTTTTTTAGCGACATTATACAGGTTCTCCATCTTCTAAAGTATAAATATCTGGTTCATTCTCTAGGAAATCAAAAGAATGACAATTCTGTACAAACTGGACAATTTCTTCGGTTGACATTTCCGAAGTTTCTACAACCAGTTTTTTTACTAATTCTTTTCTTGATTCTGCTGTTAAAAAGTTAAGGATTTGCATGAGAGAATTAACTAACTTAGTATTCATGGTTTTTCCTCTAGAATATATTCTGATATTCGCAAAAATTCTACCCATTTAGTCTTCCAATTTTACCAAAAATTATCATTTACGAACTTTTATTTCTCCGTCTTTTCTCTTGTCGAGTTTTTACCCTAGAACGTAATACTTTAAGTGTATAAGAATCGACATCTTTCCGTCGAGAAAGTCGATAATTTTTAATAATTGTATAATTTTCGTCCAAACATTCTAACCATCCTTGTAAATTCCTCACTTTTCCTAAATCTTCCAATAAACCCCAATCTTCTTCTTGCTGTGTTAATTTCGCTAATCGTTCATAGTTAGGATAATCCGGAGTTACTAAAGCAGATTTATAATGCAAAATTGGGGGATTTTCTTGGTCATATTCCTGATAATTAACGCGCAAGTTTTGTAACTCAATTTGCATTCTGGAACGTAATCTCGGATGAATTTCTGTATTAAAATCCGGATAAACTAGATAAGAAATTTTTGGTTTGCGGAAATGAAATTGAACGACATTCGCATCTTCTAAGCGTCCAATTGTGCGACTCGCGCAGCCTTCGTACAGCCGCAAAAGCGGATCGAGTCTTTCTAAAGCGCTAACATGAACTAACAGCGAATTACGGAGTTTCTTACCAACAGGACTATTGATGCACAAATCGGCAATATTGTCAAGATCGCCCAAACTAAAAAGCATCATATCCGCTAACATACAAGCACGTTTGTAATTACCGAATAAAGCTTTGAAATCTTCTTTTACTTCAGGACTAAGACTTCTGGGTTTCGGACGTTTAGTGAAACTAGCAAGGGCTAAATATAATTTTAGGTCTTGGCGACGTTTTTCGGCAATTTCTGACCATTCAGCCTCATCAGTGACTTGTAAAATTACGTCAAAAGCACGACGAAATGAGCGAAACTCGGCTTTAATTTCGGCTTCCTCAGCTAACTCTCCCTTCACAGGAAGTCGTCCGCGTTTGGTAACAAAATTCATCAACGGAGTGAGTAATTCCTGATAATCTGCAAAAGATTTATTAGGAGTTTGAATTCTGGGGGTTGTTGCGCGAGAATGAAAGCGAGAAGCGCGAAAAGCTTCGGCTTGATTTTCATCACGAAAGACAAAATAAATTCCTAAACCAGCAGGAATTGCATCGAGATGCAAAACTTGGTCGAGATAAATTTTTAACTCTTCTTGTTCGTAATATTTTTGGAAAGTATTGCGACTGGTAATAATTCCATCACCATAAGCTACCACTCCGCGCTGGCGATCGTCAATGAGAACTTGTGCAGCAACAATTAAGACTTTTTTGGTTAAATTCCAAGCAGAAATTAAAGCTTCGCGACGTTCGGCGGGGTCTTCGATTACATTAATAACATAGCCGAGATTAACTATATCTGCGGTAGTGTGGGGTGTATCTGGACGATAATAAGGGTCCCAACCTGAACTAATGTTACCTTTTTCTGCAATACGTTGAATATCGCCACCGTGACCGCAACCGTAGTCAAAGAAAGTAAAATCGGGTGGAAATAGATCTGCCTCTAATGCTAATCTTACCGGACGAGAAAGTTGAGTGCGCGCGATCGCCGCTTTATGCCTTTCGATAATAATTTTACCTGGTGCAGCATCGATAGCACAAACCAAACGATGTCCGGACAATTGTAACCTGTAGCGGTACAAACGTTGCTGCCATTCTTCACGAGTTCCAATAAAACGCGAGTCATCCAATAACCCTAAAGCAACTTCTTGACGAGTAAGTTCCGCAAATTCGTCATAAAAAGGATATTCTGGAGTTACAAAAGTTTCCTTGCGATGGAGAATTGGCGGATTTTCTGAGGTACGATAATCGCGATAACCTACCTCTAAAGTTTGTAAATTGACTTGGATACTCGCTTGTAAAGCTGGATGAGGGTCAGGATCGAAATCCGGGTAAAATAAATAACTAATCTTGAGTTTATCGGTGCTAAATTTCACTAAATTAGCTGCTTCTGTTTCACGAGAAGCTTTTCGCGCACGAATTTCATAAGCTTGTAATTCTGGATGAAGAGCAGAAATAGCTGAAGTGTGGACATAAAGAGCAGCAGGGAGAAGCTTACCAACTTGACTAGCTTGGCACAACGCGGCGAGATCCTCTATGTTGAGAGCATCAGAAGAATTTACTGAAGTAGCTGTTGAAGTCATCGCCCGACTCCTGATTCAATTTTGCTTTCTAGGATATCATGTTGTCGGGAGGAGGGAAAGTAGCGATCGCCTTTTACGGCGCTGGCGCTATTGCGTCAATCGCTCAATCTTCAATTTTGCTGATTTTCTGTTGCGACTTGACGCACCTTTGCTACATCTAACTCTAAAGCTTGAGCAATTTCTTCTACACTCAACCCGAAAGCTAATAACCGAGGTACACATTGTAGCATGACTTTTTGTTTGGCTTCTTTCCGACCTTCTTCTCGACCTTCTTCTCGACCTTCTTCTCGACCTTCTTCTCGACCTTCTTCTCGACCTT
>JAWQFW010000216.1:6492-9138 GCA_035968095.1 Oscillatoria sp. PMC 1068.18
CTTCTTTAGCTTCTTGATAAAATCTAGTTTGTTTGAGATCGCTATATTCAAACATTTTTTAACTCCTATCAGCTTAATTGTGATAACTTTTACAGCAAAAATATCTTTATTAATCAGCTATTTCTTTTGCTTTCGCTTAAATGAATAAGGTGCTTTAGTAAGCACCCTAAAAAATCGATAAAAATAGCTAATTTTGGTTATTTTCCGTTGCTGCTTGACGCACCTTTGCTACATCTAACTCTAAAGCTTGAGCAATTTGTTCTATACTCAACCCTAAAGCTAATAACCGAGGTACAGATTCTAACTTACCTTCTACTCGACCTTCTACTCGACCTTCTGCTTTACCTTCTGCTTTACCTTCTACTCGACCTTCTGCTTTACCTTCTACTCGACCTTCTGCTTTACCTTCTACCCGACCTTCTGCTTTACCTTCTACCCGACCTTCTGCTTTACCTTCCTCTCGCGCTTCTTGGTAAACTCTAGTTTGTTTAAGATCGCTAAAGCCAAACATTGCTTCTAACTCCTGAGGGCTTAATTGTGGTAACTTATAAACCAAAATCGTCTCTATTAATTCTACAACTTTTTGCTTGAGAGCTTCATCAGTTAACTCTTGTCTAGCTTTTGCAAGTAGTTGCGGGACTTCACTGGTAGCAGTTTCCTCAGACTCGATAACTAACTGTACCATACCCCATCCCAGTGAAGGATTAGCTGGCGGCTCTAACTCATTCAAATACACTTTAATCAAAGGAGGATTTTGCGCTAACCAGCGATACTGTCTTGGTACATCAGCATCAAGATTTCGCGACGGAAAAATCGCGACTGCACGCCAATCATTTGTCGGTTGATATTGAGCTAAATAGACAAATATTTCCGCAAACAAACGCCAATAAAAATTTGGTTTCGGTTGAAATTGTACCTCTAAAAAGTAAATTATTTGATTAGGAGACTCAGTGTTTGGTAAAAAGACTCCATCAAAACGTCGAGCCAGTTCTTTGATTTCTCTTGAGGAGAATTCATAATCGCTAGCTTTCTCTGGTGACTCACCGATGAGTTCAAATAATAAGCTAGGAAAAGTTTGGAAAAGTTGATAAAAAATCGAATCAGTTTTCACATTTAGTTTATCTTTACCGATAAATTAATTCTAACATTTTTCCAACTAATTTATCTTTTTTATTGATTTACTTAATAACATTTTTAATTTTGCATTTGGAAGTAGGGAAAATTTTTAACTATAGCCTTAAACTAGCTTACGAGCAATAAATGCTGCATGAGCATTTGGTAGTTGAAAATCACCATAACTACGGACAACTTGAACTTGGAAACCAATCTGACGAAGTGTGCTAGCAATTTCTGTTGCTTGATACAATCTTTGATAGTGTATTTCATCATTCCGTCGATACTGTTTTCCTATTTTACGAAAAGTAATAATGCGACGGGTTAATATTTTTTGTTCTCGATCTTCTGATTTTTCTACCAGTACAATCCAATCTTCTCCTTCAGTAAATCCTTTCGTTATTCCCGCTTTTACTTGTCCGGGTTCTGCAATATCAAAAATCAGCATCCCTCCAGGAGTTAAAGCATTATAAATTCGCCGGAAAAGATTAATGAGTGTTTGACTATTGTTATCTTCATCAAACAGGTAATTCAAGCATTCACCTATTGAGGTAACAACGTTACAATTTGGTAGTTTGGCTTTGAATAGCGATCGTACTTCAAACTCGCCTTCGGGAACTCTTTTTCGGGCAATTTTTATTGATGCTTCGGAGATATCGATACCAAGAACTTTATAGCCTGCTTGGATGAACTTTTGCGCTGATAATCCACTACCACAACCTAAATCGATAATTAAACCAAAGTTGATTTGATTATTAGCTAGAATTGTTAATATGCCAGAAGCGGATTTAACTGCGTAGTCGCAGAAACCGACATCATGAATATAAGCTAGGTCTTCTTTGTACCACTTTTCCATCTTACTACTTTAGCTCAACAAATGAGTTTACCAAATCGGTGCTAAATTCAGCACAAAACTGGGTAAAACATCTTCTCCTGATAAGCTAGTTGGTGATTCTAAAATCTCCACATCTTGTCCGGGGCGATAAATTTCTACTTGGCGATTTTGACGATTGATTAGCCAACCTAAACGGGTGCCATTTTCCTGGTATTCAATCATTTTTTCTTGGAGGCTTTTTAAGGAATCTGTTGGTGAACGTAATTCGATGACGAAATCCGGAGATAAAGGAACAAACTTTTGCTGTTGTTGAGGTGTTAAACTTTGCCAACGTTGGTTAGATATCCAAGCTGCATCGGGAGAACGATCTGCATTGTTTGGTAGTTTGAATCCTCCTGAAGAGTCGAAGGAAATACCTGTTTGATTGCGATCTGACCAATTAAACAATTGTTGGATTAGTCTTCCATTGCGGTTGCTGGTTTCTCCACCTGTAGGTGACATAATTATTAAATCTCCAATTGCATTACGTTCAAATCTGAGGTTGCGGTTGTTGAGACAGAGTTGATAAAATTGTTCGTCGCTAAGTTCAACCGATTGAAAGTTAATGGTTAAGTTGGTCATCTTTTTTGATTCCGTCAACTAAATTGAATATTTTTGCTAGGAAATATTTCTGAAAAGGTTAGATATTTTTACCAAAT
>JAWQFW010000217.1:0-9126 GCA_035968095.1 Oscillatoria sp. PMC 1068.18
AAGATTCTAGGAGCGAATGACACGAAGGCAAGAGACAAACACTGTAGACACTATCTTGCAGTAACACAGACCGTTACAGACAAAGGATATAATTTTTGCATTCTACCCGCCAAATACACCCTACGAAATCACGCGATGCCTCATACCCTCACACCTGAGTATAATAGACACAAATTAATCAACTCTTCCACCCCTTTATCTTCCGGTACTTTCTTAATTTCCTCACGACCGCGATACAGAGAAATATAACCCGGTTGCTTCCCAACATAACCATAATCCGCATCTGCCATTTCTCCCGGTCCGTTAACAATACAACCCATGACAGCAATATCCAAACCAGAAAGGTGTTTCGTCGCTTCGCGAACTTGATGCAGAACCTCTTCCAAATTAAATAAAGTACGTCCACAACTCGGACAAGCCACATATTCCACCATTGTTTTTCGCAACCCCAAAGCTTGGAGAATGCTATAACAAACCGGAATTTCTTTTTCCGGGGCTTCAGTTAAAGATACCCGAATTGTATCGCCGATACCTTCGGCTAAGAGAGTACCAATTCCCGCAGTAGACTTAATTCGTCCATATTCGCCATCTCCAGCTTCAGTAACACCCAAATGCAACGGATAATCCATTCCTAATTCATTCATGCGCTTAACCATCAAACGGTAAGCAGCTAGCATCACCGGAACTCGCGAAGCTTTCAGCGAAATGACCAAGTTACGAAAATCGAGAGATTCGCAAATACGAATAAATTCCAGCGCCGATTCTACCATCCCTTCGGGAGTATCCCCATAAGTAAACAGCATTCTTTCGGCGAGGGAACCGTGATTAACTCCGATACGCATCGCTTTATTTTGATCCCGCAGCGAAATCACTAGGGGTTCGAGAGTTTCACGAATTTTCGCGCCAATTTCCTCAAATTCTGCTTCAGTATATTCGTTGCGATGGCTTTTCGGCTTCTCAAAAACGTATAATCCAGGATTAATTCTGACTTTATCAACGTGCTTGGCAACTTCTAAGGCAATTTTCATCCCATTATGATGCACATCAGCGACTAACGGTACTGGTTGATAAGTTTGGTGTAATTTTTCCCTAATTTGTGCTAAAGCTTTACCATGAGCCATACTCGGCACTGTAACGCGCACAATTTCGCAGCCAATTTCGTGTAAACGACGAATTGCCGCTACTGAGCCATCGATATCTAAGGTATCTTCATTAATCATCGACTGCACTACCACCGGATAACCACCACCAATAGTCACATCGCCGACTTTCACCGGGCGAGTTTTACGCCGATGAATGGTAGTATCGAAAGCTGGTGCAGTAGTAGTAGAAGCATTTTGGGGATTTTCCAGAGTTTGCATACAATCTAAAAACCACGTTCTGTAGCAAAAATATCAGTATTTGTTTGTATTGTCTCAAATTTTGGTGAGGTGGAGGGAAACTGCTAGAATTTTGTTTGACGAACTGGACAAAAGTTTTATAGTAAATTTGAGTGGCGATCGCGCTCCTACTATTGATGTCAAACTACACGAACACAATTGCGACAATTACCTCACAAGTTAGCTGGCGCGAGCAAAATTTTCCACTCCGCAACCGAAAATGTCGCTCTCGCTTTTTTTTCCACCCCAATCCTACACCGAAAGTTTGTCTTTTCTTCCACGGTTTTACTGCCGCACCTTACCAATTTGTACCTTTAGGAAAAGCTTTATTTGCCTCCGGATATAATGTTTTGATTCCCTTACAACCCGGTCACGGAATCGCTGGAGATTGGAACGGCGATAACCCTCCGCCTTTACCAACTAACATTCAAGTTTATCAAGACTTTGCGCGGGAGTGGCTAGAAACTGCTCAAAACCTCGGAGAGAAAGTTATTATTGGTGGTTTGTCTACTGGGGCAACTTTAACAGGTTGGTTAGCCTTAAATACACCGGAAATTATCGATCGCGCACTTTTATTTGCACCTTACCTCAGTAGTAGTTTACTACCCCTGGATTGGCTAATCGAAACCTTACCTTTTTATTATGAATGGGCGAATAAAGATGCGCCAGGAAATTTTGGCTACCACGGTTTTCGGATTCCCACACTAAGATTATTTTACGACCTCGGACAGCAAATACTTGACCAAGCCGCAACCCAAGCCTACACTCAGATGTTAATTGTCGCTAGCGAGCGCGATCGCGTCGTCAGTCGTGCGGATGAAAAATCTTTATTTGAAACCATTCTCCAACACCAACCCCAATCTTGGTATCACTGTTTCGACAGCAAATTTGATATTCACCATCGCATGATGACTGAAATCGAAGGTAACGAATATCAAGATTTAGTGATCGCTCTTGCAAAAGCTTACATCAACAGCGAGATAACTTGGACACAACTACAAGAAATTAAAGCTTTGTTAGTGACAAAAGTAACTTTTGCAAACGCTATAGCAACTTTAAATTTAGAGCAAAAAGTTACACCGGAACTAGCCCAATTTTTAGCATCAACAATTAACTAATACCAATTTCCCTTGGCTACAAATCATAAAGACATAAAATTATGTAGAGACATTGCATATAATGTTTTTACACAGTCTTTATTCGTAGCCTTAATTTAGGGAAATAATTTATCCCAATTTCCTTGATTTACACTACATTAAATTATCTAGAGACATTGCCTATAATCTTTTTACAGAGTCTTTATTTATGGCATTAACTTAGGAAAATAAGATAATTTGCTAAATTGGTTAAAATCACAGCAAACCACCTTAAACTTGAGTGCAAATTAAAGCTTTCATTTTCAGTAAGTTCTCTCCAATCCACAAACACAATCAATTTTCAATCGCTTGAATCGATTGAAATTTATGCTCAATTGCACTAATAACTTCAATCGACAAAGAAGATAACATTTCAATTTTTTCCTTTTCGAGAATCTTTAAAATTTCTAGATTAACCTCCTCAATAGTTTGAAAGTACAATTCCGGACTACTTACCTTCGCAAAAACATTAATTTGAATCACACGAGCATTTTGATTTATCCCACTAAACCAAATAAAACAGTGAGTGCTTAAGTTATCAATAAGCTTCGGTATTTCACGCAAACTATTACAAAAACGAGCAGTTTGCTCTGCGGAAATAGAATCTATTTGTAGAGTTAAAGTAATCCCAATTGCTTTTTCCTCCCCTACAGATAAAGACTGCGACCAATTTTCGACAACTCCATTAATCATTTTGGAATTAGGCATTTTTTTCAAAGCATTAGTAGTTAAAACGCTCAAAGTTGTACTTCGCAGCCCAATATGATTCACGATTAATAAACCATCAATTCCTTCTACTGATACCAAATCCCCAAAACGAAACAAATTATCAGTATAGATAATAACTGTACAACACAAATCATAAATTAAATCTTTAAATAACAAACCTAAAGCAACACCAGCACCACCTAAAAGACCGATTAAAGCACCAGCAGAAGCACCTAAAAAAACTTCGCTTCCTTTTAAGAAAACTACAGCTATTGCTAGCAAACGAAATAATTTTGGTAAATAAGGAACCAGTAAATCATCTAACTCAGTTTCGGTTTTTAGAGTTAATTTTTCTAAAAATTTCCCTAAAACCGGAGCAGCATAAAAAACTATATAAGCAACAATAGTTAACGCCACAAAACTAATAATTTGAAGAGCTAATTCATTTAGGTCTGGACTAAGATTAGTTGACAAAATAACTTGGATCAGCCAAAGTCCAGCAACAAAAACTAGCCAACTTAAAGGTTCCTTGATAATCCTAACTAGCTCGTCATCAAGATGATTTTCTGTATTGCTAGTTAAAGCTTCAATTCGTTTAATGACAACGGTAGAGAAAAATTGTCTTAAAGCTAAACTTAGGGTAAAAACAGTAACAACTAGAATAATTTTGAGGAAAGAGATTTTGTTAACAATATCGTTAGTCGCTAAAATGGGGTCTTTGATTGTATCTAAAAAGTTTTCCATTGTTTCCTTTTGCGATAAATATCCTTAAAAATATTATCAAATTCAAAGTGGAATTGAGAAAGTTTTTGAGTTGAAAGAAAGGTAATACCAATTTGATTTGGCTACGCTAGATAAAATTGTGTAGAGACATTGTATGTAACGTCTCTACAAAGTCCGTATGTGTAGTATTCATTTAGAAAAACGGTATAAGAGTGTAAGAGCTTGAGAAAAGCGGTAATATTTGTTTTTACCACTAAAATCCTCTTTTTGGAAGTAGTATAACTAAATTAAATAGCTTTGTTGCTAATTTGATTAATTTGAGTTTTGGCTAAATTATTAATAATACAGTTAAAATTTGGTAATTAACTATTTCATTGAGGAAAGTTTGGCATAATGAATGTAGTGTGATTAAGACATCAATGGCTAGCACTATTGACAGCGATGAGCGCGTAATTTTTCAGGAGATAATTATAAGTAAAACTAATCCTTATCTAATTCGAGCTAAAATTTTAGGTAAATCACCAGAATTCGGCTAGGGATACCCCCTTAATCTTAATCAAGTGCTTTAGTAAGCTGATTTTCTTTGAACGAGTTAGCAGTTTTTTGCGGCTATTTTTTTGACTTTTAACTTCTCTAATATCCACTAAAAATGAACAATTATCCCACAAATTTGCAAGCAACTTTTAATGCTGCCGCTACGGAATACGATCGCCTACGACGCAAATTGATTCCTTGCTTTGACGATTTTTACCGTATCGCTGTGGAAATCATCCCTGGAGCGCCCACTGCACCACTAAAAATTCTTGATTTAGGGGCAGGTACGGGCTTATATTCAGCTATGGTACAAGCTGCTTTCCCCAACGCGGAAATCACTCTGGTAGACTTTGCTACAGAAATGTTAGCACAAGCCAAGTCACGTTTTCAGCAAATCGGAAAGTCGCCGCAAATTCTGGTTGGTGATTATCAGCAAATCGATCTCGGTTCGGGTTATGATGTAGTTATTTCAGGACTTTCGATTCATCACCTTTCTGACTCAGAGAAACAACTTCTTTATCAACGCATCTATCGAGTTTTAAAGCCCGAAGGAATGTTTATCAATGCGGAACAAGTTTCAGGCAGAACTAGCAAATTAGAGCAAGAATATCAAAAAAATTGGACAGAAACAATCTGCAAATTAGGCGTTACCGAAAATGAACTGAAAGCCGCACAACAGCGCCGAGAATACGATCGTTTGGCAACTGTCGATGCTCAATTACAATGGCTAGAAAAGGCGGGTTTTGTCGATGTTGACTGCTGGTACAAAAATTATAGCTTTGCTGTCTTCGGCGGTACGCGCCCAATTTGGGAAACTACTCAACCAAAATTAGCAACTCAACGTTTAATTTTACGTTCGTTTAGCCTTGCTGATGCGCCGACAGTGCAACATTTATTACGTGAAAAAGAAGTTACGGTGATGACAGCAATACCTCATCCTTATGAAGAGGGGATGGCAGAAAAATGGATTCAAACTCATCGGCAAGACTTTGCAGCAGAAAAACAAGCTACTTTTGCGATTACTTTAGAATCTAGCGGGGAATTATGTGGTGCGATTGGTTTAATAATTAATCGTCGCGATAATAATGCCGAAATGGGTTATTGGATTGGTAAAGCTTATTGGAATCAAGGATACTGTACTGAAGCAGGAAAAGCTATGCTCAAATATGGCTTTGAAACTCTGGGTTTAAACCGCATTCATGCTGCCCATTTTGCCCGTAATCCGGGATCAGGAAGAGTTATGGAAAAAATGGGTATGTCTCAGGAAGGTTATTTGCGCCAACATACTTTGAAAGGGGATAATTATGAAGATGTAGTGCAGTATGGGATTCTTAAAAGTGAGTGGGAAGAATAAAATTTTAGAGACGTTGTGTACAACGTCTCTAGAGCAGTTTTTCGGTTACTTATGGCGAATATGATTGTAGATGTCGATATAGCGATCGCCAGGATGGTTCCAAGAGTAATCGTACTCCATCCCTTGCTTCACCAGCTTTTCAAATTCGTCGTGATAGTCATACCACAAGCCTAAAGCCCGATCCATTGTTGATTCTAAAGCATTAAAATCACTTTGGTAAAAGACATATCCGTTGCGTTCTTCAGGAGGTTTATTTTGGTCGTAATCGCGATCGAAAACGGTGTTTACCAATCCTCCAACTCCGCGCACAATCGGAACAGTACCGTATTTTAAGCCAATCATTTGCGTTAAGCCACAAGGTTCGTAATTACTGGGGACGACAATCATGTCAGCCCCAGCATAAATTAAGTGGGATAATTCTTCGTTAAAGCCTAGTTCTAAATGACAGTCGGTATTGTTGTTTAAAAAGTTTTTTTCATGCCAAAACCAAGAGTTAATTCCTGGTTCGGTTGCCGATCCTAACAACACAAACTGCGCCCCTTTTTGTAAAGCGTAGTACAGAGCGTGATGTACTAAATGAACGCCTTTTTGTTGGTCTAAACGCCCAATATAAGCAACCAGGGGTTTGTCGCTTTGTTTCATTAATAAACGTTTTTGGAGAGCTTTTTTGTTTTTCTGTTTGCCGCTTAAATCTTCCTGGGTATAATGAGCCGGAATGTAGCGATCGCTCTCCGGGTCCCAAAAATCAAAGTTGATTCCATTGAGAATCCCGGAAAACTTATCTTCCTGTAAATGTAAGGTGTGACCTAAACCCGCACCTAGCTCGCCACAATGTGCTTCCCAAGCGTGATGCGGCGAAACTGTGGTAATCGCGTTCGAGTAGTTAATCCCTCCTTTCATGAAGTTTAAGGCGAAGGGATTGAAGTTGTCGCGCAGGCGATCGTATCTGAAGTAATAATCTTCTCGATTTAAACCTGTCGCCCAAAGAATTTCTACTCCAGCTACTCCTTGATGTTTGAAGTTATGGATTGTATAACAAATTCTTTGGTTTGCCATCCCGTGATATTGATAAACTTCGTACAACATTACGGGAATTAATCCGGTTTGCCAATCGTGACAGTGAATGACATCGGGGCGTTTGTTACTTTGTTGCAGAAATTCTAAGGCAGCTTTACTGAAGAAAGCAAAGCGCATTGTATCGTCTTTACAACCGTAATAACAACCTCGATTAAAGAAGTTATCTTCACAATGTGGTTCGATAAAGAAACACAACCTGCCGTGTACCCAACCACAGTAAACCGAACAATGAACTGCCCCGCCATACCAAGGTACCCACAAGTTCAGATAAGCATCGTGAAGTCCCCAAATGTGGTCATAGCGCATACAATCGTATTTCGGGAGAATAATCTCGACGCAGTGACCTTTAGCTTCTAATTCTCTAGTGAGTCCATAAACCACGTCGCCTAAGCCCCCAGCTTTGATTACTGGGGCGCATTCAGAGGCAATTTGGATGATGTACATCGTTACTCGTTACTCTCTAACAGTTAACTTCACAAAAGTATACATTTTTGTGGTCAATAAGTAACCTACCTATTTTGCCAGACTTCTCCGTCGCTGAGAAACCGAACCAGATTAACGGTTTGGAGGATTTGCGTGGTAGTCATAATTACCACAGAACTTCTCCTGAGCGTAGTCTGCCCAAAAAGAGCGCGCACTAAACCAAAACACCGCTTTTGCGCTTTGGATTAAGATTCACATCTGTGTAAAGTTTTCTTACAATTTTGGCTTTTTGCCTAAATTCTCTCTCGTGAGAGCGACACCTCTGTGAAAGGGATCGATTTAATTTGAGTTGTGTGAGGTAACAGGTGTTTGACGACAATGATGAATTTAACGAAAACGAACGTCTAAGGAGAATGGCAATTGAAGCACAGCAGCATCCCCCAAAGAGTAAAGCCAGACAAATAGCAATTACCGAGCTATTTCAAGCTATCCAAACATCAGGTAGACTAACTCGTCCTTATTGGAATCAATTTCCCGCTTTATATGAGGAAATTTATAATATCGCCAAGCAAAAACTGTTTTGTTACATCTATGAAAAAATTGACAACTATTCTCCCGAACGGGGTGAAGTTTTGCAATGGGTAAACTTTTTATTTGGGACTCGTTTTTTCGTCGAAGCGATTCGAGAAATAACTTTACCAGATCGCCGTCTTCCCAGAGAGATAATTCCCCAAATAAGTTTCTATAATTTAGATAACGACTTTTGGTTAAATCAAGAAGATGAAATAACTCCTTCGCTTTCTGAGCAAGTTATTAAATATATAGAAGAAGACCCCGAAGCAACTTGTCAAAATATTCATATTACTAATAAACCACAAGCAAACTTTCGTTATCTCGCTTTACAAAGATTTGCTGGCTATAAATGGCGCGAACTTGAAGCAGAATTAGGAATTAAGCAAGCAAATTTATGTAGCTTTTATCAGCGATCTTTACAAAAAGTCGCCCCGATTATCAAAGAGTATTTAGCTGAATGATTTTACTACCAGGAGTAAGAAAAATGATTAAACAACTTAAAGAAAATCTCACATTTACCGTTTCTCTCAGCTTATCTGCACACGAGAAAGCACAAGAGTTTTCCCGCCAACATCAGGATTACAAGAAGGCGAAACAAGTTTATTTGAATACTTTGGCAGTTTATGCGGTAAATTACTATCTTGAGTGTTTGGGAATTGCAACTAATTTAGCCGCTAGTAATAGTTGGAATCCGATCGCACAAACTTTGACTAATACGGCAGATTTAGAGATTAGAAATCTTGGTAAAATTGAGTGTCTTCCTGTATTCCCAGAAGCGGATACTTGTCAAGTATCGCCGGAAGTATGGTGTGAAAGAATTGGCTATGTAGCAGTTCAGTTTAATCAATCTTTAACAGAAGCAACTTTGTTAGGATTCGTTTCTGAGGTAAATAGAGAAGAATTAGCTTTAAACAATTTAGCATCTTTGGAATATTTACTAGAATATTTACATCACCAACCCTTAGTGGTGAAGTTAAGCGACTGGATTAATAATATTTTTGCGGAGGGTTGGGAAACAGTAGAAACCTATTTACAACCTGAAGCAAAAGCTTTGCATTTTCGTGGTTTAAAACCTTTAGCTAGTGAGATTAAACCTCGTCAAAGGGCTAAGTTACTAAGTTTTGTAGCTAGGGAAGAACAGGTAGTTTTATTAGTTAAAATTGTGCCAACAAGAAGATTAGAAATGGAAATTTTGGTGGATGTTTATCCTGAATATGGT
>JAWQFW010000218.1:0-9105 GCA_035968095.1 Oscillatoria sp. PMC 1068.18
ATTTACTCTTGTCATCCTAGCAAAATATTGTGTAGAGACATAGCACTGCTACGTCTCTACTAAATTAATTATTGTTGACCAGCAGCAGGGGATTTGCTAGCGTTAGGATCAAAAGAAGGAAAAGGTGCAGTACCGCCTTGATAAACAGGTAAAACTCCATCCCACTTTTCAATCATTTGCTCTTGCAATTCTAACTCTCGCAAGCGAATAGTAAGTGGCGAAACTGTAGCTGCTTGAATGCGCGCAACTTCCGCTTCACCTTTAGCTTTAGCTATTTGACGTTTCGCTTCGGCTTCAGCAACTTCGAGTTGCGCTTTCGCTGCAATCGCTTGTTGTTCGGCTTGGAAACGGGCAGTTATTTGGGCTTCAATTGATTTATCAAAACGTGGCTTACTGACAAACCCAACTGACTCGAAAGTAACCCCAACACCACCAAATTTATTGTTCAAACAATCGCTAACATCAGTAAGTAATTCTGCTTGTTTAGTGCCAACAATTTCTTCTGGTTTTAACTCAGTTGCCGACTGATTGAAACAGTTACGAGTTTCGCTACGAACCAAAGTAGCTTTGAACTGATCCGGGTCTTTCAAATACTTGCCATAAAAGTCTTTAATTCGCTCAGTATTGAAAAAATAAGACATCGAAACATCAGCATTTGCGGTAGTTCCACCAACACCAAAAGTGATACTTTCATCAACTGGCGAACCTTCATCAGTTGAAGCAGTTAAAATGTAATATTGAACGTGGTCAGGAAAGACAACAATTTCTTCGGTATAGCCATTGTACCAGATTCGACCAGTGCTAATAGTCGCATTTTGTACGCCCCGATTTTTTCCGTATTGATTGACTTTTAACCCGACATAACCAGGAGGGATGCGCTTAACGCTGGTTCCGGGAACAATTCCACAACTGGAAGCTAAAATAGTAATTAAAGTCGCAATTCCTGCGAAACGAAGAAAGTGGCGAGGTGATTTTTTCATGGTTGTTATTTATTTGTATCTAATAGTTGAATTATCGAAGTTTCGTCATCTGGAAAAGCTTGTTTTAATTGCTTTTGTCGGCGTTTAGCATCATTAAATTTTATGGCTGCATAACCGACAGAAACTCCGGGAATTACTAGCAAACCAGCTAGGTAACAGGTGACACCAGACCAAACTTTTAGGTTACTAGGAGAACTAACTAAATTAGCGGCTTTACCTAATAACCAAAAGCAGAAAATTAGTTCAATAATTCCAACTGCGATCCATTTCGAGATCGTTTTCATGACGTAACTACGAGTTGAGTAAAAGAGTAAGTTGGGTAAGGTAAATTAACTTCTGTAAACTAACCCAACAATTTATTGCAGTAACTTCGCTTACTGCACATTTGTCTTCATTTTAGTGCTTGGTACATACACGATCGCCAACTGTGGAAGAATACTCACAGGTTTACACTGGGTGTAAGCTAGTCTACAAAAGAGCAAAAATGAACCAATCGCAGTTTGATCGAGTTTTTGAGCAACTGACACCCAGACGCAAGCAAGTGTTGAAGTTGTTGTTAGCTGGGGTTAGCGATCGCGCGATCGCGCAATCTCTCCACATCACCCCCTCCACAGTCAGAAAGCACGTGGAAAATATCTGTCTCGCTTTTTCTCTCCAGCAAGAATTTCCCGACGATCGCCACTCAAAACGTCCCGAATTAATTACTTTATTTACTAAGTATAAACCAGAATTAGTTAATTCTCAACTATTAGAAAACAACCCTTCGCAAACTAATTCTTCAACCGCCAAATCAAGCCACAAAACTTTCCCAGTAACTAACCGAGATGTCTTTATTCTCATCGATCAAAGTGGCTCAATGGTCAGAAAAGATAGCGACACCGGGAAACAAACTCGCTACGAATATCTCGCTGAAGTTATTGAAGGACATATTGCCGCAATTCTTTCACCAAGCGAAAAAATTAGCAAAATTGTGCAAGTGCTATTTTTCAGCGCCAAAAAAACTCAACCTCAGCCAATAATTATCGAAGATCCCACCCAAGTTCATCAGCTATTTATCAACAATCAACCGAAAACAAAAACTTTTATTACCCCTACTCTCGAATATTGTTTTAATACTTGGTTACTCCAAGGAAAACCTCACAAGCGGGGCGCTTTTTTCCTAATTTATACAGACGGACTCTTTGACGACGAAGAAAAATTTATTCAAGATATTACTTCCATTTGTACACAAATAACCCATCATAGCGAAGTGAAAATTTTTGTCCTTGGCTTAGGTAAAGACCTTGACATCGAACACTTTTTAGCTCTCGATTTCAACATTAACAAAACCATGCCTCATAACATCTTTGTTTTCGATCTAGTAAACGAAGTTGACGACATCATCGAACTACTCTCACGTCAGCTAAACAACTCACCTCACCTAGCTTTGCCGAATTGGGTGAAAACAAGCTATCCTGAATTTAGCGAGAAAATATTGATGTCCTAACCAGCTATGAATAACCCAGCAATTACTCTACCATCTAGCCTAAAATTAAATCTTGATTTAACTGACAAACAATTTTTTCAACTTTGTAGAAATAACCGCGATTTTCGCTTCGAGCGTACCGCAACAGGAGAATTAATAATTATGCCGCCAACCGGAGGAATCACGGGAGATCGTAACGCCGATCTCACTTTTCAACTAAGAGCTTGGAGTCGCCAAAATAACCTCGGTAAATCCTTCGACTCTTCCACAGGCTTTCAATTACCAAATAAGGCAAATCGCTCTCCTGATGCAGCTTGGATTAAACTAGAACGCTGGTCAGCTTTAACCTTAGCCGAAAAAGAGAAATTTCTACCTTTGTGTCCCGATTTTGTCGTCGAATTACGTTCTTCTAGCGATAGTTTGAAAAGTCTCCAAGCAAAAATGCAAGAATATCTAGATAACGGTGCTAGATTAGGTTGGTTAATTGACCCTAAAAGAAAAGTTGTGGAAATTTATCGACCTAATTCTGAAGTCGAAATTCTCCAATCTCCAGCAACAGTTTCCGGAGCAGATATCTTACCAGGATTTGTTTTAGATTTACAACCAATTTTTTCAAAATGAGGAGCGATTAATCAAAGAAATAGCGATAAATTTGATTATTACCCACGAAACTCAAATCCTAATATTTGTTTGTCTCAAAAATTATTTGCTGTTTACCTAAACACTTTAGTTGGAGTAGAAAGGTATTAGCGCTAATACCGACTTTACGAAAAACTGCTCTAATTGTAGAGCGAGATCCTCCATGATCAAACTTCTTAGCCCGGTGGTAACGAAAATCTCTCGGAAAGTTCCCCTACGGACGACCCTAGTAATTCCTTTTGTCTTACAAATCGTTGCCGCAGTCGGTTTGGTAGGTTATCTTTCCCTGAGAAGCGCTGAAAAAGCAGTCAACAATCTCGCTAATCAACTCCATGCAGAAGTTACCAACCGAGTTGAAGAACGCCTCCGGAACTATCTCGCAGTACCTCACATTATTAATCATGCTAACGCCGATGCACTAGCTTTAGGACAATTAAATTTTAATGATATCTCTGGATTAGAGCTTCATTTCTGGAAGCAAATTCAGCTATATCCCAACACCAGTTACATTTATGTCGGTACTGAGTCAGAAATTTTTAGCGGTGCAGAACAAGTCCCAGGTAAACTACCAAATGTCGCTTACTGGACAGGAAAATCTCTTAATGGTGAGTTTGAAACCTACGCTACCGACAAGAATGGAGCGCGCACAGAATTATTATCGGTAGTTCCGGGTTACAAACTTCTCCCTCGTCCCTGGTATCAAGCCGCTAAAGATGCCGGAAAGCCGATTTGGGGCGAAATTTACGTTTGGGCTGCTCCTTACCCTAATCTTGCCTTACCTGCGGTGCGTCCAGTTTATAACAGCGAAGCCGAGTTAGAAGGAGTATTTGCCGTTGACTTATCATTATTGGCGATCGCGGATTTTCTCAGCACTCTCGAAATCGGCAAAACTGGTAAAATCTTCATCATGGAACGCAACGGCTTACTTATTTCCTCCTCCACAGGCGACCCACCTTTTCTCAGCAAAAACAACCAACAGCAACGCCTCCTCGCTAGCCAAAGCAAAAGTCCCCTCATTCAAGCCACAGTCAAGTTTCTCGAACAAAAATTTCCAGATTTTCAACACCTCAACACTCCCCAACAACTTAGCTTTAAACTCAATAATTCTCGCCAACTCCTCCAAGTCACTCCCTATCAAGACGAATTTGGACTTGACTGGCTAATTATTGTCGTCGTCCCAGAATCCGACTTTATGGCGGAAATTAACCAAAATACTCGCCTTACCATCCTCCTCTGTGTTGCCGCTTTAGTCGTCGCCGTCGTCATAGGTATTCTTACTGCGCGTTGGATTACTCAACCTATCCATCAAGTTTCCCAAGCATCAGAAAAAATTGCCAACGGCGAACTTGAACAATTCGTTAAAGCCAAAGGTAGCATTGAACTCGAAAAACTCGCCGCATCCTTTAATCAAATGGCGGGACAGCTAAAAGAATTAATTGAAAACCTCGAAGATAAAGTTAAGTCACGCACCGCCCAACTTGCCCAAGCTAACCAAGAAATTACCACACTTTATCAACGCTTAAAAGCAGAAAATATTCGCCTCAGCGCTCAATTGGATCTTTTGCGCCAAATGCAACAATTAATCTTACCTAAACCCGCAGAACTTAAAGCAATTGAAAAACTCGATATTGCTGGTTATATGGAACCAGCCGAAGAAGTTGGCGGCGACTACTATGATGTTCTCCATACTGAGGGTATAGTTACTATTGGTATTGGTGATGTCACCGGACATGGTTTAGAAAGCGGGATTTTGATGGTAATGACCCAAACCGCAGTGCGTACTTTACAGGAAATTAAAGAAACCGATCCTGTGAAATTTCTCAACACTCTCAACCGCACTATTTATCAAAATATCCAGCGCATGAATTCTGACAAAAATCTCACTTTGGTCATTTTAAATTACTATGACGGCAAACTTACTATTAGCGGACAACATGAAGAAACAATTATTGTCCGTTCTCATGGGGAAATCGAGCGTATTGACACAATCAATTTAGGTTTTCCGATTGGCTTAGAAGCGGAAATTGCTGATTTTATTGCTCAGAAAAATCTTCAGCTACATTTTGGAGATTTAGTTGTTTTATACACTGATGGGATTACAGAAGCTGAAAATACTTTTGGTATTCATTACGGTTTAGAAAGACTTTGTGAAGTTATTCAGTTTAATCGTCATTATTCGGCTGAAAAAATTAAACAAGTGGTTATTGATGATTGGCGAAAACATATCGGTTCGCAAAAAATATTTGATGATATTACTTTGGTTATTCTCAAACAACAATAATCTTCTTGTAGAGAGAGTGACGATCTTTGGTATTAGTTGTCATTGAGTTGAGATATTTTCTCTGAATTTTTAGCCGTTTAGGTATTTGGTATTATCGAGATTAGTTGTCATTGAGTTGAGATATTTTCTCTGAATTTTTAGCCGTTTAGGTATCTTATATTATTGGGATTAGTTGTTATCCAGTTAAGATATTTTGTTTGAACTATTATCTGCTTAGGTATTTGGTATTATTAATATTCGTTGTCATCCTGAGCGAAGCGAAGGATCTCCTAGATTCTTCGCTTCGCTCAGAATAACATTTGTCAGTTATACTAACTTCTTTTAGATTTACTAGATGAAATTGGGTAGAGACGTTGCATGCAACTTCTTTACAAAGTCTGTCTATGTAGCATTGATTTAGAGAAATGGTATTAATTTTACTCAGGATAGCATTTGTCAGCCAATTTTACTCAGAATAACGTTATTCAATTCATTTCGTTCAGAATAATATTCTTAATCAAGCAAAATGGGATTTCTAAATACTATTATCTTCTTTTTTTGCTTCTATTGACAAGATATCTTTACTTAATTTAACTTGTTGATTTTCATTCCAAGTTAAATAACGAATTTCGCCTTGAGAAGGAAGCGTAATTGTCTTAAATTGCGGTTCAGTTTCTAAATTAGATAAAACTTTATCCTCAAACAAAACTAAGTTACGAATATTTTCAGATAAAGTGATAATTTCTTCTCCTTCTCCTGGCTGAGAATCGTAACCGCTACCGCTATATTCAGCTAAATAAAAGTCACGAATACGTCCATTTCTTCCGGTAGTTAAAATCATAGTTTCTGCGGGGGAAAATCGACGACTGATCGTATTTACTCGTTCGCTAATGTAGCGATCATATTGGATAATTGTTTCCCAGGTTGGGAAGGAATTTTGCCAGTTAGCGGGAGCTAAAGTAAAGAAGAGAATATTCCCCACAAAGATAATTCCTGGTAAAATAACTTTAGCTTTGGCTTGTTTCTTTTGCCAAGTTTTAGCAGCTTCAGCGATAGCAATACCACCAATAATAATAAAAATTGGGAGAATTGTAAAAGAATGTCCTAAGCGTTTGATATGCACAAAAGTTAGATAAATTATCCCAGGTAAAAGCCAAATTAATAAAGTTTGCCAGCGCCAATCATTCAGTAGTCTTTGCTTAAACTGTTTGCTTTGATTGCGAAACCACCAAATAAGCGGAAAAAGTCCGAAGCCAATACCGTAAATAACTGCTTCTACAAGTAATTTAAAGTTGAGATAAACGCCTTCTAAGCTACTGACTTTATCTTCTTTAAGTAAACTTCTTGCAATACCGTCTTTTGGATGTTTTTCTAGCCAAGGCTGCATTGTTTGCCAGAATTCGTCAATTCCTCCGGTTGAAGCGATCATAGGAATTAGCCAAATGCAGATACTAATTATGCCTAAAATAACAGCAACAATAATATCTGTAAGTTTATATTTATGTTCGCGGTAACTAAGAAAAACGGCAATCGCCCATAAAGGAAACAAGAAAAATGGTGTATTTGGGCGTATCCCTCCGGCTAATCCTAATAAAATTGCTGTCGAAAAAAAGGCGAATTTATTACCATTGTGGAGATGATAACATCCTAAAACAATTAATAGTACCCAGAATAACTCTAACATATAAGAAAGAGCGACTTCTCCTTGAAACCAAATCAAGGGACTACTTAACATTAAAAGTGCGATGGTTGACCCTGTTTGACGACCGAACCAGGTTTGACCTAAAATAAAAATAGTAGCGGCGGCGAAACCAGTGGCGATCGTACTTACCCAAACTAAGCTAGCATTAGGATCGTGTAAGAAAAAGTTAAATAAACGACCGCTTAAAATATAAAGAAAAAACATTCCTGGTGGATGAGGTTGATGTAAGCGGAGGTCATATTTATCTAAAGCTAAAGCAAAATTAACTGAGTCCCATTCGTGTAAAATTTTACTTTGAAAAGGGATGCGCCAAATAATTCCAACAATAAAAAATATAGCTGCTTGTATCCATATTTCTTTAATTTTATTCATAAATTTTTTGGGGCGATTATCTATTTTTTTTTTTTTGAAATTATTTGTCTTAGTTAGTAGTAGATTTGCAAATTTTCCTCAATTGGGTATTCCTTCGATAACTTTTTAGCTATTGTTGCTAATTTGCTACGAATTAAACTACTTTTACTTCGACAAATCAAAAATTTTATGATTATATTTTAAAATATCGATTCCATCTTGTAAATATTTTGTTTGACGAGAATTTATTAATTAATGAAATTCTTGGGTATTTTTGAGTGAGAAACTAATAGTTCAAAAAATAACCTTGTCCAATGAATAATTGAAAGTATCAATACCAAGTTATACTTAAATTTAGTAAGGTTTTCAATAAACAAAACGCAAAACACTAAATAATTTCAGAGAAATGAAAGACACTATCTCTGAACGAAACTTGGTATAAGAATTTCTCTGAACTAGATATTAGCTAAATAATCAAGGAGTAATTTTGAATTAATTTCTATTAAGAGATAAGCAAATAAACTGAAAAAGAAAGGATATCTCAGAAATACTTAAATTAAGTTACTATTTGCTTCCTGGAGGAACTTGAGTAAGTTTTTCTGCCGAAGGAGGTTCCGAATTTTCCGGCTTAGGTACTAATAAAGTTATTGCTTTTTCAAGACATTCAACCTCAAGTGGAGTAGTACCAAGAAGATCGCCATCGAGAACAACTTGTTGAGGGGGATCGGTACTAATTTTAATCTTTTTAGTCCGCAAATAACCAATATCTTCACGTTCGGCAGGTGTCTTTCCGATCGCGGTACGAAGTAAATGATAAGAAGCCGCGATCGCCTGAGTAGTGCTTTGGGGTGCAACTACGGTAACATCGAGTAAACCATCATCAGCCAGAATTCCAGCAGGTCCTTGTGCCAAAATAGACGTAGGTGGTGCAGCATTAGCCACGGTAATCGCCGCAGCCGTAACTCGAATAATCTCATCTTCAGTTTCCAAAACAGCTTCAAAAGGTTCGAGTTCTCGTAATTGCTTAAATCCTGCGAGAATATAAGCTAGGATGCCAAAACGACTTTTTTGCTCTCGGTCAGTTTTCTCAATTGTTTCAGCTTCAAAACCAATTCCAGCAAGTAAAACCATTGGTGTACCGTTACACTTCGCTGCATCAACCACTTTTTCTTGACCATCAATAATCGTTTGACAAGCATCCTCGATGGTGTTGGGAATACCCAAAGCAGCAGCAAAAGCATTAGCCGTACCGCGAGAAATAACGCCAATAGGAATACCTGTATTAATCACCGCATCCGCAGCCGAAGAGAGCGTACCATCGCCCCCAGAAGCGATAATTAGAGTAGCACCATCAGCGATCGCCTCCGAAGCAATTTGATTAGCATTTTTCTCTTTCGTAGTCTGACGAATATCCAAGTCAAACTCAGGTTCTAATAATACCCGAATTTTTTGCAAATCTTCCTCAGCATTACTTTTTCCCGCAACCGGGTTGAAAACTAGGCAAGCAGGTCTTTTCATTATCGAACAGTTTAGCAGTCAACAGTGACCAGTTTAGCAGTTTACTCAATCCCCACAAGAGGAGTGTGGGAGGTGTGGGAGGTGTGGGAGGTTTTGGGAGTATTACTCTTTAGCGATGCCTGCGCCGACAGAGGCGGTACGCTACGCCGACAAGAGTGGTACATTTGAGCAAGATAAACTCCCCCAAATC
>JAWQFW010000219.1:0-9052 GCA_035968095.1 Oscillatoria sp. PMC 1068.18
TTGGAAAAACTGGTCAACTCGGACAAGAACTAACCCAAATTGTTAATTCATCTAAAAATAAAATAATCGCAGTTGGACGGAAAGAAATTGATTTAACAGAAACAGAAAAACTAGGTAATTTAATTAAGGAAATTCAACCGAAAGTTATTATTAATGCTGCTGCTTATACGGCTGTAGACAAAGCTGAAAGCGAAGCAAATTTGGCGAAGAAAATTAATACTGATGCTCCTGAAATAATGGCTCAAGCAGCACAGAAATTACAAGCATTTTTGATTCATGTTTCGACAGATTATGTTTTTGATGGTCAGAAAAATAATCCTTACCAAGAAACAGATTTAACTAAGCCGATTAATGTTTATGGTGAGACTAAATTAGCGGGAGAAGAAGCAATTAAGTCTGCTTGCGAAAATTATTTAATTTTGCGTACTGCTTGGGTTTATGGAAATCAAGGTCAAGGTAATTTTGTCAAAACAATGTTAAAATTAGGAGCAGCAAGAGAAGAAATTCGGGTAGTGGCTGACCAAATTGGAAGTCCAACTTGGACGAAAGATTTAGCTAGCACAATTACTAATTTAATTCCGCATCTAAGTCCAGAAATTGCGGGGATTTATCACTATACAAATAGTGGGGTTGCGAGTTGGTATGATTTCGCTGTTGCTATTTTTGAAGAAGCCAAATTGGGGGATTTTTTGCTAAAAATTGAGCGTGTTGTACCGATAACTACTTCAGAATATCCGACTCCGGCAAAACGTCCAGCTTATTCGGTGTTAAATTGTGCTAAAATTAGACAAATTTTGGGAACTTATCCTCCCCATTGGCGACAATCTTTAAGAGAAATGTTAAAACAAGAATTAGGTCGCGAGAAGTAAGATTTAAAAGGTGAGACTAATAATTGGTAACTGCTGGTACGTGATAACTAATGAAAGCATTAATTTTGTCTGGTGGTAAAGGAACTCGCTTACGTCCTCTAACATATACTGGAGCAAAACAACTTGTACCTGTTGCAAATAAGCCGATTTTATGGTATGGAATAGAAGCGATCGCGGCAGCAGGAATTACCGATATTGGGATTATTATCAGTCCGGAAACGGGAGAAGAGGTAAAAGCGAAAACAGGTGATGGTTCTCGTTTTGGGACAAAAATCACTTATATTTTACAAACAGAACCAGCCGGACTTGCTCATGCGGTGAAAATTGCTCAACCTTTTTTGGGTGATTCTTCCTTTGTGATGTATTTAGGAGATAACTTAATTGAAGACCAATTAGGTGAATTTTTAGCGCAATTTCAACAAGAAAAATTAGATGCTTTAATTTTGTTGCGAAAGGTGAAAAATCCGAGTGCGTTTGGGGTAGCGAAAGTAGCTGCAAACGGACAACTTTTAGCCTTAGTTGAAAAACCGAAAAATCCGCCGTCAAATTTAGCTTTGGTGGGAGTATATTTCTTTGCACCAATGGTACATCAGGCGATCGCGGAAATTCAACCTTCTGCGCGTGGGGAACTCGAAATTACCGACGCAATTCAACGTGCAATCGATAGTGAAGCGAACATTCAAGCAACTCAACTGACAGGTTGGTGGTTGGATACAGGAAAAAAAGACGACCTCCTCGAAGCAAATCGGATCATTCTCGATAGCTATTTAAATACTTCAGTGAAGGGAAAAGTTGACCCAAACTCACAAATTGTCGGACGAGTAGAAATTGGGATAAATTCGTCAATTATCAACAGTACAATCAGAGGTCCAGCGATTATTGGTGAGAACTGTCGGATTGAAAATTGTTTTATCGGTCCTTATAGTAGTATTGGCGATCGCGTCACCTTAATTGACTCCGAACTTGACCATAGTGTTATCCTCGAAGGAGCGCAAGTCCTGAAGATTAATCAACGTATCGTAGATAGTGTAATTGGACAACGCGCTCAACTAACCGTTGCTCCTCAACGACCAAAAGCTTTACGCTTGATGATTGGTGACGACTCTCAAATTGAGTTAAGTTAGTGAATAGTTGAAAATTACTCACTATTTGCTACTTCGCAAATCTAAGACATAATAGACGGGTTCAAGCTTCATTTGTTTGAAATCTATGATTAAACTTTTTGCTTGTCGCTGGTACTTATTTTGGTTTTTTAGCGCTACTTTGCTGACGGTAGGATTACACACTGTACCAGTAAAAGCGCAAACTCGGATGTACAATCCTGTTTCCATCCCTACAGGTGACGATGTTCCTGATACCCTTTCCGAAAAAGATATTCCCACAGGTGAGGGGGGATTTTTCCGGGACTATATGGTTGAATTAAAAGAAGGCGATCAAGTAGCGATCGATTTGCTTTCTGACGAATTTGATACGATTGTCACTCTCATTGCTGATGATGGTTCTACTGTGGCTGAAAATGATGACGGTCCGGATGGTAGCACCAACTCGCTTTTGTTTGCCAGAATTAATGAATCTGGTTCCTATATGGTTCGGGTTCGTGCTTTCGGGGAAACTGGTGGAGGTAAGTTTACTTTGAAAGTAACTCGTCTACGACCTGTGAATTAAAAAGTTAATTAATCAGTGAGCAGCGATCAGTTATTAGTTAAAAGTTGACAATTCCTGTTAATTATGTTATTCAATAACAGTGACTTTTTCTGAGTTACTGTTCGCTGATTTTAAAACAAGATGGTCAACAAACAAAGCAAAATTGCTTCTGTCCATTCCACAACTGCACCGTAAATGTCACCAGTAAATCCACTGAATTGAAGCTCAAAAAAATTACCAGTAATTACCGCGATCGCGGCTCCCGCAACAGCCAGCAAAAGTCCTCTCCACCAGAAAACCGGATCGAGCCAAGTTACGACTCCACTAACACTCAACAACAGCAGCAATCCGAAAAGAAGATCGCGAAAGGGACGCAGAGTTTCTTTGTGAAAAGCACCTTTGCCAGTAGCTTTAAGATAAGGAAAAAAGGCGATCGCCACCACTTGTCCCCAACGTCCCCAACCAGCAACCGCCATCAAAACTAACCAACGAGGGGAACCAAGCTCACTCAAAGCCGCAGTTTTCAGCAATAATAATACCACCGCCGCGATCGCCCCAAAAGCCCCAGCCGCACTATCCTGCATCACCTCCAAACGTCGCTGCTCATCCCACACCGCTAAACCATCAGCAGTATCCATCGCCCCATCTAAATGCAAACCTCCCGTCAAACCCACCCAAACCGCCACTACCACCGCGCTACGAGTTAAAATCGGCATTCCCAACCACGCCAAACCCCAATCCAGTAACCCCAATAATCCTCCCAACAGTAAACCAATCCCCGTAGCCCAACGTGCAACCCGCGTAAAATCCATTTCCCAAGTTTGCGGTAAAGGAATCGCAGTGTAAAAAATTACCGCCCCCAACAGCGAAATTCTCCATTCTCGCATTAACTCTCTTACCTGGTGAAGCTGAAAATCCATTGTCTCAATTAAATAAGCAAATTTTCGGGTAACAGTGTCGAAAACTTAGGCTAAGATTGTGTCGTAGCCTACTGTAATTAACAGCAGGATTTCCAAAATATTTGCTGCTAACTACAAAAAAGTTAAATCTCAACTTTTGTAGCGTACCAGCGATCGCGGTAAGATTTTTACGTCAGTCCTCGAAAAAAAGCAGGGTCTGACCTATCTATCACTTTTGCTCATTTTATGGCAATCTAAGCCCAGTTCCCCCAAATAGTTTTTTTTCTATGAGTTACGATAAGTTTTCCCACCAAATACCTGCACCTTGCATCATCGAAACTGGCATCATTGTCAATAAAGACGATATGCGACGTTTGTTAACCCATTTAGGCAGGGTTCATTATCTTCATTTTCTTGATGGCGAAATCGTCAATGAAGGCGAGGGTTGTATTTTAGAAGTTTTTTCTGATCCTCAACAATCTACCTTGATTGTTAATTATTCTCTCTATATCAATGTCCAAAGTTTCGATTACTTACATCTGTGTCAGTCTTCAGAAAAAGAAACTTATTTGGAGTTAATCCAAGATAATCGTCAGCTTCGACTCGTTCCTTGTCTCAATCCTTTACAAGACGCAAAAACACAAAACTTGGATGCGGCTGAACTCGAAGCGATGGTAACACAAGTGCTTTCTGCGAAGTGGGATGTCCAAATTGATGAGGATGATTGCCCATTTTAAAAATTAAATTGTCTTGTCTAATCATTGAATACCCGGACAAAAGTTACTCTAGGGCAGAGATTACCAAGTTGTAGCGATCGCTGAAACTAATTTCTCCCTAGAGTCTGATATTTTGATTAATCTGCACGAATATTGTTGTTTTTGCACTGAGTAATTCACAAGTGGGATTTTCTTTTCAATGTCAAGCCTGTTGTCGTCAGACTCAGGCAAGAGTCGGTGTCTTTCATACCCCTCATGGAATCATGGAAACACCTCGGTTTATGCCTGTGGGAACTGTGGCTACGGTTAAAGGTGTGACACCAGCCCAGTTGCAAACGGCGGGGGCGCAAACTATCTTGGCAAATACTTATCATCTGCATTTGCAACCAGGAGAGGCGATTATCAAAGCCGCAGGCGGGTTGCATCAGTTTATGGGTTGGAATCGTCCGATTTTGACTGATTCGGGTGGGTTTCAAGTCTTTAGTCTCAGCGAACTGCGGAAAATTACTGATGCAGGGGTAACTTTTCGCTCCCCTAGAGATGGGAGAATTATCGATTTTACGCCGGAACGTTCGATCGCGATTCAAAATGCTCTCGGTGCAGATATTATTATGGCTTTTGATGAATGTCCTCCTTATCCGGCAACGCAGGAGGAAGTAATCGTGGCTACGGAACGGACTTATCGTTGGTTGGAACGCTGTATCAACGCTCACCAGCGCCCGGAAGACCAAGCTTTGTTTGGGATCGTGCAAGGTGGTGTTTATCCTGATTTGCGAATGGCGGCGGCGAAGTCTTTAGCGGAATTTGACCTTCCTGGTTATGCGATTGGTGGGGTGAGTGTGGGGGAACCTCCAGAGTTGATTAATGAGATTGTTCGAGCAACTGCGCCTTATTTACCGTCAGATAAGCCGAGATATTTGATGGGAGTTGGAACTTATCGCGAAATGGCGCAGGCGATCGCGGCTGGTGTGGATATGTTTGATTGTGTGATTCCGACTCGTTTGGGACGACATGGGACTGCTTTGGTACGAGGAGAGCGTTGGAATCTGAAAAATGCTCGGTTTCGGGAAGATTTTCAACCTTTGGATGTTAGTTGTAGTTGTTATGCTTGCCAACATTTTACTCGCGCTTATTTAAATCATTTGGTGCGATCGCGCGAAATGTTGGGTTATATTTTACTTTCGCTCCACAATATTACCGAACTGATTCGCTTTACTGTGGAAATTCGCGAAGCGATTTTAAGCGATCGCTTTGTTTCTGACTTCGGTCATTGGCTCGAAACCGCTTCATGTTAAAATTTTTATCATAAATTAGAGAACTGTGTTGGAAAGGAACATAAATACATGGAAGCAGCACTGCTTTTAGCCAAACTTCCCGAAGCTTACCAAGTTTTTAACCCGCTTGTGGACGTTTTACCACTCATTCCTTTATTCTTTCTGTTGCTAGCCTTTGTTTGGCAAGCCGCAGTCGGATTCCGTTAAAACTCAACTTAACAAAAACAAAAAGGCATCCTTAAAAAAAGGATGCTTTTTTCCGCCTCTTAATTAAGAATTATCACAAAAACTGCTTAACTAGCCAGAAAATCTTGACAATTTTCGCATTATCTGCCACCAATAGTTTTCTGGAAAGCAGATCGCCCCGTCATCCGCTTAATGTAAGCCTCAACTGCCGGATAAGGACTCAAATCCAGTTGTAGCATCATCGGAATGTAAGCCAAATAGGAACCCACAGCCACATCCGCCACACCAAACTCATCCCCCAGCAAAAACTCTTTCTGCGCGAAAATCTGGTTTAATCCCGTCATCAACTTCGGCATTTCCCGTTCCCGGTTCGCTTCCACAAAAATCCCTACACCGAGAGTCGCATTCGCAAATAACACCCATTGGGTAATTTCCGCTTTTTTTTCCAGAGAATCAGGCATTTTGCCGTATTTTTCTGCCAGATAAAGCAAAATCGCTCCCGACTCCGAAAGCTGAAAATCTCCATCAACAATTGCCGGAACTTTACCAAAAGGATTTATTGCCAAAAATTCCGGTTGGCGATGTTCCCCGGCTTGCATATCCAGCAACACATATTCGTAAGGAACATTAATTTCTTCGAGATACCATTGGACAATTGATGCCCGACTGCGGGAACCACCATAAAGTTTTAACATAGGGCTAAATAAAATTTAGAGAACTTTGTGAGTGTAGGCGTGTTGTTTAACGTTATCTTCAGTGCTAACCACGTTAACGCTATTGAGAACGCGCTTGCGTTCGAGAGAATAATTAAAATCGTCCTTAGATGTACCTAGAGGCAAATGTTTTTGGGCTTCAGGGCGATTTTTATAGCTACGTGCTGCCGCGACAACTCGCTCAGTAAAATTATCGCTAAATTGAGCGTCGGCAGGAAATTCCGTCGGCTTATGTAAATTATCGTCAGCGAAAAACTCACCTATCGGTTGAGCAATAGCAAACTTATAAGAAGTAGGAATACCTTTAAGAATTGCTTCCAAGGCGGCTGAAGGGATTGGTTCAATTACTTGGACTTCGGTTATTTCTCCCTCATCGCGCAGGAAACAAGTCGCCAAACCAAAGACACAATAATCCTCGGCGGAAACGTCTGGTGCATTAGGGAACAAAGTTGCTGTTGCCATAGGACGATAAATTTCGATACTGGGTGAATTTTACCAACGATCGCTAGTCTCTGGCTAGCGGGATAGAGGTGACGTTTTCGGAATTGTCACAGAAATTACTGTAGTTTTTTCTCAGTAAGGGATAAATGCTGTTGTTAGTGAAACATAAGTTTAGCGATCTCGCTCTTAGTTATTCAAGGTTGGTTGGAGAGCGAGAGATTTTGTGTCACTACAGGACGAATTAGACTCTGACACAATTTCCATGATGCCAAAAAAACAACCAATTAGGCTGAGAGTAGATTAGAAGACGAGATAGATTGCTAAAAAGATGATCAATTCAAAAATTTTAACTCAATACCCGCAGTGCGATCGCTCCTTTGTCGCCGGAAACAAATTGTCTGAGGCGCGTATCAAACATTTATATCCGATTCAGCCCACATTTGTCCAGGAGCAACGCCAATCTGAGTCAGATTTACAAGCTAAGGTGCGAGAACAAGTGCAACAGGGGAAATATGCCGAAGCGATCTCGGTTCTTTCGCAACTGATTGCTCGTCAGCCGGACAATGCTGCTCACTATAATAATCGAGGCTTGCTGCATTTCAAAAATCATCAGTTTATGCAGGCTTTGGCGGATTATAACCAAGCTCTAGAACTCGATCCCCGATTGGATAGCGCTTATAATAATCGAGCTAATTACTATGCTGCCGTCGGAGATTTAGCTGCGGCGATCGCTGATTATGACCAAGCTTTAGATTATAATCCGGCTAATCTTCGCGCCCGAATCAATTTAGCGATCGCTTGGCGGGAATTGGGGATGTACGATCTTGCTTTGGAAAGCCTCGATCTCGCCTTAATGTTAGGACAACGCTATCAAGGACGTATTTGTAGCGAAAGAGGACGTACTTATCATTTAAGAGGGGATTGGAACTGCGCGATCGCTGATTATCGACGTGCGCTTTGTTTACTGCAAATGGAGCAAGGTTCAGTTTTGCACTCCCAAAGAGTACAAAACTGGTTAAATGAGTTACTTGAACCCCTCAGTTAATAACTCGAAAAAACTAATCAGTTTTCTTCTCTAACCACACCACCCGCAGTTGATTCGGCTGAACTCGTCCGGTTTCCTCCTGCATAATATTTTTCGTTTGATGAGGGTCAAAACTATAACTAAAGCGAGCGCGTAAGTCATTAACTCGCTCTTCAGTGCGTTTTACTTCTGTGCTAACTTCACGTAGTTTCGCTTGTTGAGAAAGGTTGTAAGGTACAAGTTTCAGCAAAGCCGCGATCGCTGCTGCTGATAATACCCCATTGACCATTATTTTTACAGTAATTTCCGCTACCACCGCTCCCTGAGAGTAACGGCGACGATGCCGAGGTCGGCGGCGGGTAGCTCGACGACGAGGTTCTTCTAAAGGTCTTGTAGTTTGAAGTGCGTTCATTATGAAATAACCATTTAGTATAAGCAGCAATTTGCCGCCCGAACGATAAAAATATGGTCAACAGTAAGTAGCAAACTTGATGACGATTAAGAGCATGGCGCTATTTTCCGTTTGTGTGTGTTTAAAGGTCAGCAAGTTATCTAACCCACACGATACCTTGTTCGTTTCCAGTTTGCTACTTGGATGCCAAAACCTAGGTTCGGCGATCGCTGAATAACGAGTATAACAGGCAAATTGATGTTACCAGACAATGTACAGTAATTAACGGAAATAATCGGGAAATTCGCTAAAAAAGTAATTTTCTGGCTTTTTTTTTCACCTTTTACTCTCTCTTCCCCAACAAAAAACAGCCTTCCCTCATTACTTTAAGGCAAAAAGGGCAGGCTGTCTTCGTGTTGTTGTGATTACTCTGACTCCAGACTGCTTCGGCTCTGTCGTACAGGCTGCCAATCTGACAATTAGATTGTGCTGTCTTACCCCACTTGTTTAGGCAAAATCAATGCCGCGAACGGGTGAGCTAATAGGCGATGTCTTTTCCCCAAATTCTTGAGGTAGTATATTTGTTTATACCTTAATTGCCAATTGCACGGTTCTGGAAGTGAGTCAGTAACATTCACGTTACTTAAAGCTCTTGTCTAGCTTTAATCTACTTATAAAGTTCGGTTGATAAACGGAAAGCGAGAATACCAGGGATTAACGCAATAACTAAAGCAACGAGAACTTGAGTGTCAGATATACCCATATTAGATAAACTCCTATTTTGCTGAGATTCTTACCCGAAGATTTTCTCAGGATTTTAGATAAGTATGCGCTATTGTAAAGCCCAGATGAAACGAATCGTAACAATACTCAATATAAGTTGGCGATTGGGGAT
>JAWQFW010000220.1:0-9034 GCA_035968095.1 Oscillatoria sp. PMC 1068.18
GAATTGGAGGAATTGGAGGAATTGGAGGAATTGAGGGAGTTGATGTTGCTCAAATCTACCACTCTTGTCGGCGTAGCGATCGCCCCACCGCAAGCTGAACTTTACCAAGTTAGCAATCTTTCTAAGTCACACTAATTCCTGCATTAGATAACCTAGTAATCCAAAATTCCAAATCCAAGTCAGGAATTAGACTACTTACCTTTTCTTTTACCTCATGAGCGTGGTTTTCTGACTCACACAAAGCAAAAACTGTCGGACCGCTACCAGACATCATCGTTCCCAAAGCCCCTGCATCAGCGAAAGTATTTCGCAATTGCTCAACTTGGGGATAAGCGGGGAAAACGACTCTTTCAAGATCGTTGCGGAGTAATTGACCAATTTCGACGCTATTTTTGTGACCGATCGCGTTCACTAAAGGACTAGAATGAATATCAATAATTCGCGAACGAATAACTTCCGGATCGACGATATATTCGTGACCAAATTCTTGGCGATAAGTTTGATAAGCCCAAGCGGTAGAAACACTGATATTCCGGTATTTCGCCAAAACCACGAATAAGGAAGGAGAAGAATTAATCGCATCGAGTTGTTCACCTCTTCCAGTCGCGATCGCCGTTCCCCCGGAAATACAAAATGGCACATCGGAACCCAGTAAAGCAGCTAACTCTTGTAATTCTGGTTGAGTTAGTCCCAACTGCCACATTAAGTTTATTCCAACTAATACCGCAGCCGCATCGGTTGAACCTCCCGCTAATCCTGCGGCTACGGGAATTCTTTTCTCAATCGAAATTTCCATTCCCCCATAGTTGGCGAAAAGATCGGGAAATTGGTCTACCATCAATTGAGCAGCTTTGTAAGCCAGGTTAGTTTGCTGTGCAGGTACTTCCGGATGCTGACAGTGAATCCGAATCTCATCAGTACCGTTAGCATGGAGACAAACGCGATCGCTTAATTCGATACTTTGTAACAACATCACTAATTCGTGAAACCCATCGGGACGAGAGCCGATAATTTCTAAATAGAGATTAATTTTCGCGGGCGCAATTAAACAATAAGAACGCATTTTAGATTTTCAACTTATTACTCAGGTTAACCCAATCGCGGACACTGAGATTTTCAGCCCGAACTTGGGGATTAATTTCTAATTGTTCCAGCAATTGAGACAAAGTTTCGCTATCTGTTAATCCTTTTAAATTATTTCGTAACATTTTCCGCTTCTTGGCGAAACCAACTTTGACTAATGTTTCTAATTGTTTTGGGTTAGTTGCAGCAAGGGGAAAATTACGAGGAGACAATCTCACGACGGCGGAGTCTACTTTCGGAGGTGGCTCGAAGGCTTTTGCAGGTACGTGACAAATTAATTCGGGTTCAGCGAGATACTGAACTCTGACGGATAATGCACCAAATGTTTTTGAACTGGGGTTGGCACAAATTCTTTCAGCTACTTCTTTTTGAATTAATAAAACAATTGAATCGTAAGCTGGAATTACAGGTTGGGCAATTTTTCCTAAAAGTTTTTCCAGAATCGGTCCGGTAATATTATAAGGAATATTGGCGACAACTTTATTTTGCTGTTGAAAAGCGGGAAAATTTGTTAATTGTTGCTCTATGTTAAGGTCAAGAATATCACCTTGCAAAAGGAGGAAATTTTCGCGATTTCCGAAAGATTTTACCAACTTTTTACACAAATCGCGATCGATTTCTATGGCAACTACAGCTTGGCTTTCTGCTAACAAACGACGAGTCAGAATTCCTGTACCTGGACCGATTTCTAAAACGCGATCGCTGGGCTGTAAGTTCGCAGCTTTAATTATTTCCGCTAAGGCTTTTTCGCTACGCAGCCAGTGTTGTCCGAAGCGTTTCCGAGGTCGAGGAGCCATTTATTTTTTAAACTAATTAAACAAATTCGGTGACAATTACTGCGAGCGCAACTACACCTAGAATACCCATTAAACCCGCAGGCATAAATTTCTTAGTTTTGCTTAATCTCATAATAAAGACAACTATTAAAACTCCGGTTAAAATAGCTGCTAAAACTAAGCCCCAACTATATCCTAAGAATTGAGCTACGGCGCTGAAAATTAATAAAGTACCGCTAATTGTGCCAGAAATTAGTGAAGGTTTACTTTTAACTTTCACGTAGCCAAAAATGCCACCTACGAGAGCAACAATACCATAAATTAAAGCCGCGATCGCACCGAGATTCATAATTTTACCTATTTGTGAATTGTCTGGGTTAAGACTTACTTCTGATAATCTCGATTGTAATTTTACCGCCAAAGTCGGGAATTGGTGCTGCGGGTTTAGATAACTCAACTTTTACTTGTGCTACTGGTTCTAATTCTAGAATTGCTGTGGCGATCGCGCTAGCTAGTTTCTCGACTAAAGCAAACTTCGCAGTTTTGATGATTTGTTTGACAGTGGCGATCGCGGCTCGATAATCTAAGGTATCTTCAATTGCATCAGACTCCCCAGCTTTCGCTAAATCTAACCATAAAGTTAAATCAACTTCAAACCACTGTCCTAATACTTGTTCTGCTTCCAAATAACCTGTATAACCATAACTCCGAATTTTGGTTAGCTTAATAACATCCATGTAGCTTTTTGTCAATAACTAATTCTAGATCCAGTCCCAAATTTTAACCACGAAAACAAAACACTTAAGTTTCCAGAGAAATAAACGGTTGAAACTAAAAACACCTTTCAACCGCCTATTCTTTATTTACCGCTTGTCAACTAATTGCTAACATCCAAAAGCCAATTACTACCAGTAACTTATTTTTTAGTCAGCAGCATCATTTAAAGCATCACCTAATTCAGATTCAATTGTTTCCGCACCAGAGTTGCTCGGATTGTACATTTTTTCCGCGTTCGCTGCGCCTTGAACTTCATTCAAACCTTCTGCTGCCTTTTTCTGAGCTTCAGCACGGTCAGGTGAAGGTTCTCCCTGTTTGAGAACTGCTTCTGACTCTTTCTGAATTGCGTTCAGTGTTTCTTCTCCTTTCGCGGGATTACTACCAGCGTAAGCAGGAATTGCTTGGGAGAAAAACAAAAATGCACAAGCACAGACAACTAAGAGAATACGCAAGGGACGCATTAGAGATTTCATGTGAGTTTACTCCTATTTTTGTTAACTTTCGTAACCGATGACTGAGATCGGATAAAACCAGCCAAATTTTAAACTACATCTTTTTATTTGCTCAAATACTGAGGCTTATCAAATCTACACAGAGATAGATTTGTAGCAAACTTAACAATTTATAATAAAATCACTCGTAAGTCAAAAAATCAACCTGCGGTACTAAGGGGTCTACCACCAAGGCAATACCACGAAAACCCCAGCGTTGTAGCAAGCTTTTCAACTGAGTACCAGGGAGAGATTCAACACTAAAACGGTTAGCAAGATCGGCGGCATGAGTATTAAGATAACTAAGAGCCTCAAAATGTTCTTTAAAAATTAACAAATAGTTAACTTCATTAGCCATTTCATCACGTACTTTAGCCGAGAGATATTTACCATCGCTTTGAGAACGAATGAGATAATGAATTTGAGAAAGCATAGCAATTTTTTACTGAATATTTTCTAGCTTAATGCGAGGATCGACAAATTTGAGTAACAAATCTGCCAATAAATTACCGATAATCAACATTAATGCGCCCATCATTAAACTTGCCATCACCAAATAAATATCTTGAGCAATAACCGCTTGTAAAATTAAGCGTCCTAAACCGGGCCAATTAAAGAAATATTCAGCAATAAATGCCCCACTCAGCAAACTAGCAAATTCAAAACCAAGCAAAGTAATTAAAGGGTTAACTGCGTTGCGTAAAGCATGAACATAGATGACGCGATTTTCCGGTAATCCTTTGGCGCGAGCAGTTTGGATATAATCTTGACGAAGGACATCTAATAATTCGCCTCTGGTTAAGCGTTGTAAGCCAGCAAAAGAAGTTACAGTTAAAGCAATTGTTGGTAAAATCATGTGCCAAGCGACATCAAGAACTTTACCGAGTGGGTTAAGATCGGCATGATAAATACTTGTCATACCGCCGACGGGAAAGAGAGGAGAAGTATTTTGTGCCACAATCAGTAGTAGTAAAGCGGTGATGAAACTCGGAAAACCCTGTCCTAAATAGCTTAATACCCGTAAAGAGCGATCTGCAAAGCGATTTTGCTTAACTGCACTGACGATACCCAGAGGAATAGCGATCGCCCAAGTTAGAATAATTGAAGCGATCGCCAAAAGCAAGGTATTGACAATTCTTTCGGCTAACAACGAAGCAACTGAGCGCGAATAAACAAAACTCGTCCCAAAATCAAGTCGGGTAACTACCTGTTTCAACCACAACAAATATTGCAGATAAGCAGGTTTATCTAAGCCAAATTGCTGTTTATACGCTTCAATTGTATCTCGCGAGATACTGGGATTTTCTCTTAACGTATCCAGATAATCTCCCGGTGCTAATTGAATAATCGCAAAACTGAGGGCAGATGCTAACAATAAAGTTAGTAATCCCTGAGATAAGCGCTTGACTACATAGAGAAATGTTTCATTAGTTAATAATTCTTTGAACCAATTTCGGGAGTTATTTAACTTATCTTGCTTTGATGAAGGTTTTACTTGTGTCATTTGCTACTCTAGATTGTATTCTCGACCCCAATTGAGTTTGTCAACAGGAAATCGCTCCTGCTGACAAGTTAATTACCTTCGACTTATCTCAACAACGATCCCCATTAGTCGTCTCAAAAATCAGCTAGTGGAAACAGCTTACTAGCTGGGGACTGTCGCCGAGGCGATCGCCATTAATATTCTACTAAAGTAACAATTGGGACTTCCGGCAAATTTTTCCGTCCACCCAAATCAGTTAATTCAATAATAAAAGCGAAACCAACCAAGTCACAGCCACAGCGTTGCACCAAATCGGCTGTAGCTTTCGCTGTACCCCCCGTAGCAATTAAATCATCAACAATCAAAACTCGCGCACCTGAAGTTAAAGCATCCTGATGTACTTCCAGTGTATCTGTCCCATATTCTAGTTCGTACTCGATACTATGAACTGCCGCAGGGAGTTTTCCTGGTTTGCGTACCGGAATAAATCCAGCTTGAAACTTATAAGCTAAAGACGGAGCAAAAATAAAGCCACGAGACTCAATCCCAATCACATAATCAGGGACAAGATTTAACTGCTGACACTTTTGTCCGAGAGAATCAATTGTATAACGTAGTCCTTCGGGATTACTCAACAAAGTCGTAATGTCCCGAAACATGATTCCTGGCTGCGGAAAATCTGGTACATCGCGAATTAGAGACTTGATATCCATAGAAAAAATAACTCAAGTTTTTTTGTTCCCCTTCCACTTTAAAATGCGATCGCGACAATTACTGGCGATTTGATTCGCGATTAGTGCAGTAGCGTCAGTAATTCCCAGCCGCAATTAGCACAAAAGCCGAGTAACCACAACAACGTAAAATCAACTCCGAGTCGCGATCGCGCGACTTTTTCTCGACAAGTTAATTAGCACCGCCATGTATAATCTAAGTTTGGCTATTTTTAACTCAACTAACAACCAGACAGAAAGCTACACTGGGCTTATATCATGCAGTTAGAAACGATTACAAAAAGTTCTGACACAAAGACAAGCTAAAATCAGTCAGCTATTCTGAGCGTAAGGAAAATTTACTAAGTTTCTCTTGATTAACCAGGTAACTTACTAAAATCTATAAAAAATGAGTAACTCTGCCAGTGTAATTCGCGATTACAATTCTACTTCCCAATCAAAACCCCTAATTCTCGACAGTTTACCCGATCCGGCGATTTCTGAGCGAGGTTGTCCTTGGCGTAGCCAACAAAGAATCGATTTAATTCTTTTGGCGCTAGAAGCCTTAGAATTAGGAGGTTCAGAACAGATGTTAGCCACAGCCAAAGAATTAGAACTGCAAGAAATCATCAAAAATCGCGTTGTTTTGTGGCGTTTACGTTGTACTAATCCTTGGCGACGTTCTTATGCACGACGACCCTTAAAATTAGAAGAAGCAAAAGCGTTAGTGGCGATCGCTGTTTATCGTTCGCGCAAACTCACGGTGTTGATTCGAGAGTTACTCCTTGCTGAACAGCAAATGAAGGAAAAAGGACTACCTTTAGATCATCACTTTCGCCTTTCTGAATATCTCGATCGCTTTCACGCTTATTTTCGCCGCCGGATGAATCCCCGACGAGCCAAAGTAGCCAGATATCTCGCCTCACCAGAAGAATTGAATGCTCTGGCTTTAGAACTATTGAGTCAACTACTATTCTGCACGGGAACCGCAGGAATGCAGAGGTTTTGGATTAGTCTTTTCGATGGAGAAGTTTCATGACAATTAGGCGGCAATATAGTCCCCCCAACTGCACGCTCATTCTCGATGGGATGAGTACCGAAACAAGTAACACCAATCCTAGCGACGGACGACCGCTAATGTCGATTTTGGTCAATGCTGAGTGTTATTTTACTGCCAAGCCGACGCTGAGTGGGGGCAGAGAATTTTTTGATAGTTTGGTGCGGGTTGTTAGTGCTTATGCACAAGAATTTCTTAGTGGTGTACGTCAACCACCGTTAAATGAGGAAACTGCTGAGTTAGTACACTTGAGTCATTTGGCAGAGCAAAATTTGCATCGTTTAAGCTGTCAATCGGTGCAAGATCGTCAGGGCGATAACAGCTTAACTCAAACTGTGGAGATTGATTTAACTACAGTGGAGTTTTTTGACTTGGTAGAAGCAATCGACCAATTTTTTGCTGACAGTCGGACTTTACCGGAACTATCGTTACAGTTACAGCCCGTCAGTAAGCGCTATCGGCTTGCGGAAGAACCAATCGTTCAACGAGCAGCCCCAGCAGCGCTAGGATTAAGTAGTTTGGCTTTAGCGGCGATCGCTTTTTCCTGGATTCCAATTCCGGAAGTACGCGAACCGGAACCAATCTCGACGGAACAAACACAAACAACAAATACTAATTCGGAAACTCCTCTGGAACAGAATCAGAATCTTGACAGCGAACCGGAACCGATAACTCCTCCAACTCCGGAAACTGAACCTTTAACTCAAGAGGAATTAGAGGAACTTTTGGCTTCAGCCCAGGAAATTAAAGACCCTACAGAATTAAGTTATCTCAATCGCAATCTGTATCAAAATCTCAATCAGGCTTGGGAAGAGCGAACTTTAAAGCGTAACTTGGAGTATCGTGTTTCGGTAACTAAAGATGGTGCGATCGTTGATTACGAACCTGTAGCAAATACTCCTGCATCAGCCGAGGAATTAACTCCTTTACCGGAATTAGCTTATAGTCAAGTTGATAGCGGGATCGTTAACGAAGAAGCGATCGCTCCTTTCCGCGTTGTTTTTACTAATCGTGGTATCCTCCAAGTTAGTCCTTGGCAGGGTTATGCAGGTGAACCTACTTTCGGTCCGGAAATTAGCGATGCAGCACAAGTTAAGGAGTTAAATCAGCAGTTACGAGACAAACTTCGAGAAAGTTGGGACGCGAAACCGATTTTCCCCAGAGCTTTAGTTTATCGAGTCGCTGTCACCGCAGAAGGTGCGATCGCTGATTATGAATTTGAGAATACACCAGCCGCCGATTATGTTACCCAAACTCCTCTTCCTGAGTTAATTGAGCCGGAAGCAGCCGGAATTGGTGCTGGTCAAGGTTTAGTACCCCAAACGCCTTTGGCTCAGTATCGAGTGGTATTTAAACCAAATGGTGTGGTTGAAGTGAGTCCCTTACGAGGATTTTAAAAAGGCGATCGCCCCACGGGGATTGATCAGATGAGATGTTCCCAAAAATGTCTCTACTCTCAAAATTTAGCGAATTTTTTCCCTAATTTCCTCAAGCTTATTTATTCCGCCAATAATAAAATTGTATACACAATTACTCCCAAGAAAAATGCCCCAAAATTGCTTTGGCGTTCTTCTGGGAGTTCTTCTTTAATGACATTCAAAACTACTCCCCCAGCGATGAACGCAAACAAAACCGCGATCGCTGCTTCAGATATTTTCGTCGCTATCCCAACTAGCCACCCCAAAACAACTCCCCCAGCTAGCAACCAACGTCCAACATATTTATACTGATGTTTGTGGTGTTCGCGCAACCCATAATCATTCACCAAAAAATGTAAGCCCATTGCAAAAGTAAAAATCAACAAACTCCATAATCCTTGTTCCTCTCTGTGAACCAATAAATAACCAATTAAAGTATTATAAAAAGTAAAAGAACCGACATGAACCCAGAAAATACTAGGCTCAGTAGTATCCCCTTCGCCAGATGCTTGATTTTTTTTTCGAGATGAATCTGCTAATTTCTCTAAGCCATAAAAAACTACTAATCCAAGTAGAGAAACTAAATAAACATGATGTTCTAAAAAATTAAGCGCCAGAATATATTTCTCCTCAAAAGTTTTTTGTCCTTTACTTAATTCAGGTAAGATATGCACAAATACATAAGCAATTGAAACACCACCTGCTATTGATAACCACCGACTACGTGGAACTACTTCTAAAAAAATTAGTTTTCCGGCAAATATATGTATTAAAGCGAATCCAGCTACGGCAACAAAAGTCAAAATTGTCAACAAGGAATTTTCCGAAGATTCAGCAATTGCCAAGAAAATCATAATCTAAAGATAATATTTGCTTTTTGCTTTCTCAAGAAAGCAGTTATGACTACTTTCAATAAGAGAGTTTTATCTACTTAATTTTAAAGTATTTCTTGAGTTGAGGCAATCTCACATAAAATATCTTTAAATTTAAAATAAACTTTAGCAATAATCAACAATTTATCAAAAAATGTAGCAACTCAGCTATAAAATTTTCGATTAAATAATTAATTTGCTTGCGAACTACTGGATATTGCTAATTAGGTAGGTGTGAATAAACCTTAAAACCTAGAGCCAAAAATGAAGTTGAAAGTCAGCTATTAAGAATTGAATTTTTAACAAATTTAAAGATTAATCACTATTTCACAAATAATTACACCCACCTATTTGTATATTGCGGTAT
>JAWQFW010000221.1:0-9006 GCA_035968095.1 Oscillatoria sp. PMC 1068.18
CTTTTGGGGACTGGTGATTAGGAAGACTTTACTAAAAATTTCTCCACTCCCAATGTCTAATCATCAATTTCCTAAAGTGGAATCAGTTCTGGAAAATTTACTAATAATTGTTCATCAGTAAGTTCGTCACCAAATCTAGCTGGAGAAAAATGAATTTGAATCGCCCGGAATCTTTGCTGATATTGTAAATTAATCAAAGCTTTCAAACCAGCTTCCAAAGCTTCATAATTAGCTAAATCTGTTTCCAGTTCCGGAACTTCGCCTGTAAAAGCTACAGTAATAATGATGACTAAATTAGGAGAAGCAGGCAAAGATAACGGTTCGTTTTCTCTACCCAAAGAAGTCTGAAACTCCGGTTCACTCAGATAACGACTAGCCGAGTCAGTAAATAACTCATTAACATAATCTCCAGCGTCTCCCTCCTGCCAAAAAACATCACCTTCATTGCCAGCAGATTGCCAATAACTATTGTACTGTAATAATTGTTGGCAAATCTCAACTAATCCTGTTCCTAAGACATCAAGATCCCCATCTGATTCTATAGCTTCTCTCCCAGATTGATTGAGAATCCCCAACAAAGGTGCAACTTCTGCTCCTGCTAAATGGAGAAACAAGCGAGAAACCACAATTCTCGTTTTCCCACTAAATTTATTTACGCGATCGCGCCACGAACTCATGATTTACTCTTACTATTACATTAGTTACATTCTCTAATCTAGCGCGATCTGTGCCTTCGGTATCGCTGAGTTAACACCGACTAAATTCATTCCTAACCACCAAAATGTCTAAATATTTCCAAGTTTTAACTCTTTTTTGGACTACTTCTCTCGCCGCAGAATTGGAATATCGGCTTAATTTTTTGATCGCTGCACTCACGAGTATTGGTAATTTAGCTGGCAGTCTTTTTGGTTTATTTATTTTCTATGGAACTGGCTATAAATTTCAAAATTGGAGTTGGGAAGAAGCTTTAATTGTCGTCGGAATTTTTACTTTTTGCCAAGGTTTTTCTGCTACTTTTCTTGTCCCTAATCTCAGTAGTATCGTCAAACAAGTACAGCAAGGTACACTCGATTTTGTCCTTTTAAAACCAATTAATAGTCAGTTTTGGTTATCTACTCGTACTCTTTCTCCTTGGGGATTTCCTGATTTAATTTTTGGTTTTATAACTGTGCTTTATGCAGGAACAAAACTCGGTTTAGAAGTTAATTCTTATTTACTTAGTCTCATTCCTCTTAGCTTTGGGATTATTATTCTTTATAGCTTGTGGTTTATTCTAGGGTCTACGACTATTTGGTTTGTGAAGATTGAGAATGTTACCCAAGTTTTGCGTAGTTTAATTGAAGCTGGACGTTATCCAATTGGCGCTTATCCAGTTGCTTATCGCTTCTTTTTTACCTTCGTTGTGCCGATAGCTTTTCTCACTACTGTACCCGCAGAAGTAATGTTAGGACGAACCCAAATTAATTGGGTAATTGGTTCTGGGATTCTGGCGATCGCTTTATTTTTGATTTCTAACTTTTTCTGGCAATTTGCACTCCGTTTTTATACGAGTGCTTCGAGTTAATTGCAGTAAGCAAAAAATAGGTGAAAGCCGATTTCACCAAAAATCTCTCATCAAGAAGATTTGCTCAAGCTTTGAGCGACTTACAGTGAAAGAAAGTTAAATTAGATGACAACATGGAAACTAAAAAATTAGGCAAAACAGATGTTAAAATAAGTGAGATTGGTTTGGGAGCGATGCCGATGTCGTTGCGATCGCGCCCTCCGGAAGCCGAAGCTATTCAAGTCATCCACAAAGCGTTAGACTTAGGTGTCACCCTTATCGACACAGCCGACTCTTACTGCAAAGACGAATCAGACAAACATCATAGCGAACGTTTGCTAACCAAAGCCCTGAAACAATACAGTGGGGATACCAGCAACGTCGCGATCGCCACCAAAGGCGGTTTAATGCGTCCTCAAGGCAGTTGGACTCGCAACGGTAATCCCGACCACATCCGCGAGACAATCCGCCTCAGCTTTGAATCTCTTGGCGGTGAGCAGCCGATTACACTTTGGCAATATCACGCACCAGACCCAGATTATAGCATCGAAGCCGCCCTTACTCCTGCCAAAGAAGCCGTAGAACAAGGAATGATTCGCTATCTCGGCGTTTCCAACTTCTCCGTCGCACAAATCAAACAAGCACAAGATTTCGTTGAAATTGTCTCAGTCCAAAATCAGTATAACCCCTGGCATCGCAACCCCGAATTTGACGGCGTTTTGGAATATTGCGAACAAGAAAACTTGACATTTTTCCCCTGGAGTCCTCTCGGTGGCAGTCGTCGTCATAGTAACCTGGAAGATATACCTGTTATTGCTAATTTAGCGAAAGAAAAAGGCGTTTCCGTCTATCAAATTGTTTTAGCTTGGTTGCGAGCAAAATCTCCTTGTATTGTACCCATTCCGGGAGCAAGTAAACCGAGTAGTATTGAGAGTTCCGTTGCCGCAGCAAAGGTAGAATTATCTTCAGCAGAAGTTGAGCAAATTGACCAAAAGGTAACTGCTTGATAATTAATTAAGGTGGACTGAATTTAGTTCACCTTGACATACACGCATCTTTGCTAAATATTATTGTCTGGTACAGACGTGAGAATTATCTGGTAGAGACGTTGCAGGCAACGTCTCTACATAAATTTATTAGCGAGTTAGGTTCGGTAAGCTAGTAAAATGATTTTGCTGATCTTTTTTAACTACCGAACGCACTAAGCCAAATAAACGCTTAATCGGTACTACCAGTTTCCAGAGATTCTTTGTCAGTTTGAGTCCATTCAGTATGGAAGAATTTGTCCCTTGGTTTATCGATACGTTCGTAGGTATGAGCGCCGAAATAGTCGCGTTGTGCTTGGGTGAGATTTTGTGGGAGGCGATCGCGCCGATATGCGTCAAAATAATCTAAGGAAGAACTAAAGGCAGGCACAGCAATTCCCGAACTATTTGCTAAGGTTAACACTTCTCGCCACGCATCTTGACGATCCAAGATCGATTGCTTAAACTCCGGCGCTAACAACAAATTCGGTAACATCGGGTTATCAATGTAAGCCTGCTTAATTTTCTCCAAAAATTGAGCGCGAATAATACAGCCACCTTTCCAAATTCGGGCAATTTCCGCCAAATCCAACTTGTAGTTAAACTCCTCAGAAGCCTTAGCCAAAAGTGCCATTCCTTGAGCATAGGAACACATCTTCGAGCAATACAGAGCATCGCGAATTTTGTTAATCCAAGCCTTCACATCGCCATCAAATTTTGGCGTAGGACCCGAAAGAACTTTCGCTGCGGCTTCGCGTTCGTGTTTATAAGACGAAATCACCCGCGCATTCACAGCCGCATAAATCGTCGGAATTGGTACACCCAACTCTAAAGAGCTTACCACCGTCCAGCGTCCCGTTCCTTTTTGTCCGGCAGAATCGAGAATCGACTCGACTAAAGCCTCGTTTGTTTCTTTGTCAATGTACTTGAAAATATCGGCAGTAATTTCAATCAGGAACGAATTTAGCTCCTCTGTAGTATTCCACTCAGCGAAAACTTCTTGCAACTCCTGGGTACTCAAACCCAGGCAATTTTTCATTAAATCATAAGCTTCCGCAATGAGTTGCATATCGCCATATTCAATCCCATTGTGAACCATTTTCACGTAGTGACCTGCGCCACCAGGACCGATAAAAGTTACACAAGCACCGTCGCCATCGAAAGCCTGAGCAGCGATTTTTGTGAGAATAGGTTCCAACTCTTTATAGGCAGTTTCAGTGCCTCCAGGCATCAAAGAAGGTCCGTGGAGCGCACCTTCTTCACCACCACTGACACCCATACCGACATAACCTAATCCGGTAGCTTCTAATTCTTCGGTACGGCGCTCGGTATCGTCGTAAAGAGAGTTCCCACCGTCGATGATCATATCGCCTTCTTCTAAGAGCGGCTTTAGCTGCTGGATGACTGCATCCACAGGTTTTCCAGCTTTTACCATGACGAGGATTTTGCGCGGACGTTCGAGAATTTGGACAAATTCTTCGAGGGAATAGGCAGCTTTGACATCCTTACCTGGCGCTCTTTCCGCCATAAAAGCTTCAGTTTTTGCACCAGTACGGTTGTAAACTGCGATCGGGAAACCACGACTTTCGACGTTGAGAGCGAGGTTTTCGCCCATTACTGCTAAACCAATTACACCAAATGTTCGTTTGGTCATAAAATTTGTCTCTTGAACTCTGCTTGATGAACAATTTCAGGTTATCTCGATCTTCTCTAATGTTCTCTAAAGAAGAGATTAAGACTGTGATTAGGGATTGGGGATTAGGGATTAGGAATTGGGGACTGCTCACTGATAACTGATAACTGGTCACTGGTAACTGATAACTGCTCACTGATTATGGTGACTTGGCGGTAAATTGATATTTGTATAGGAAGTGACAGAAAGAATAATAATTAGACATCAACGAGGAGAATTGGCAAAATGTTGGCATATATTTTAGCGATCGCTGTTGCTCTCGGAAGCTTTGGTTTCTACTTTACGGCTTTCTTTTTCCCCGAACTCCATCGCAAGAGTGATTTTATCTGGAGTGGTGTGGGTTTATTCTACGCTCTAGTTTTGTGGGTCTGTGCTGGACGCATTACTGGTGGTGTTTTACTCGGTCAAATGGCAGGTGTGGCGCTTTTGGGTTGGTTTGGTTGGCAAACCTTGACATTACGCAAAGAATTGACGACTCCGGCTGAACAAACGGAAATTTCCCCCGATGTACAGGAAAATCTCCAAACTTCCCCGGTAGGTGGTTTCCTCAAGCCGATTACTCGCTTCTGGGGTAAAAAGAAACCAAAGGCTGAAACTACTACTGCGACTCTGATTACGGAAACAACGCCAGAAGTTACTAGGGACACCACTACCCCTACCGAGGAAACTAACGACACAACTACAGTTACCCAGGAAATCAGCGAAACTACTACCAAAGAAAGTTTGCGCTATCCTCAAGTAGAAATTATTAACAAAGATCTTTCAACAGAGGAAACAGAAGAAACGGAAAAGTCAGAGACTCCTGAAATTGTTGCACCCAAACCACCCCCAGCCGAGGTAGTGGAAGCAGCGAAAGCAGAAGCAACGACAAAAACTACTGATGTGGAGAGCGAAGAAATAGCGCCAGAGGTAGAATTAGCGCCAAAAGCAGAACCTCCGGGTGTAGGAGATCCGCAAATGCGTCAAACTCCTCCGGAAATAACTACTGAGTCGGAAACCGAACCAAAACCGGAAAATCCAGCTTAAATAATTAGCTTGAGGAGAGCGGAAATTTCTCCGCACTCAGAATTATTGCCACTCTCTAAGCTAAAATCCACTCAAGCGGTAGCATTAAAGATAATGATGCTACCCTGTTTCTAGAGATTCTCCGAAGCAGTGGAATGCTCATCACCAGATAGTCGTCACCAAAAAGCTACTTGCTTTTGGTTTGGCGACTTATTCGGTTAAATGGTAACTTATTAAGATTTCAGAATATAGACTGTGACAGCATCAAAAAAAAGCTATAAAGAAACCGTAAATCTGCCCCAAACTGACTTTAGTATGCGGGCAAATTCTGTGAAACGCGAACCGGAACTGCAACAGTTTTGGTCAGAAAAAGCTATTTACGAACATCTGTCGCAGGAAAATCCTGGTGAGATTTTTGTCCTGCATGATGGACCTCCTTATGCGAATGGTCCGATTCACATGGGGACGACTCTGAATAAAATTCTTAAAGACATTATTAACAAGTACAAGCTACTACGCGGTTATAAGGTGCGTTATGTTCCTGGTTGGGACTGTCACGGTTTACCGATTGAACTGAAGGTATTACAAACTTTAAAGTCTGAGGAACGGAAAAATATTACTCCTTTGCAGTTGCGTCAAAAAGCCCGTGATTTTGCGTTGGAAGCAATGGAGGTACAACGGAAGCAATTTAAGCGTTGTGGGGTTTGGGGTGAGTGGGATAATCCTTATTTGACTCTGAAACCGGAATATGAGGCGGCGCAAATTGGTGTTTTTGGCGAAATGGCGCTGAAGGGTTATATTTATCGTGGTTTGAAGCCTGTGCATTGGAGTCCGAGTTCGCAAACGGCTTTGGCTGAAGCGGAGTTGGAGTATCCGGAGGGACATACTTCGCGCAGTATTTATGTGGCTTTTCGGATGACTGAGGCTGCACCTGGGGTTAAAGATAAGTTAGCAGAGTTTATGCCGGATTTGGCGATCGCCATTTGGACGACGACTCCTTGGACTTTACCCGGAAATTTGGCTGTGGCTGTGAATCCGGAACTGAATTATGCTGTGGTGCAAGTGGGGACGGAAATTCCCCAGAAATACTTGCTTGTGGCTGCTGATTTGGTGGAAAAGTTAGCTGAGACTTTCGGGACTTCGCTGACGGTGAAGGCGACAATGCAAGGGAAGGAGTTGGAAGGTTGTCAGTATCAACATCCGTTGTGCGATCGCGTTAGTGAGGTGGTCATCGGTGGCGATTATATCACTACGGAGTCGGGTACGGGTTTGGTCCATACTGCCCCAGGTCACGGTCAAGAAGATTATCTTGTTGGTAAGCGTTACAATTTACCGATTTTGTGTCCGGTGGATGGGTATGGTAATTTTACTGAGGAAGCGGGACAGTTTGCTGGTTTAAATGTTCTCAAGGATGCGAATGAGGCGATTATTAATGCTTTAATCGAAGCTAATTCTTTGTTGAAGGAAGAAGCTTATTTGCATAAGTATCCTTACGATTGGAGAACGAAGAAACCGACGATTTTCCGGGCTACAGAACAATGGTTTGCTTCAGTGTCGGGTTTCCGGGAAGCAGCTTTGAACGCAATTTCTGAGGTAGAATGGATTCCACCTCAAGGCGAAAATCGCATTACCCCGATGGTTGGCGATCGCTCGGATTGGTGTATTTCTCGTCAACGTAGTTGGGGTGTCCCGATTCCGGTTTTCTATGATGAGGAAACGAATGAACCTCTTTTAAATGAAGCGACAATCGCGCATATTCAAGCTATTTTTGCTGAAAAAGGTTCGGATGCTTGGTGGGAATTATCGGTTGAAGAATTACTACCAGAAAGTTACCGCAACAATGGGAAGCAATACCGCAAGGGAACCGATACAATGGATGTTTGGTTCGATTCCGGTTCTTCTTGGGCAGCAGTGGCTCAAGGACGCGATAATTTAAAGTATCCGGCGGATATTTATTTGGAAGGTTCAGATCAACATCGCGGTTGGTTCCAATCGAGTTTATTAACTTCGGTTGCGACGAATAATGTTGCACCTTATCAGACTGTTTTGACTCATGGTTTCGTCTTGGATGAAAAAGGACGCAAGATGAGTAAGTCTTTGGGGAATACTGTCGATCCGGTGACGGTTATTGAAGGTGGGAAAAATCAGCAGAAAGAGCCGAGTTATGGTGCGGATGTCCTGAGATTATGGGTGTCTTCTGTTGATTATGCTTCGGATGTTCCTTTGGGACAAAATATTCTCAAACAGTTATCGGATGTTTATCGGAAAATTCGCAATACCGCGCGATTTTTAATTGGAAATTTGCACGATTTCGATCCCGCAAAAGATGCAATTGCTTATGCAGATTTGCCGGATTTGGATAAGTATATGTTGCACCGGATGACGGAAGTTTTTGCTGATGTTACTGAGGCGTTTGAAAATTATCAATTCTTTCGTTTCTTCCAAACTGTGCAGAATTTCTGTGTCGTAGATTTGTCGAATTTCTATTTGGATATCGCGAAAGATCGTTTGTATATTTCCGATCTTAATTCACCTCGACGACGTAGTTGTCAAACGGTGATGAGTCTCGCGCTGGAAAATTTGGCGCGGGCGATCGCTCCAGTGCTGTGTCACATGGCGGAGGATATCTGGCAATCTTTGCCCTACAAGACTGCTCACGAGTCCGTCTTCCAGTCTGGATGGGTAAAAATGGAAGCTGAGTGGGAAAATCCCGAATTAGCAGCTTCCTGGGCAAAATATCGCGAGATTCGTGGCGAGGTGAATAAGGTATTGGAGAAAGCGAGAAGCGAAAAGGCGATCGGTTCGTCTCTGGATGCGAAAGTTTTGCTTTACGTTCCCGATGCAGATTTGCGATCGCATTTGGATCGCCTGAATCAAAGCGAAGAGGTGCGCTTGCGAGTTCACCACCACCAAGAAACATCGCTATCTTTACCGACAACCGAAAATCAAGAAGCACAAAATGAAGCGAATGTCAAGCAATCTTGGCAAAAAGTTCTGGGTTATGTCGCCAATGTCTCGCAATATCTCCAGGGCTTTTTCCAAGAATATCAACGTCCTTTGGTGACAGTAGCTTTAATTGGCGCAGCACTAATAACAGTAAAATTAGTGTTAGCTTTGCTGAATGCAATTAACGAGATTCCCACAGTGGAACCATTCTTTCAACTAATTGGCATTGGTTGGACAAGTTGGTTTGTTTGGAATCACGTACTTCCGGCGAAACAACGTCAAGAGTTAGTGTTGAGTTATCGAAAATTCCAAGAGGAATATTTAGGCTCAAATTCGTTAATTAAGAGCAAAATTAAACAGCCTCAATTGACGAAGAAAGAGGTAGAAAGTGTTGCTCCGCTTGAGGAAGAAACTCAAGTAGTAGAAGCAGAAATTTCTGCTGATGAAAATGAGTTAAATCAAGTGGATAGGTTGCGCTATTTATTCCTGGCTTCCCAAGTAGAATTGGTAGATTCTCCAGCAGGAATCAAAGCAGCCGAATTTAGCAGTGAATCAGATCAGGTTAGTGTGGGAGTTGTGAAAGCAGCAGGAGAGAAATGCGATCGCTGCTGGAATTATTCTCCCACAGTAGGAACAATTCCCGAAAATCCCGAAATCTGCGATCGCTGTGACGCTGCTTTAGCTGGCGAATTCTAACTGGATTTATCCGATAGTTATGTCATTTTGAGCGCCAAAAATAATCTTGAAATGCTCAGAATGACATAACTATACTAAAAATATGACCTATTTAGTGT
>JAWQFW010000222.1:0-8983 GCA_035968095.1 Oscillatoria sp. PMC 1068.18
AAGTTTAGCTAAAGCTTAAATCAAAAAGTGCCTCCTTTTTAGGGGGCGCTTTTTTAGTGTTTGTGGAGAGGCGATTGGATACAATTCTTAAGTGCTAAAATTTGATAATGGTTAAAACTAAACACAGTGTTAGGTGATTTAACAGGTAGGGTAGATGTTGTTTCAGCAGAAAAACTAAGAATTTTGGAAGAGCATTTAAGTAAATTTGAAGAATTTCCGGGGGAATTTCCCGAAAATGTAGCTATGCTTGACAGGTTGAGAAATGCTTTAGCAACAGGAGAAGAAATTTTTGGAGCCGACCTGAGTTTTTACTATCATGAATTGAAAGAAGCAGAATTTATGGCTAGTGGACTATCTTACTACGAAGCACATCAAGCCGCTTTAAACTTTTATCAAGTATCGAATTTCAGCCTTTATCATCCTGAAATAATTAAGACTTTTCCAGAAAGATTTAACCAAAGCTGGTTTAGTGCTTGGGGGATTGAAAAATAAAATGATTACACTACAGTTAAATCGTCATCGACAAGCGCGTATTTGGTTAGGTAAATTTCCTAATTTATACTATCCTTTGAGTGAAGTTCTCCAAACTGAAGTAGAATCTCAAATTCTCCCTTTCAATCTGGATACAAAGAGGTGTAAAGTAGCCCTTGAGTTAATCGTACCAGCAGCAGGTCGGGCTTATTATGGACTTTTAGGAGCTACACATTATCCGCAGCTTGATTCAGGAAAGCTATTATTAGGGCTGAATGAAGATGGGTCATTACAAGTTGGTAAAGGTGGATACTGGGAGCAACTGCGGGTAGTGGTATCTGTGGGCGATCGCGTAAAATCAGATTTAGAGGAAGAAAAGCTCGAATGGGCTTTAGCGGCTAAAATCGATCGAGTTTACCCAGGTTTACCGTTAGAGTATGCTACCAGCGTGCTTGAGGGTGTGGTTGGTGCAGAGAAACTGCTTCCAGGAGGTTTACTTGAGTTTAACTGTGCTGCTCATGGAGTTTTTGGATCTTCTCCACATATTTTTCGTCAGCTTACTCATACTTTAGTGCAACTTCTAGCTTGCCCGGAAATAGAATCTTGGTCGTCAGAAAAATTAGCTGAAGTTGTTTCTGTTTCATTTGAAGACTACAAAAGCTAACCAAACTTTTGTAGTCTTGATGAGTTATTTTTCCTTTAAGCGCCAACCTTTCTTGATGAATTGACGCGATCGCGCGATCGCCAAAGCATCATCCGGGACATCTTCAGTTATAATCGAACCTGCGGCGATCGTAACACCTTCTCCCAAAGTAACAGGAGCAACTAAAACACTATTCGACCCTGTTTTACTATTATTCCCAATCTGAGTGGGATGCTTATTTACCCCATCATAGTTAGCTGTAATCGTCCCAGCACCGATATTCACACCAGATCCCAGCGTAGCATCTCCTAAATAAGACAAATGTGCAACATTCGTCTTTTGTCCGAGAGTCGTCTTTTTCAATTCGACAAAATTACCGATGCGACAAGCTTCTCCAACCTTGACATGACCACGTAAATGTGCGTAGGGACCGATGCGCGTACCTGCTTCCACTTCACTGTCTGTAACTACCGAATACAGTACCGTGACGTTTTCTGCAATCTGACTATTCTCAATCAAGCTACCCGGACCAATGCGACTCCCAGAACCAATCACCGTATTTCCACGTAAGTGAGTTTGCGGTTCAATAATTACATCTGGTTCAAGCTGAACAGTATCATCGATCGTGATACTATCAGGGTCAATCATCGTCACCCCGGCTGCCATCCAAGCATCCTTAACCCGCATCTGCAAAATATCATAAGCGGCTGCCAACTGTTTGCGATCGTTGATTCCACTAATTTCCTGGTAATCTTCCACATCAACCGCCATCACAGGCTTGAGATACTTAACCACATCAGTTAAATAATATTCCTGCTGGTCATTCTCAGCCTCCAATTTGGGTAGCACTGGTGCTAACTTTTCCCAACTGAAACAGTAAACCCCGGCATTAACGCGGCGATTTTGCTTTTGAGCATCAGTACAGTCTCGATGTTCGACAATTTGTTTGACCCGATTTTTGCCATCACAAAAAACTCTTCCGTAGCCTTGAGGATTGGGTAATTGAGCCGTGAGGAGAGTTGCGGCATTTTGATGATCTTTGTGAGCCGCGATCAGTTTTGCCAAAGTTTCTGGGCGCAACAAAGGTACATCACCGTTAAGAACCAAAAGATCGCCTGTATAGTCCTTTAAATGAGGAAGAAGTTGTTGAATCGCATGACCCGTCCCTAATTGTTCAGTTTGCTCGACAAATTCAAGATTGTCAAAATGAGTCAGCGCCTGTTTAACTTGTTCTGCTTGATAACCAACAATTACCAAACGTTTTTCCGGATTGACAAGTAAACAACTGTTCAGGGCGCATTCGACCAGCGATCGCCCACCTAAAGAATGTAAGACCTTGGGCAAGTCAGATTTCATTCTTGTCCCGCGTCCTGCTGCCAAAATTGCTACCGCTACCATTACCTTTCTTGTCAGTTTCTTCGACGTTTTCTAGGTGGCGGAGTTACCTAAGACTCGTTTCCTCACGCCCTAAAGGTCAGTGACCTAAAATCAATATACCTTAATCAGAGGTTTTCGGGAAACGCTTAGTTGAGAATCTCGTCTCAGTAAAAATAATCAGTACAGTGTTTGTTTTCTAAGCAATCAAACCGGGCTGCAACTCAGAAACCAAAGTAAGATGGCTGGAGCAGGTAGAGCAGTTGTCTGGTTGCTCTTGGCTTTCAATAAACGACTTAAACTTTTCTGTCAAGACAGGATTGCGCCAACCGTTGCGGGTTTCCTCAGTGATAATTTCTAAAGCTTGTGCGGAAGTGTAAGTCTTTTTATAAGAGCGTTTCCGAGTTAGAGCATCATAAATATCAATGATTTGAAATACTTGAGCTAACCAAGGAATCTCATTTCCTACCAAGTTATCAGGATAACCGCTACCGTCCCAACGTTCGTGGTGATGGCGAATAATTGGTAGCACTCCTCGCAAGTTGCGTAAAGGCTGGCAAATTTGTTCGCCGATTAAAACGTGCTGTTTAACGATCTCTCGTTCTTCAGGAGTCAATTCGCCTTGTTTAAGTAGTACCGAGTCAGGAATGGCTACTTTGCCGATATCGTGAAGTTGAGCGGCGGACATCAAATTCTGAATATCCTCTCGACTCAATTGCAAAAACTTGCCAAAACCTTGAGCTAGGGCGGTTAACTTCGCGCAGGAATCTTCTAAAGAGGAGGTTTGTGAGTCGCGATTTTCAATTGCTCTGGCGATCGAGAATAACACTTGTTCTGTTTCGCTCAAATCTTCTTTGAGCCGTTTTTGATCGATCAGAGTTTTTGTACGTGCTAACAGTTGCAGACGATCTAAGGGTTTAGCCAAAACATCATCTGCTCCTGCGTCTAAAGCACTTTGGCGAGAGCGCCGCTCTTGGCTTACAGTTGTTAAAATCACCGGAATTGCTTGGGTTTGTTCGTTTTGCTTCAATTCACGACAAACGTCGATTCCATCCATCTGTGGCATCATCAAATCCAGTAAGATCAAATCTGGATGCGAGTTAATTGCTGCTTCGATTGCCTTTGTACCGCTTTCTGCTTCAACGATTTCGTAATCTTCGGCTGAGAGCATTGCTACCGCAGTCATTCGACTGTAGGCGCGATCGTCTACGATCAATATTTTGGCTGATTGAGCTTTGTGAATCTTAGGTTCGTTACCATTCAATAAAGGATTAAATAAGGAAGCTACCGATAAATTACTCATAATAAAAAAAATGCAAATCGCTCTTTAAATTATCCCCAAAAATATCTCAGTTTGTAATCAGGTTTTTTACGGAAATTTTCGTCTTCACAACTAAGAAGATTAAAATTTTCTTAATTTTGCTGAATAACTTAGAACTTACAAACGCTTAAAGATTGTCAAAAAATCCTCCTTTCTCAGTTAAGAGTAAAAAAATCATTTTGTTCATCTACCTAAATGAATAAGAAATATTACTTATTTGACTTTTTTCGTAGTTTAGCTAACTATAACCAAACCAACGTTTTTTCCAGTGAGAAGTAGGTTCTTTGTCAGAAAATGCTTGTTCTTCCTGACGGCGCTGGGCGATCGCTGTTGCTGAATCTGTTAAACTTGGATCTCGATAGGGAATTGAGGCACGAGTTTGGAGATGTTCCTGTTCTCGTACTGATAGTGAAGGTAGATCTTGGAGAGTAAAACTAGCAACTGTACCCGGTGAATTTCTTCCTACAGCTACCGTCGAAGCAATTTCCAAGCCAGCTAAAAGCAAAGCAGTTCTTACTGATGCAGCACAAGAATAAGTAGCAAGTCTTCCCGTGGGTTTCAAACATTGACTAACTAACGCCAGAAATTCCACTGTCCAGAGTTGGGGACACTTTGGTGGTGAAAAGGGGTCGAGAAAAATTGCATCTGCTTGGAAACCCGATTGAGCTAAAGATTTAACAATTGATCTAGCATCGGAGATCATTAATTTTGCTTGTAATAAAGGTGTTTTTAACTGATAACTTGTGGCTAATTGACTAAGTAATTCAGGAATAGGTGAATTCCAGTGGGAAAGTAGTTGTTGCGCGATCGCTGTTTGAGGAACTCGCCGATCTAGTTCTAAAGCAATTAATTCTACTTGACAATTAGGATTTATTTGCCAAATTTTCGCTAAAGCTGAGGCTGAATTATAGCCTAAACCGTAACAGATATCTAAAATTCGTAATCTTTCTTGCTCCTGAGCTTTTTTACCCAGTTGACAAGGCTCTATAAATTTGTTTTCTGCTTCCCATTTTGCACCAGCACGAGAGTGAAAAGATTCCTGAAATTCAGGGGAAAAGAAAGTCAAAGAGCCATCAGCAGTAATTTGGGGTAAGAAAACTTCCGAATCAGACATTTAGAGATCTAGCTACTTGCAAGTCAGCAGGTGTATTGCAATTCAACAACATTTTCGCATCGGTAACAGGCAATTCCTCCACAAAATTTGCTGCTAACCACTTTTGAAACGACCTACCGCCTTCCTTAACAAATTCATTGATTTGCGGTAAACAAGAGCGACGATAAAAACCAGCCAAAGGTTCCCAAACTTGAGGATGTCGAGGTAAAACAGCTACAGCATTGTCAGACACCGTATCCAAGAAATCAACCCATTTAAGCAACTCTGACTGAGGTAAACAAGGTAAATCACAAGCCAGCAAAAGAACCCAATCAGTTTCAACCGCAGCCAAACCCTGAGCAAAACCGACCAAAGCTCCATGAGATTCAGTTTCACCAGGTAATGACACCTCTTGAATCAACCGACAACCAGCAGGAACAATTTGTTGATACTTTTCTACCCAAGGTGTCACCACCAAGACGCGGTCAGTACAAACTTGAGCAAGCTGACAAATCCGAGACAACAGAGTTACATTATCAATAGTCAGCAAAGCCTTATCAGTACCCATCCGCGAACTTTGTCCTCCAGCGAGAACAATAGCCGTGAGAGATTTTGGAGAAGGTTTCATCGTCAACTTTTAGCTAATCAAGTAAAAATCTTGGTAAACTACAGCCAAACTAGAAATTGAGCCAGCGATCGCGATTAATCAATTTACTAGCTCAAACTTGTTAAACTGATCATAAATAATAGGCGACAACAGCAATGGAAAACCTTGACCGTTTTCAAGAAAAAAACCTTAATCATTGGCAATTATATTTTTACCTAGTGCCAGTATTAGGCTTTTTCCCAGCGCTCTGGACGCTGTACAAACGTCAAGGCAGCCGTCAGCAAAAAGCTGTAAGTCGCTTATCCGTTACATTAGCATTAGGTTGGCTGCTAGGATACAGTTTATTATTGATTGGGGCAGCACAAACCACAGAAGTATTTGCCTTTCGCCTCCTCTTTCTCAACAGTCTCCTGAGTTCTGGTTATTTCCTAGGGTGTCTCTTCCTTATGGTACGTTTATGGCAGAGAAAATCATTACGCTTACCTGGATTTAGTCAGGTAGCAGAAGCAACCTTCAGCAAAGATCTCCCGTCTTAAACTTTAGTCAGGAAGTTCCTGGAGAAAATCTCCCTTGCTCAAGTAGCAAGAAAAACTAGATAGTTAAATAATCGACGGTAAAATTCTCTTTAATCATGATATCTTCTCAAATTGGGAAGGTAACTGTAAGTAAAAGCTCGACTACGAAGTCCTGATTCTATTTTTATCTAACCATTTGCCGGATCTTCAACAAGATTGGCAGAAAATTGGTATGAGTGTCCTAGAGCAATTAGGAAATTGCTAATTGCCAAAACTATTAAACCACTGATTTTTGTGTGTGAGGAAGCCAGTGCCTGCTCGAAAAACTCGTGAAAAACGCCCTCAAGCTCAGGGGAAACGCCCCCGGACAACGACTAAAAAACTGCAAAAAACGCCCCAGAAGGCAAAGAAGGGACGCTGGCTGGGAATTTGGCTAGGATTGACTGGAGTAGCCATGCTTTCAGCCACGGCGGGTGCAATTTTGGCGGTATCGCTAAACTCGACACCATTGCTCCAAACAGAGCTTTCTCCTGAAGAAGAAGCAGTTTTTGGTAGTGAAGCAATTTCGCGCCAAAGTTTTCGTCTCCCAGAACTAACTAGACCAGTCAATATTTTAATCTTGGGAACGAAGGTTCTCACCTCAGATGTGGATGAAGCTTCAGAAGATGTGGGCTACCACGCCTTAGTTAACTCTTTTGAAGGTCTTTCTGATACCATGCTTTTGCTAAGGTTCGATCCTGAAGACGAAAAACTGACTTTACTTTCGATTCCTCGCGATACCCGTGCTGAAATCGAAGGACATGGTACAACCAAAATTAATGCGGCTAACTATTATGGTGGACCAGCTTTAGCTGCAAAATCGATTAGTAATTTACTCGAAGATGTGCCGATCGATCGCTATATTCGAGTTAATGTCCAAGGTGTGGAAAAATTAATTGATGCTCTGGGTGGGGTAACGGTGTATGTACCTCACGATATGAAGTATCAGGACGATAGCCAACATCTTTATATCAATCTCAAGCAAGGTGAACAGCATCTTGACGGTGAGAAAGCGATGCAGTTTTTGCGCTTTCGCTATGACAGATTAGGCGATATCGGACGAGTACAGCGTCAACAAATGCTGATGCGATCGCTGGTGGAACAAACTCTTAATCCGGCAACAGTCGGGCGAGTCCCGAAAATTATTAAAGTTATTCAAGATAATATCGACACTAATTTAAGTATCGAAGAAATTGTTGCTCTTGCTGGATTTGCGACGGAAACCGATCGCGAAAAAATGCAAATGTTGATGGTTCCTGGCAATTTTAATAACGACGGGAAAAATGAGGAAAGCTATTGGGTACCTTATCGTCGTCCGATTCGCGAGATGATGGCAAAACATTTTGACCAAGGTTATAGTAACGTCGAAACTACTGACCCAGCTTATTTAAGTGTGGCGATTCAAGATAGCACGGGATCTCCGAGAGCGATCGCTGCGATGAAAAATTATCTCCAAGCCGCAGGTTATCGAAATGTTTATGTGGTTGACGATACTTGGGAAGATACTTTGAGCGTTACTCGTATTATTGCTCAAGGAGGAGATGAAAGTGCTGCCTCGGCAATTCGCGCGGATCTTGGTTTTGGGGAAGTACGAGTCGAAAGTACCGGATCTTTGGCTTCTGATGTCACAGTTCAACTTGGTCAAGATTGGCTGAACAGACAATCTGACTACAATCGATTGAATAGTTATTAAGTTGCTCGATCAGGGGTCTGTTCCCAAATCCACTCTTGTAAAATGGGATTGACTATTTCTGGGGCTTCGTCTTGGGGACAGTGACCTAAACCTTCGAGAGGGATAAACTTTTCTACCGGAGGAATTTTGGCGAATTCTTGCGCTAAAGCAAGGGGTTCCCAAGGGTCTTCTGTTCCCCAAAGAATAATCGCCGGACAAGGCAGTTTTGGGAGTAAATCTTCTGGTAAAGGTCCAGAAGAATAGCGAGTAAACGCGAGAAATACTTCGGCTGCACCTAAATCGGCGGCGGGTTTCATGATAATTTCGATTAGTTCATCGGTGACGGCTTCGGAACGGCGATAAGCTTGAAGTAAGATTTTGCGGACGACTTTTGGTTTGGCTAATTGCTGAAAGAAGAAGTTACCAATTAGTTTATTTGCTAAAATTTTTTGCATCATTGGTGCGCCCCAACGTCGATACCAAGGAAGTTGGGCTTGTTTGCGATCGTGGAGTAATCTTAGAGAAAAGTTGATGGAAGCGACTCCTAAAGCAATCTCTGGGTTATCTACTGCGGCTTGCATCGCGACGATACAGCCAATTGAGTTACCCACTAAAAATGCAGGAGTCCCAACGATTTCGCGACAAAAATCAGCTACTTGCTGTCCCCAAGTTTCAAAGGTATACTCGATTTCTAGATCCGGAGTTGGTTTGGCTGATGCTCCAAAGCCGATGAGGTCGATCGCGTAACAGCGACAAGTTTCTCCTAAAATGGGAATATTCTTCCGCCAATGTCCCCAGGATGCACCGAAGCCATGTACTAAAACTACCGCCGGACCTGTTTTACCTTGAGTTTGATAGCTGATGGGGTATCCTTTCCAAATCCAAGTTTTGGCTTGGCTTGAGGATGTTTGTTCCGTTGAGATAAATGACATAGCTTAATTAGGAAAATAGGTTAGGCAAACTAGAGTTTATTCTTTAAATTCTGAAACAAATTTGGCTCGACTGCTACAAATGGACTCAATAAATTTTGAGCTAACCTCGGTAAATATACGGTCTTTGATCGCCGCAGATTGTTAAAACGAACCTAGTTGCGGCTTTTCAAATCACAAATTACGATTATTGTCAAGGTCTAATTAGCAAGACTAAATTATTAGTGATTTAGTTAATTAATGCTTGTTTTTGCGAAAATTAGCAAAATTTAATTATCTAATTTGTTGCTGTTTAAGAAGTAAAAACTAAGTTTAGAAA
>JAWQFW010000223.1:0-8959 GCA_035968095.1 Oscillatoria sp. PMC 1068.18
GGAGGAATTGGAGGAATTGGAGGAATTGGAGGAATTGGAGGAATTGGGGGAATTGATGTTGCTCAAATGTACCACTCTTGTCGGCGTAGCGTACCGCCTCTGTCGGCGCAGCCATCGCTAATTCGTAATACTTCCAAAACCCCCAAAACCCCCAAAACTCCCAATACTCCCAACACTCCTCTTTTGGTGGTTAGAATTTAGAATTTAGGATTAGGAACTGATAACTGTAAAATAATTTTTATGAACGTAGAAACAACACTATTAGCAGAAAAACTCACTCGACTAAAAAAATTATTTGCCGAAATGGAGCAGGCTTTAATCGCCTATTCTGGAGGAGTGGATAGTACCTTGGTGGCGAAAGTAGCTTATGATCTTCTCGGAGATCGCGCGATCGCCATTACTGCAATTTCTCCTTCCCTCTTACCCGAAGAACTTGAAGATGCGAAACTGCAAGCAGCTTACATCGGCATTAACCACGAAATTGTCACTACCGGGGAAATGGATAATCCCAACTATACCTCCAACCCCGTCAATCGCTGCTATTTCTGTAAAAGCGAACTTCACGACACCCTCAAACCTCTCGCCCAAGAAAGAGGTTATCCTTATGTCATCGACGGGGTTAATGCGGACGATTTACAAGATTATCGCCCCGGTATCCAAGCCGCCAAAGAACGCGGCGCAATCTCTCCCTTAGCCGAAATCGGAATTACCAAAAGCGAAGTTCGGCAACTTTCGCAACAACTCGGACTTCCTTGGTGGGAAAAACCCGCCCAACCTTGTTTGAGTTCCCGCTTTCCCTACGGCGAAGAAATTACCGTCGCGAAACTGCAACGAGTGGGACGGGCTGAGGTATATCTGCGTCAACTCGGCTGGAACAACATCCGGGTTCGTTCCGAAAAAGATACGGCGCGGATCGAATTGCCACCAGCACAAATAGCTGATTTTGTCAATAGTACCGACTTACAAAATTTAGTCTCGGTGTTTCAAGAATACGGATTTCTGTTTGTCACCCTGGATTTAGAAGGATATCGTAGCGGGAAACTAAATCGAGTTTTGCAGCAAGAAAGTTTACAAGTTTAGCTAAAAAGCTGAGGTAGTGGGAGCATCTTGCTCCCTGACAGCACTTTTTTTAGACTTCCCAAGGGAAATTTGGTTTACTGACAAATCCCAGCTAAACTTATAAATTCTTAACTTAATTACTATTCCAAATTACCGTAGAATAAGCACTACTCAAGCAAATAAATTGGCTTTTTCTATGAATCAAAATTCACCAGATCGCCAAGCCTACTGGCGAGAAAATATTGCCTTAATTAGAAATCTTTTAATCATTTGGGGATTAGTATCTATTGTCCTGGGTATTTTATTAGCCGAACCGTTAAATGCACTCCGTTTAGGTGGCGTACCTTTAGGGTTTTGGATTGCTCAACAAGGGTCAATTTATGTTTTCGTAATCTTAATTTTTGTCTACGCTTTCGCAATGGATAAATTAGACCGTAAATACGGAATTAAAAGATAAGGAGAAATATGTCGGCAGTAGAAATTTGGACAGGAATTTTTGTCGGGCTGTCCTTTATTCTTTATATTTATATCGGTTGGGCAGCGAGAGTTAAAGATAGTAAAGGCTTTTTTGTTGCTGGACAAGGAGTACCTTCAATTGCTAACGGTGCAGCAACGGCGGCTGATTGGATGTCCGCAGCTTCGTTTATTTCGATGGCGGGATTAATCTCGTTTTTGGGCTTTGATGGTTCAATTTATTTGATGGGTTGGACTGGCGGTTATGTGTTACTGGCGTTATTGTTAGCTCCTTATTTACGCAAATTTGGGAAGTATACAGTACCAGATTTTGTTGGCGATCGCTACTATTCTAATTTTGCTCGTTTGGTGGCAGTTGTCGCCGCAATTTTTGTCTCGCTAACTTATATCGCTGGACAAATGCGCGGTGTGGGGATTGTGTTTAGTCGCTTTCTCCAAGTTGATATTAATACAGGCGTAATTATCGGGATGGTAATTGTTGCCTTTTTCGCCGTTTTAGGTGGGATGAAAGGCATTACTTGGACGCAAGTAGCGCAATATTGTGTTTTGATTGTCGCTTATTTAATTCCGGCGATCGCGCTTTCGCTGTTACTGACAGATATTCCCATTCCTCAGTTAGCTTTCACTTTTAGCGACATTGCTGACAAAATCGATTTAATTCAAACTGACCTCGGTTTTGCTGAATATACCCAACCTTTCACCAACAAATCAATGTTGGACGTACTTTTTATTACTTTAGCTTTAATGATTGGGACGGCGGGTTTACCTCATGTAATCGTCCGTTTTTATACGGTTCCGAACGTGAGAGCGGCAAGATTTTCCGCAGGTTGGGCGCTGTTATTTATCGCAATTTTGTATACTAGCGCCCCAGCTTTGTCGATGTTTGCGCGTTATAACTTAATTAATTCGCTTCACGATCGCCCGATTGCAGAAGTACGTCAGTTAGACTGGGTGAATAAATGGGAAACCACAGGGTTGTTAGAATTTGACGACAAAAACAACGACGGGCGTTTAGAATTGACACCCGACGAAGGAACCAACGAAATTATCATCGATCGCGATATTATTGTTCTTTCCACCCCCGAAGTCGCTAAACTTGCCCCTTGGGTAATCGCTTTAGTTGCCGCCGGAGGTTTAGCCGCCGCCTTATCCACCGCTAGCGGCTTGTTGTTAGTAATTTCCAGCGCGATCGCCCACGATGTCTATTATCGCATTATCGCCCCCGATGCCTCAGAAAAACAACGCTTATTTGTCGGTCGTGCCGCGATCGGTTTAGGCGTAGTCTTTGCAGGTTATTTCGGGATTAATCCGCCCGGATTTGTCGGACAAGTTGTGGCATTTGCCTTTGGTTTAGCCGCAGCAAGTTTCTTCCCCGCAATTGTTTTGGGAGTTTTTGACAAGCGAACTAATAAAGAAGGTGCGATCGCCGGAATGATTGTCGGCTTGGCTTTCACCGCATTTTACATTATCGGGGTCAAGTTTTTTGCCATGCCAACTTGGTTTTTTGGCGTTTCTGCCGAAGGAATTGGCACTTTGGGGATGATGATTAACTTGGTTGTAACACTCGTCGTTTCTCGGCTTACGCCCCCACCACCCCCAGAAATTCAAGAATTAGTCGAAGATTTGCGATCGCCATCAATTGAGGTTGGGGAGAAGGGCGATCGTCAATCGGGTCAACAAGCTTGATATAATTATCAGCAACAGCCTTCTGTTCTTAACTAAAATCAATTGTGTAAATTACAACTACGACCAGAAGGAATTGTCAAAAATTTCTGCTTAATAGCTCAAGTCATAACCAAGACTGAAGTTTTTACCAGTAGTCGGTTTCAACCGATTTTAACTTTTAGCTAATAAGTAAGATCGCTGCCAAAGCAATTTGTTTGATCAATGGTATTAAAATGGAACTGAACTGGTCACAAGTAGAAAGTAAAATTGGGATCAAATTTAAACATACTGACTATCTCCGCCTTGCTTTAACACATCCCTCTTATGCCGAACAACTAGGTAAACCAGAAGAACATAACCAACGTTTAGAATTTCTCGGTAATGCAATTCTCGATCTCGCTTGCATTGACTATTTGTATCGAAATTGTCCTTACTTAGAAGCTGGTAAACTAGCTAAATTAAGAGATAAACTCGTTGAGGGAGAACGGTTAACCAAGCTTTGGTTTCAAATGGAGTTGGGGGCTTCTTACCCTTTTTTAGCACTGAAAGAAGAAAGATATCAACTACGACAAAAAAGTAACAATCCTTTTGAAAGTTGCTTTAAAGCTTTAGTTGGCGCAATTTATCTCGATCGCGGCTACCTCCAAACTCGCAAATGGCTCGATAAAAATTTAATTGCACCTTTGTTAGAACGTCATCAAAAAGATATTCCAGAACGTTTTGCTCACAATAAACAGTTGAAGTTACTAGGAAATTATTTGTTAAAAGCAATCGTTGCTGATTACTTGCACAATCTTCTCCCGGAAGTTCAGGAAAAGAGATTAAATTCCTTACAAAAAAGTTTGCTGAAAAAAGAAAAAATTAGCGAGTACAATTCACAACTTAAGAAAGAAGATTTAACTGTTCTGAAGCTAGGAGATGAGGTCATTCCCGCTCAACCTTTTAAACCATTGTTAGGGGCAATTTTTGTTGACTATCATACTGAAAATGATAAAACTGCTTTTGCGAAAGCCAGTGAATGGTTTACAAATAAGTTTTTAGACAAAGAGAAAATTTTGCAACGAGGAATTTCTTTGTTACTCAAAGATGGATATCCCAAAAAATGGATTGTGCATAATGTTTTAGGCTACGAAAGTAAAGATTATCAAGCAGGGAGAGACAAGTTTGATGAAATAATGGCAACGACGACAACTTAAGCAATTAAGGTGAGTTAATTAAGAGACTTACTTATGACTTAACTGATAAAGATAAGTCGAACAAAGCTTTTACCTGAAGAAACTTAGCCATCGAGAGAACAGCATTTTGTTTTGTTTTTTTCTCGGTGCTATAATAGCTAGGAAGGGCAACATAATTGCCGTTATCAAATAAAATTACGACTCGATAAGAAGAAACTAACTTATCTATCCCGACTTGGCTAATTTCCCAAAGTGGGTATTTAGTAACTTTACTTCCTAGCAAAGTTTCTCGTTTAAGAGTCATTATCCCTAAAACTTTATCCAAGCGACAGGTAATAACTTCGCTGGAGAGTAGGAAAAGAAAAGTTAAACCCAACCAACCAGCTAACAGTAAATAAAGTAACCAAAGTTGCTCGACTTCATAACGATAGGAAATAATTAGATATAATCCCGCGATCGCTACAAAAATACCCACTAACCACAACCAAATTGGGCGAATTCTCAGCAAAAGTTGTGTCGGAGTTGAGCGCACAATTTCGATACTGATTGGTAATCTGATATTAGTGTCCTGCAAAAAATACATTTATTGCCTGATTATTTAGGAAACTAAAAGTAAAGGAATTATATCATAATTGAGCATCAATTTGTTGATATAAATAATTTCGAGTTGAGGTATTGTCTAAAACTACGTCAGCAGCAGCTACTTTTTCGGCTAGAAGCATTTGACTATTGATGCGAGTTTGTGCTTGTGCAAAAGTTAATTTATTGCGTTGGATTAGCCGTTCAATTTGCTGTTGGTAGTAGCAAGTAACTACCCAAATTTCGTTACATAAGTCAGTCATTTTAGCTTCAAATAATAAGGGAATGGCTAAGACGGCTAGATAACCAGAAAAGTTACTAATTTGGGTTTCAATTCGCTGACGCACGTAAGGATGAATTTTTTGTTCGATCCAATTACGTTCTTGAGGATTATTAAAGATAATTTTTGCTAAAGCTGGGCGATTTAGTTCACCGTTGGCTAAAAGAATTTTTGGGCTGTAGTGTTGGACAATTTCTGTTAAAATTAAAGAGTTGGGTTCGACTGCTTCTCTAGCATAAAGATCCGCATCTAATACTAAAAGATTATAGCGATCGGCGAGATAATTTGAGACAGTTGTTTTGCCTGTAGCAATTCCACCTGTTAAACCAATAATCCGTTGAGTTTCCATTTGATTTTTGCTAATAAATAGAAGCTAAAATTAATTAAGATTCTAGTTCAAATTGAAAACTAGAATTAAGCGTAAATAATTAGGAGGAGCGTGAATAAATAATTACTACCATCGTAATTGTTGTTTGAGTAAAGCTTCTGCCTTTTGGTGGGAGAGAGGTTGAGAGAAAAAGTAACCTTGTCCATATTCGGCAGCAAGGGATCGCAACTCAGCTAATTCGGTAGCGGTTTCGATTCCTTCAGCGATCGCGTCCATATTTAAATTATGAGCGAGGGTAATAATACTCTTAATAATTTGCCAGTTTTGAGGATCTTGGAGCATTCTACTCACGAAAGAGCGATCGATTTTTAAGGTGTCAATCGGTAACTGATGTAAACGCTCTAAACAAGAATAACCTGTCCCGAAATCATCGATTGAAAGTTTAATTCCCAAACTTTTTAACTTCTCCAAAGTATTAGCTTCCGGGGCGCTATTTTCCATGATTGCCCTTTCTGTAACCTCTAATTTTAAACTACTTGGTTCAATTTTAAGAGTCTGCAAAATTTGTTTAATCTCGGTGACTAAATTCACTTGACCTAAGAGTTTGTGGGACATATTAACGCTCATAGTTAACGGTTGATTTTCTTGCCAACTTTGCTGCCAAATACTTAATTGTTGGCAAGCTTCACGCAGCATCCACCAATCAATTGCACCAATCAATCCCGTTTCTTCAGCTAAACAAATAAACTCATTGGGAGAAATTTGTCCTCGAACAGGATGTAACCAACGCACCAAAGCTTCAAAGCCGATAATTTTGCCAGTTTTCAAACAAACAATTGGTTGATAAAAAACTTGTAATTGACCAGATTCGATTGCTTTGCGTAATTCAGTTTCTAACTGTAAACGAGCGATCGCAGAACTGTGCATTTCCGGCTGAAAAACTGCATAGTGTAGCTTCCCATTAGTCTTGGCGTGATTCATCGCGGTATCTGCACCGCGCAGCAAATCTTCCGGGCGTTGAAAATGCCACTCGCGATTTCCCAGTCGATAGTTTCCGAAAGCAATCCCAATGGTAACTGGAGAATAAATTTCATGTCCGCGCAAACTCAAAGGTAAATGCAAAAGTTCTTGAATGCGTTCCGCGATCCAACTAGCCTCGTTCTCATCTTCGAGATTTTTCAGTAAAATCGCCAAAGCGCTGTCTCCGACTTGTGCAACTGGTTCCCGTAAACGCAAGCATCCCTGCAAACGTTGAGCAGCAGCGATCGCCAATTTATCAGCAATTTCGTGTCCCAGGCTATATTTAACAATCGAAAAGCGCTCTAATTGAATGTAAAATACGGCAAATAAGTCATCTTGACCCGCTAAAGTCTCTTCTAAAGTTCGACTCAAGCGCTCCAAAAACCAAGTTTTGTTCGGTAAACCTGTGAGCGAATCACAAAAAGTATATTCTTGTAACTGTTCTTCCAGTTCGACTTGTGCAGTAATTTCGTGCGCGATCGCCATTCCGCCAAAAATTTCTCCTTGACTATCAGTAATTGGCTGTACTTGAACTAAATAAACCCCAGATTCGTCAGGAATTTCCGCAAAACTTGTCTTTCCCGCGATCGCCTGACAATACAGTGGTTCCACTAAATCACAAACTGTAACTGGTAAAACTTCCCAAATTGTACTTCCTTCTAATCTCTTTTGGCTGAATTCTTCTATTCCTAAACCCGTCCCTTCTACCAAAGTGCAGCGCAAATTTTTGTCAAAGAACATGACTAAACTCTCAGAAAAGTTGTTCGCTAACAAACGACATTGCTGTTCTTGCTGTTCTAATCCTGTTTCTAACTGTTTTTGTGCAGTAATATCCCTCGCCACCAAAACTACCCGATCTGCTGACAGTGGCGCAATTTTAGCCGCAAACCAAACTAACTTACTTTCGACCACTAAACTATATTGAATGTGGACAACTTCTTGGTTTGCTAAAACTTGCTCAATTTGCTCCTGAAAAAGCTTTTCTTGCTCTAAAAATAAAACTTCTCCTAAATTTTTATCGATTAATTTTTCTTTAACTTGCTCTGAAGCACTCTTCGGCATCGCCAGGATTTTTTGACAGCAACCTTGCTTATCTAAAATTAGTACCAGATCGCCCACTGCATTTAACCAAGCTGTAAATTCTGCCTCGGTTATCGTAGTTAGTGATTCTGACTTTTTTCGCTGTTGATAACTGAAAAGCAAATACAGCAAACAACTGGTTACGAAAACCAACGCCCAACCTTTGATACTCTGTAATTTACTCAGCAATACCAAATCATTTGTCAGCTTCACTTCAATTACCTCAAAAAAGCTAATCCAGAGGTTAGCCAAGAAAGTATAAATTCCGACAAAATCGGGAGTGCTAGTAAGCAATAAGCTTAATAGAGGTTGGTTATTCATCACCTTTTTCTCAGTCTTGACGAGTTTGACTCGGCTTATTTAAAAGCTTAGAGCTTTTTGGGTTTCTTTGATGTTAAATAGATCAATTTTTATATTGCTGGATAAAGATTAAATAAAAATTATTTTGTGAATGTCAACTATCTTTAGGAGGATACTTTACTTTGATTTTCAGATTGAAGTTGATAATTTTAACTTTTTACATAGTTTAAAATTGCTAAAGTTAAACCTTCTAAAGTATATTCTTCTGCTTCTAAATCAACTCGTCCGAGGAATTCGCGACAACTTGCAGAAGTTTGCGGACCGATAGAAACAAGACAAACATTTGCTAATAATTGCTCTGAAGTTGTTTGTAAGTTAAGCGTCGCCTCGGTTAATAATTTATCAAAATTCTTGACAGTTTTGGCGCTAGCAAAAGTCAGAAAATCTACTGCTTGTTTTTGCAATGCTTCTAAAACTTCTGGGGTAATTTTTTCGGGACATCCTGACTGATAAGCAGGAACTTCGACAACTGCTGCGCCTTGATTAGTTAACTCTTGAACTAAAAGTTCTCTCCCCCCGGTTTCTACGCGCGGAAAGAGAATTTTTTTACCAGTTAAAGTTTCCGGAAAATGTTCGACGAGAGAGTCAGCAATAAAGTCTGGGGGAATAAAATCTGGTTGTTTGCCTTGCTGGGTTAAAACTGCGGCAGTTTTCTTCCCCACAACAGCAATTTTCAAATTGGCTAAATCTTGATTATTTTTAGTAGCATTTGTCAAACGTTGGTAAAAATAATCGACACCGTTACTAGAAGTAAGAATTAGCCAGTGAAAATCATCGAGATTGGCGATCGCCCGATCCAACTCTAGCCAACTCGAAGGAGGACGAATTTCTAACGCAGGCATTTCGATGACTTTTGCTCCTTGTTGTTGCAAAAGTTCGCTAAATTTACTCGATTGATGTGCCGCACGAGTTACGAGAACGGTTTTTCCTGTTAACAGT
>JAWQFW010000224.1:0-6199 GCA_035968095.1 Oscillatoria sp. PMC 1068.18
ACTCTTAGGTAGCAATTAAGCTATCTTTTATTCTTCTTTATATATCATCACGAACTTACTGATAAAATTCCTACCAAAACCTTTAATAAAATATCTAAATCATCAGGAACTTTGAACAAATTAATATCTTGCACTATTGCTTGTTGATTGCGGTCTAATTTCCCAAATCGCCAAATATCACCCATCGTTACCGCCCCATAAAACACATCTTCTTCCTCAATATGCGACAAAGCAATTAATTCCACCGCTAGCTGAGTAAAACCTCTAGTTAAATCGTCATTCTTTGCCTCAATAACAATCAAATTATTTTCTGATTTTAACAGATAATCCAAATTACCTTTCAACCAGTTATTAATAGTTAACGAATACTCAATCCTAAGCTGACATCGACAATAGCGAATTACCTCCAGCAAAATCGGCGCAACCAAAGTTTCCCTTCTCGCAGTTTCGCTACTGAGACTAACTAAAGGTAATATCTCTCTAATTTTTTGTTTTAATTCAGCCACCTTATCTAAATTTATCGTCGTTTCCGGCAAAGATAGATCTGTTTTTACTAAAGAGTAATTAAACTCCGCCAAGATATCATCTGCTTCATAAGGTAACTCGAAATAACAATCAAAAGTATAAGACCGATTTTCTTGCAAAAGATTGAGTTTCGACATTATCACTTCGGGCTTAAATTTTAATTTATTAATCAATTTTAGTAGTAATAGCGCGCCCTTCAGCTAATTTTTTACCCAACCCTTACCTCATGGCTGTCTCAAGCAACTCGTACTCAAAACTACTGAAGCCATCAGCCAGAAATTCACAGCCCTATTCCGGAAAAACCCAGACGAAATATCAAGTTTTGTAACAAAATTCACTGACTTGCATAAAAACCGCAATCTCAGAGCGATACCCCTATAGAGAAGCTCATCAGCCAAGGGTGAAAACCCTTATCTGACAGCTAAATTCCTCTGAAAACGACACTCACGGAGGTTGTCTTCAGACAACCTTCACTCTCAGCCCAAATTCAGCAAAAACACTAACCAAACCATGCACGAACTACCAGACTACCTAGCAATTTATCAACTCAGCACCGCAGAACTACGCCAACTCGTCGCCAGTCGCAAAATCAAACAACCCCAGCCCACCAGGGAAACCAACCAAAAACTTTGTAAAGAAATGCAAACTTGTGCATAAAAACCGCACCCCGCGACAAGAGAAGAATATAGGAAGACGGTTGCAGAACTTCTCACCCCTTCCCGAATTAGTTCAAATGTTTCATTCTTAGTAAGCGTTAAAGCGCTGAAAAGATTCTTATCTACTAAAAAACCAGGAGTGTTCAAAATGCCAGACCAAAATATCCAACCCACCTTCAACAACGATTTGTTGGCTAACGAACCAGTAGGAAGCATTGATAGTCTATTCTCGCTAGTAGAAACAGCAAAGCAGCTATCTCTAGAAGAACTACAAGCATTTTCTCAAGACTCAAAATTCAGCACCAAAATGAAGCTAGTTTTTGGTGAGGATAACGATTACAGCCAACTACAAACAGCTTTTGCTTCCAGTGATTTTGATTCATTTCCTAACATTGAAATTCTTACTGGAGAGGAACTAAATGGAGCAAATGCCGCCTATGCAGGTGCAACAAATACAATTTATTTCTCCTCTGATTTCTTGAATCGCTACAGTAACAATACTGATGTAATAAAAAGTGTTTTCTTAGAAGAGTTTGGACATTATCTTGATTATCAAATGAATGATGTAGATAGTCCGGGTGATGAAGGGGCTATATTTACATCTTTAGTTCTACAAGAAAGTATTAGCTCTTCTAATTTACAATTATTACAAAGCGAAAATGATACAAAAACAATTGTTTTAAACAATGAAGCAGTGGCGATAGAGACATCTATAGACACTACAACTTACTCAGAAAATATAACTTTTCGTGAAGTTAAACTACATGAAACAACAGCAAAGTACATCAATAATTTTTTTGGTACAAATATACAAAATTCTTGGTCTTATAATTCAGGTGACAATTTTCTTGGAACCTTGAATTATGATGAGCTAGAATCTGGTTCCTGGTTTGGTCCAGTTAAAGCAGGTGCGAGACTCAAAGACGTTTCAATCACAGCTGGATTTGAAGCCAAAGCCGACTATAACCTTGGAGAAATTCATTTTGATTTACCATTTGCTTCGTTAATAGATGCTAGTGCAGTTGACAAAAAATTAATCTTTGACTTCACTCCTAACACTGATGCTACTATAAATCTTATAGCACCTTATTTTGCTGCTTCATTAGACTGGATTTTAGATGCTAATTTAGGTTCATTATATGGATTTGTGAAAGATCCTACTGGCATATTTCTTGATGAAGAATGGAAACTAACAGACTCTTTGAATGGAAGTCTTAGTCATACTCTTCTTGACTTTAACTCGTTAGATGAAAAATTAACTATTGATATTCCTTTTTTCGAGAAGATCGACGGAGAAGAATCTATAGATTTATTCGATGGACTTGTAAGCTTAGAATTAGGCTATCCTAGTTTCCCGGATTTCAAAAACACACAGAAAGTTGAAGAAGAATATGCTTGGGAAATAAAACAAAATGATACCTTGCTTAAAGCTGATTTCAGTGTAGATAAACTCTTATCCTATGCTCCTCCTCCGTGGAATCTAATTTCTAATGGTAAAAGCTTTTCTTTCCCTGGAGGTTACGCATCTTTTGATTGGAGGCTTTTACCAATCGATTTGGGTTATCAAATGGATTTCAACTACGGCTTCAAAGCTGGTCTTCGGGATATGGAGCCAGAAATAGTAGGAGGAGAGTTTCTAGATTTTGAAAATCCATATAATGAAATTGACGAATTATTGCTTAAGGATATAGATAATGATTCCAAGATTGACTTAGATCTACAAATGAATCCCGAAATTTTCTTTTCTGCTTACGCATATCTAGAACATATATTCAATTTAACTTTGGGAATTGGGGATGTTGACATAAAAGGCGGCATAGATCTAGCTAATCTTTATTCCGGGAAAATTGAAACAAATTTCACTTTGTATGAAAAAACATTTCCTTTCTCTTTAAGCAAAAACTCTATATTCGACGGCAGCTTTGCATTAAGATTCAACGATCTTTATCGTCTATTTACGGGAGAGAACTTCTTACCTCAGAAGTCAATCGAAATTCCATTTAATGCAATATTTCCTAATGTAGGAACTGCTGGTGATGATGTTATAAGTCTTCCCGAATCTGCTGGTGTCGAGAACTTATATGGAGAAGCAGGAAACGATACCCTCTATGGTAACTCTTCTGCCAACAGAATCATGGGAGCAGAAGACAACGACCATATTCATGCTGGTGCAGGAAATGACGAACTTCATGGTGAACAAGGTAACGACGAACTCTGGGGTGACGAAGGACAAGATACACTTTACGGTGAGATAGGAAATGACACTCTTCACGGTGGTTTAGATAACGACAATCTCTGGGGTGATGAAGGTAACGACTTACTCAAAGGTGACGAAGGACAAGATACTCTCCACGGTAATTCGGAAAACGACACCCTTCACGGTGGTACAGGAAATGACATACTTTTAGGTGACGATGGTGCAGACTATCTTAAAGGTGACGAAGACCAAGATTTATTAGAAGGCTGGACTGGCAATGATACTTTAGAAGGTGGTACAGGTAACGACACACTTTACGGTCAAGCAGACAACGACCAACTGTACGGAGAAAGCGGTGATGACTCCCTCTATGGTGGTGATGGCTACGACTACCTCAACGGGGGAACAGAAAACGACTACTTAGAAGGCAATTCTGGTAACGATACTCTCGAAGGTGGTTCAGGTAACGACACCCTTTACGGTCAAGGAGATAACGACCTCCTCTATGGTAACTCTGGCTACGACGTTCTTAGCGGTGGTGATGGCGCTGACCAAATTTACGGTGGTAGTGAAAAAGACTTCCTTTACGGTAACTCTGGTAATGATTATCTCGATGGCGGTACGGGAACCGACTGCTTAGAAGGTAACACTGGCAACGATACCATGCTTGGTGGTGCAAATGAAGATACCTTATTTGGTAACGCAGACCATGATTACCTTGATGGTGGTACAGAAAATGACTACTTAGAAGGTAACTCTGGTAACGATACCATGCACGGTGGCGCACACAATGATATCTTGTATGGTGGGACAGAAGATGACGAACTCTACGGTAATACTGAAGATGACTTTTTAGTTGGGGAACAAGGTAACGACTACATCGACGGTGGTGCAAATATCGATACTGTCAGCTATTTCAACTCACCGCAAAGCTTCCCAAATAACCCGGATCTTGTCAACGGTGTAGTTGTCAATATTGAAGAGTGGAAACCTTACGAGAATAATCGCCAATTACGCAAAAGTTACTACGTTACCCCCATCAACCCAGAATCATACTACACCGACCTCGAACCCACCTTCAACATTCTCTGGGCTACCGCTTACGATGGTTTTGGTACTGTAGATACTCTCAGAGGCTTAGAAAACATCATCGGTAGTAACTACGACGACATTCTCATCGGCAACACTACCCACAATATCATCCAAGGCTTAAAAGGTAACGACCTCGTTATCGGTAACGCAGGTAACGACACCCTCGACGGTGGTGAAGGTATCAACACCCTCAGCTATCGTCGCGACGAAGGAAATGTCACCGTCAACCTTACCACAGGTGAAGCAACCGATGGTTGGGGTGGAAAAGATATCCTCACCAATTTTATCCATGTCGCAGGTTCTAACCACAACGACCATATCACAGGCGACGACCAAACCAACATCATCACCGGAGACAGGGGAAACGACACCATCGACGGTGGAACCAACAACGACTCTCTCTACGGCGAACGTGGCGATGATAAAATTATTGGTGGTCTAGGACAAGATAAAATCTACGGTAACGAAGGAAAAGACCAAATTTGGGGAGACTTAGAAAACGACCCCAACACCGGAGATAATGACTATATCCGTGGTGGTGATGGTGACGACGAAATTCATGCAGGTGGCGGAAACGACTTCGTAGCAGGCGATAGCGGTTACGGTAACGACAAAATCTGGGGTGATGCTGGCAATGATACCCTCGAAGGTGGCGCAGGTAAAGACACCATTTCTGGGGGTACAGAAAACGACTTTATCTACGGTCAAAATAACGAAGATTTACTCTTTGGTGACGCAGGTGACGATTACATCGAAGGTAACTTAGGCAACGATACCATTTCCGGTGGTGACAACGCTGACACGATCTTCGGTAACGAGGATAATGACGAGATTTTCGGTGATGCTGGTGACGACTACATCGAAGGAAACATTGGTAGCGATACGATTTCCGGTGGTGAAGATAACGACGATATCTACGGTAACGAAGGAAACGATTTAATCCACGGTGACGATGGTGAAGATACGATTTCCGGTGGTGAAGACAAAGATACCATTTTTGGTGATGATGGAAATGACAACATTACTGGCGATAATGGTGACGATGTAATTGAAGGTAACGCCGGAGATGATACGATTTCCGGTGGTAACGACAACGATCGCATTTTCGGCAACGAAGATAACGATCTTGTCTACGGAGACGCAGGTAACGACACTATCGAAGGTAACACTGGTGACGACATCCTTAGCGGTGGCGCAGATAATGATTTAATTACAGGTAACGAAGGTAACGACGAGATTTTCGGTGACTCTGGGGCAGATAAAATATTTGGTAACGCAGGAGAAGATACAATTTCCGGTGGTTTAGATAACGATGTTATCGAAGGTAATACAGGATCGGATTTAATCAACGGTAACGAGGGATTTGATACGATTTTTGGTGGTGACGACGGTGACACGATCTTCGGTGACGCAGGAGACGATCTTCTTTTCGGCGAAGCAGGCGATGATGTTATTGAAGGTAACGCAGGAGAAGATACGATTTCCGGTGGTTTCGACAACGACATCATCGACGGTGGTGAAGATAACGACGAAATCTACGGAGATGCTGGTGAAGACACCATTTCTGGTAATGTTGGTGACGATTTCATCTCTGGTGGTGACGACAGCGACTCGTTATCGGGAAATCAAGGTAATGACGAGATTTTCGGTGATGCTGGGGCTGACACCATCTTCGGTAACGCAGGAGAAGATACAATTTCCGGTGGTTTAGATAACGATGTTATCGAAG
>JAWQFW010000224.1:6299-8931 GCA_035968095.1 Oscillatoria sp. PMC 1068.18
CGATTTCCGGTGGTTTCGACAACGACATCATCGACGGTGGTGAAGATAACGACGAGATTTACGGAGACTTCGGTAACGACACTATCGACGGTAACACTGGTAATGACTTTATCAGTGGTGGTGATGACGAAGATTTAATCATCGGTAATCTCGGTGAAGATACTATTGAAGGTAACAAAGGATCGGATTTAATCTGGGGTGACATAGAAAATGACCCCACTACAGGAAATAACGATACCATCTATGGTGGCGATGGTAACGACGAAATTCACGCAGGTGGTGGTGATGATTTCGTTGCTGAAGAAAATAGCAACGGTGAAGACACGATCTTTGGTGATGATGGTAACGATACCTTAAAAGGTGGTTCGGGTTTCGACTTTATCTCTGGTGGTATCGGTGATGACTCGATCTTCGGTGAAGGTCACAGCGATACAATTACAGGTAATGAAGGTAACGATACGATCTCTGGTGGTGACTGGGATGACATTATCGAAGGTAATGCAGGTGAAGATGTTATCTCTGGTGATGACGGTAACGATCGCATTTCTGGCGGTACCGAAAATGATATTATCTCTGGTGGTGAAGGAAGCGACAACATCTCCGGTGATGAGGGAGATGATACCATTTCTGGCGGTAACAGCAACGACTTCATCGATGGTGGAGATGACAATGATGTTATCGAAGCGAATGCTGGTAATGACACTGCTTACGGTGGTAACGGTGACGACTACATTGATGGTGGGGCTGGCTACGACAATCTCTACGGTGAAGCGGGAGATGATACGCTAATTGGTGGAGAAGGTGACGATAATCTCATTGGTGGTATCGGAAACGACTCTCTGTTTGGTAATGATGGTAACGACAACCTCGAAGGTAACGAAGGTGATGATTATCTCGACGGTGGTGAAGGATTAAACAACCTCAACGGTGGAGAAGGTGACGATACTCTCGTGGGGAATTCTCTCAACGATACCATGATTGGTGAGGAAGGTAACGATACTTTCTACGGTCGTGGTGGGGATGATTACCTTGACGGTGGTGAGGGTAATGATGCACTTTATGGAGAGGAAGGTAAGGATACTCTCATCGGTGGTAGTGGTGATGATTATCTTGATGGTGGTGATGATTGGGATGTTTTGAAAGCTGGTGAGGGTAATGATACTCTCTTTGGTGGTAAGGGTATCGATATCCTGGAAGCTGGTGAGGGTGATGATTATCTTGACGGTGGTGATGATATCGATTATCTCTACGGTGAAGAAGGAAATGATACTCTGGTTGGTGGTAAGGGTAATGATAGTATCTATGCTGCTGAAGGTGATGATTCTTTAGTTGGTGGAGATGGTGGAGATTTATTGGATGCTGGTGTCGGAAATGACTATCTTGATGGTGGAAAAGGTGTTGATTTCCTGATTGCTGGTGAAGGTGAAGATACGCTGTTTGGTGGTGATGGAATTGATTATTTGGAAGGAAATCTAGATAACGATTTGCTTTACGGTGGAAATGGTGGCGATCATCTGTTCGGGAATGAAGGTGATGATACAATCTTCGGTGAAGCTGGTAATGATTCTGTTTACGGTGGTGTGGGTAATGACTACATCGATGCTGGTGATGGTAATGATTTGATTGAAGCTGGTGAGGGTGATGATTTTATCTTGACTGGTTTGGGTAATGATTTCATTTCTGGTCAATTGGGTAACGATAAAATTGATGCTGGGGATGGTAATGATTACGTTAATGGTAATGAGGGTGATGATAGTTTAGCTGGTGGTTTTGGTAATGACCAACTTTACGGTGAAGAAGGTAATGATTTGCTTGATGGTGGCGAAGGGAATAATAAGTTATATGGTGGTAGCGGTGCTGATACACTGATTGGTGGTAGCGATCGCGATATCCTTAACGGTGGTGAGGGTGATGATTCTCTCTCTGGTGGTCAGGGTAATGATACTCTTGATGGTAATCAAGGTATTGATATCCTTGATGCTGGTGGTGGAAACGATCAACTTTTCGGACGTGAAGGTAACGATTTCCTCGATGCTGGTGCTGGTGATGATAAGCTTTGGGGTGGTACTGGTAACGATCTTTTACTCGGTGCTGAAGGTAATGATAAACTCCGTGGTGAAGGGGGAGACGATCTCCTCAATGGTGGTTTAGGCGAGAATAAGTTGTGGGGCGGTAGCGGTCATGATATCTTTGTGATTGGAGTTGGCTTTAGCGCGATCGCTGATTTTAGCCTTACTGAAGATTTACTCGGTTTATCCGCAGGTTTTGTCTTTGAGGATCTCACAATTACTCAAGGTAGCCGTAACAACCGTACTTTGATTAGTTTAGAAGAAACTGGCGCGATCGTTGCGGAAGTGATGGGTATTCAATACGAGTCTTTCGATATCTCTCATTTCACTTCGATTTAGTTTTGATTTACGATAATGTAGGGATGTTACTTTTTACATCTCTACATTTCCTGATTTCATCTAAAATCTTAATCAACTCACAATTTTCTTGATAATTCTCTGTTTTATTTAAGGGTAAAATTCAACTCACAAATTTATCGACAATTTTCTCTTTACTTTGCTTTATTTCTCGCTCTAAAGTAAAAATCAAGTGCAAAATTAGCTATAATTCTCTATTTTTCTGT
>JAWQFW010000225.1:0-8850 GCA_035968095.1 Oscillatoria sp. PMC 1068.18
AAATGATAGTAAAAGCAAAAAAAGAAGTTAAATAATAAAAGCTATGAGAGCTATCTTTTAGTGAAAAACATCTAATTAACTTGCGCTCATCTTTTTGTTTTGTGGTAAAATAATTTTTCTTCGCTATTTTGTTGTCACTAATTTATTTCCCTAACTAATCTTAGAAGTAATTATGAATCTTGAGCAATTACGTCAAAAACATCCGCGCTTAATATACCAAAGTTATCACTACGAAATCGTCGAACAAGAGTTACGAGTTAGCTGGAAGTTCCTTCTCGAACCAGAAATTATTTTTACACCGAAAATCGTTATTCCTCTTGAAGGAAAGATCGAGAAAAAGCAAATCGAAAATTATCTTTTTCATTTAGGCTTAATTGAATTAATCAGTTATTGGAAAACAGCTTGTTCTCCGGAAGTTGTTATCCAACCAGCACAAATTTCTCCCGCACAAATCGACTGGTTACATGATTTATTTATTCACGGTTTAGGAGAATTTTATTACACTAATAATATTGACTTCACTGCTACCGATTTTCTGACAATTACTTGTACCAGCGACAAAATTATTCCCGTTGCTTTCGGAGAAAAAGAACATCAAGGTGATTTAATTTTAGTTGCTGGTGGTAAAGATTCTTCAGTAACTTTAGAAATTCTCAAAGATTTACCAACTCGCAAAGGAACATTAATTCTTAATCCTACCAGATCGGCACTTGATAGTATTAAAATTGCTGGTTACAATTCTCCGCTAACTGTTAAAAGAACTATCGATTCTAAATTAATTGAATTAAACAAAGCCGGATACTTAAATGGTCATACTCCATTTTCAGCTTACTTAGCATTTTTAGGGACATTTGTTGCCGATTTATACGGTTATCAAAATGTGATTGCTTCCAACGAAAATAGCGCAGACGAACAAAATACGATCTTTCACGATTTGAAAATAAATCACCAATATTCCAAGAGTTTTCGCTTTGAACAAAGATTCCGAGAATATTGCGATCGCTATTTAACTTCAACCGTAAGTTACTTTAGTTTCTTGCGTCCGTTATTAGACTTACAAATTGCCGGATTATTCGCTGAATTTCCCCAACATCATTCATCTTTCCGCAGTTGCAATGTTAACCAAAGAAAAGATTCCTGGTGTCAACAATGTCCGAAATGTGCTTTTGTTTATCTCTCGTTATTCAACTTTTTACCCTACGAACAAATGCTACATATTTTCGGAGAGGATCTTTACCAAAAACCAGAAATTCAAGGTTCCTTAAAAGGTGTTGCAGGAATCGGTGAACATAAACCTTTTGAATGTGTGGGTACAGTGGAAGAATCTCAAATTGCTCTTGCACTTAGTGGGAAAAAATATGCGAAAATGAATCAGGAAATACCAGAAATTGTGCGATTAGCAAATCGAGAAATTTCCGCAAACGAAAGCGTCAAACTAGAATCGATAGCAGAAAAACTCTTGACTCAATGGAGTAAGAATCATAATTTACCACAAGAACACGAAAAGACTTTACATGAAAAATTAAAGTTGGTTAGTAATCAACAATTGAAACAGTTAAGCTAAAATTAAAATTGCTGGAGAAACTCTATAATCAGTAACCAAATATAAAGATGGCAGAAATTGAGGGAAAATCGGTTTTAATTCTGGGATACGGGAAAGAAGGAAAAAGTGTTCATCAATACTTATTAAAACATTATCCCGACAAAGTTATTGGAATTGCCGATCAAAATGAAGTTAAAGATTGCTTTGATTCCCAAGCAAAAATTCATAGCGGTGCAAATTATTTAGCTGCAATTTCCGAATATGATGTTATTGTTCGTTCTCCGGGAATTACTTTATTAACTCCCGAAATTGAAGCTGCGAGAAGTTTAGGGAAAGAAGTTACCTCAGCTACTAATATTTTCTTGTCGCAATGTCCAGGTACGATAGTTGGTGTGACAGGAACTAAAGGTAAAAGTACCACTTCCTCGCTTATTTTAGAAATGCTAAGTAAGCATTATTCTGATGTGAAGTTAGTTGGTAATATTGGTCAACCATCTTTAGATTATTTAGCAGCAGCAACCGCAGAAACAATTTTCGTTTTAGAACTTTCTAGTTACCAATTGTCTGATGTTACATCTAGTCCCAATATCTCAGTTTTGCTAAATATTGTTCCGGAACATCTAGATTATCATGGCGGTTTTGCAGGTTATGTTGCTGCGAAAGAAAATATTTTACGATATCAAACAAACCAAGATATTATTATTGGGAATCCGCATCATGAAACTGTTGCTAATGCAATTGTTAAAAGTGCTGCGAAAAAGATCTATTTTTCTCTAGAAAATAATTCTAGTTATGATTATACGGCTTATGTAGAAGATGGTGAGATTATTACTAAGCTGAAGGATGGTAGCCTGGAAAAAGTGATTTCTGTCGCGGAAATTCCTTTAATTGGTTTTGGTAATTTAGAGAATACTTTAGCAGCAACGACAGTAGCAACTATTCTCGATGTACCTGTGAGGAAAATTGCTGAAGCAATTCAGGAAATTAAGCCTCTGAGACACCGTTTAGAGTTGGTTGGGGAGTACAGGGGAATTCGCTTTTACGATGATTCCATTGCGACAATTCCTGAAGCTGCGATAAATGCGATCGCGGCTTTTGGAGATGATGTCGAAACTTTGATTCTGGGAGGTCACGATCGCGGACTTGACTTTTCTCAGCTAGGAACTTATATTCTCAGTAAGCCGATTCAAACTTTAATTCTCTTTCCCGATACAGGTTTGAGGATTTGGTCAGCAGTTTGTGAGGCTGAACCAGAGGAGAAAAAACGACCTCAAAAATACGAGGTTACTTCAATGGAAGAAGCCATAAAAATCGTTTACGAAACCACCTCACCAGGTAAAGTTTGCTTGTTTTCTCCTGCTTCTCCGCGAACTCGTCGCTTATTTCCAAATTTCGATGACAGAGGAGATGCTTTCAAAAAATATGCAGCAGAATTAGGTCAGGAAAAAGAGTAATTACAGTAGTTGAGAAATCTTTTCTAAGACTCGACGGTGAGTTTCCCAAGGTAAGTTATCGATTGATAAAGTTGGTAAACCTGTAACTCCATCCACAGCAGTTTTTTGCTCAACTAAAGTTTGTAAAATGTGGAAGTCGGTTTCGACGTTCAAGGTTTCAGTTAATTTAGCATGAAGCTTGGGTTTTAGTAAAGCAAGCGCAGCTAATAAACTTAAACCTCCCCAATGAGAAACACCGCAAACAATGAGATAATCGCTAGGAATTACACAAGCTATTTTTTCGCCTTGGCTGATATTATGCTTAATTAATTCTGGAGGTAGTTTACCCATTCCTAATTCATTACCTCCATCAGCGATCGCGATTTTGACCATTTCACTCTCGAAAAGCAGATGTAAAGGGGCTGTATGAGAAGTGATATCTTTCCCTTTCATATTCCGAACTTTACCATCAAAACTGGGTCCCGCTCTTTCAATCGAAATTAAATGGGAAATAGGAGGTTTACCCTTTTTCCAAGACTTGAGCATCGAGGTAACTTGAGTTGCATCTCCCAGGACATCAAAAGCGACCTGAGCAGCCACTCCTGCGGCTTGAGAGGCACTTTTAACCGCCTTAATGCAGGGGTAGTCAGTAACCATTCTGACGGGGATTCCAGCGCGAACTAGCCCTGCTGCGAGATGTGCTGCCGCGATCGGACCATCAGTTTCCGCAGCCGGAGGATTTCCGTGAGGAATAAAGAAACCTGTGAGAATAGCTACATAAGGTGAAGAATGTTCAGCCAAAGATTGCGCTGCACCGAGTAATTCTCCTCTGGTAAACTGGGCTAGTGGCTCAATTCCTCTGCCGACATCTTGACTACAAATCCTTTCAATTTCGGCTATTTTTGCAACAACTTTTTGCGGATAATTAGTCATTTTAGTTACACTGAAAAACCTAAACAGTCATCTTTAATATCGGTGACAAACATATGTCCTGGAGAATGAGTAATTGCTAATTCTGGTTTCGCTTCCAGAATCGCCAGTTGAGTTGTCACCCCACAAGCCCAAAATACAGGTATTTCTCCCTCATTAATAGTTACCGAATCGCCAAAATCAGGACTATTTAGATCATTAATTCCCAGCGCAATCGGATCGCCAATTTGAATTGGTGAACCATGCGCTTTTGCATAACGTCCAGTAATTTGTACTGCTTGAATCGCTTGATTCATAGTTAAAGGACGCATCGAAACTACTAAATTTCCCGAAAAAACTCCTGCGGACAAACAAGGAATATTTGTTTTATACATCGGTACATTTTTCCCTTCTGCAATATGTCTCACAGGTAAACCTACGCGCAACATTGCTGCTTCAAAAGAAAACGAACAACCAATTAAAAAAGCCACTAAATTATCCTGCCAAAATTCCGTAATCTCGGTTACTTCTTCGCTTAAATTACCATCCCGAAAAATCCGATAGCGAGGCAAATCTGTCCTCACATCTGCCCCAGAAGCAATAATTTTCGGTTCCGGACTTCCCACTTCAGTTACATCTAAAACCGGACAAGGTTTCGGATTACGCTGACAGAAAAGAAGGAAATCAAAGGCTAAAGCTTTAGGTAAAATAACCAAATTAGCTTGGACATATCCAGAGGCTAAACCTGGTGTCGGGTCGATTAATTTTCCACTGCGACAAAGTTGGCGAACTTCCGCAGGACTTAAAGATGATTTCATCACTATTTCTGGGCAAATCAAGCTGCTCTATGACTCTATTATAAAAAGTAGTAAAAGTAAAGTTTATTTAATAAATGTTAGTTAAATTACTAGAAATCCAATTTAGATTAAATAGAGACGTTACTTGCAACGTCTCTACAACGTGATGATCTGTAGCAAACATTTGTAGATTGCCAATTTTCTCGCTATGCTTAACTAGAGGGAAATTGAGTTACATTCGCAACAGCTTGTAAAATCAACTTTCCTGACTCAACCTTTAGCTGTTGAATTCGCAAAGAAATTCCTTCCATTTCAAAATTACTTAAAGTTAAAATTTGTTTAGCCTTTGCTAACAAAGCTTTCGTTAATTCCGGCGAAAGTTCTTTACCTTCTTGATACTCAACATCGGTCAAAATAACCGCTCTTCCATCGCTCGAAATCTGAGGTATAGTTTGGAAAGAAACTTGCTTATTTTCGTCTGTTTGCTGTACTTTAATATCTGCGTCAATAGCAACTTTGCCATCAGCTAACAGATGACAATCCACTTTTTCAGTATCAATTGTCACGCGCTGATTATCTAGTTCAATTTGTAAATTATCCATTTGATCGCTGAGAATTTCTGAGTTAAAAGCGCGATTAATATCTTCCTCATTTAAAACAATTTGAGCTTTTCCTTCTATAGGTTTTGTTAATTCGATATTTCCTAGCAAAGCCTTCATCGGATTAACGGCAATGCTATTCATTTTGATTTGCATTTTTTCCATTCGCAAATCTTCCTGCATCACCAATCCTTCACCATCAATGGCTAAAGATTCTAATTCACCTTGAGCTAATTTTCCTGGGTCAGTTTTGATTTCAACCTGTAAATTTTCTGCTTCATCTAACTGAGTAGAAAGCGCTACCTCAGCGATTTTATTCAGCGCTTGTTCTCCTAAATTATCCATTCCTGGAACCATCTTCTTTACCTGAGTCGCAACATTTTAAATCTAGAAAAAAGCTTGGCAAAAAATATCTGTCTCAGAGTAGGTATTTTTGAGGAGTAATTTAGTTTGTCCGACGAACTTATGGAAATAATTTATGTATTTAGACTTTGTACTTAGATATAAAAGGTTATTAAAGCGCTACAACGCCAAATTTTATCGAGTCGAAAAAATCTTTTTACTACGGCAAATCCATCTAACGAAATAAAGTATTTTCCCTATTAGGAATTTGTTCGATCTGAGCTTCTGCCCAAAGAACTATTTTTTCTGTTGTGATTTCAATTTTGTCTATATCTAAAGCTAAGGTAGGGAGTCGCAAGTTACGCAATTTTAATAAATTTTCTACTTGTTCTAAAATCGCAATAGTTACTTTTAAAGGTAAAGATTTACCTTCTTGATAACTCCCTTTTTCTAGATAAATTTTTTGTTCTTTGTCAATACGCAGTAAGATAGAAAAAGCAACTAATCGAGTTTGCTTTCCTAATTGAGCAGTTAATTGAGCATTCAAGGTAAGTTGGTTATTTCCGTGTAAGTGACATTCTCCTTGCTCCCAAAATAAAGTTAGGGTATCCTTTTCTAAAGGGAAGTCTAACTTTTGGATTAGCGATCGCAAATAGTCCGAATTCAAAACCCGATTGATATCTGCGGTAGTTAAAGTTATTCTGGCTTTAGCATTTGCTGGATGAGTAAGTTCTACTTTTCCCAAAGCAACGTTCAGTAAATTAATCGCGATCTGGTCAGTTTTCAGCAAAACTTCTTCTAAACGTAAATTCTGAGCAGTTATTAAACCTTCTCCGCGCATTTCTACCGAATTGACTTCTCCTTGCACCAATTTTAGAGGATCGGTGTCGATATCGATATCTACTTTGTCTGCTTTCTCTAGTTGGCTTTTAACTCCAATTTCTGCCGCTTTTGAAAGCGCTTCTGCGTGTAAGCCTCGATGTTTTGCTTTCGACACAAGGTAATCTCCTATCTTGTATTTGGCAATACTTCGATATTAATTTGTGTCTTAATTCTTTTTGTCTATAAAAGTGAGTAGATTAGCTCAAATTAAATCAAGAAATCATTAAATATTTTTCATTGAAAATAAATTAAAATTATGCTAAATATACTTGATTTATCTTAATTTAGTTGATAACCAATCCTAAATCGGAAAAGCAACGCTAAACTAGGTTTGGTAGGATAGACTGTAACCCATGACAATTTTCACACTGCGATCGGTAAAAAAAGACTTCGGCATCAAAGAAATTTTGCGAGATGCTAGTTTTAGCTTAGAAGAAGGTGATAAAGTAGGCTTAATTGGCACGAACGGCTCAGGAAAATCCACATTACTGAAAGCGATCGCCAAATTAGAACCAATCGACAGTGGCGAAATTTGGGTAAATTCCGGAGCAAAAATCGTCTATTTACCTCAACAACCAGAATTAGACGAAAATCAGACCGTTTTAGAGCAAGTTTTTGCCGATAGTGGCGAACAAATGGCATTAGTGCGCGAATACGAAGAAATTTCGGCTCAATTAACCCAAAATCGCGATCGCACCGAACAACTATTAGCACGTTTGTCAAGTCTCTCCGCAAAAATCGAAGCTGCGAGTGCGTGGGAATTGGAAACCAACGCGAAAATCATTCTCACCAAGCTAGGAATTGAGGATTTCGAGGCGAAAATTGGCAACCTTTCCGGAGGTTATCGCAAGCGAATCGCGATCGCCACCGCACTTTTGTCCGAACCCGATGTATTATTAATGGATGAACCAACCAACCACCTCGACGCACTTTCGGTGGAATGGTTACAAAGTTATTTAACTCGTTATCGCGGCGCATTATTATTAATAACTCACGATCGCTACTTTCTAGATCGAGTCACCAATCGCATCATTGAAATCGATCGCGGCGATCTTTTTAACTATACAGGTAACTACGCTTACTACTTAGAAAAAAAGGCAGAAGCCGAAGAATCAGCAGCTAGCAGTCAGCGCAAACATCGAGGCGTTTTGCGACGCGAACTTGAATGGCTCAAACGCGGACCAAAAGCACGTAGTACCAAGCAAAAAGCCCGCATCGATCGCATTCACGATATGCAGACGCAGGAGTTTAAACAAGCCCACGGCAAAGTCGATCTTTCCACCGCAACTCGTCGCATTGGTAAAAAAGTTATTGAATTAGAAAACATTGATAAATCCTTTGATGGGCGAACTTTAATTAATAACTTCACATACAATTTTAACCCTGAAGACCGCATCGGCATTATCGGTAGCAATGGTGCAGGAAAATCAACTTTAATGGATATTATTAGCGGACGCATAGAACCAGATGCCGGAAAAGTTGCCATCGGTTCCACAATTCATATTGGCTATTTTGACCAGCATTCCGATGATTTAGCTGAACACGAAAATAAACGAGTTATTGAATATCTGAAAAGTGTCGCCGAACTCGTCAAAACTGCTGACGGAAGCGTCATTACTGCTTCACAAATGTTGGAAAGATTTTTGTTTCCACCTAATCAACAATATGCACCAATTAATAAACTTTCTGGTGGCGAAAAGCGACGCTTATTTTTGCTGCGAGTGTTGATGAGTGCGCCCAATGTGCTGATTTTTGACGAACCAACTAATGATTTAGACGTACAAACTTTAGCAGTTTTAGAAGACTATTTAGAAGACTTTAATGGTTGTGTAATAGTTGTTTCTCACGATCGCTATTTTCTCGATCGTACCGTAGACGCAATTTTCGCCTTTGAGTCTGGTGGTAATTTGCGTCAGTATCCTGGAAATTACTCGGTATATTTAGATTACAAACAAGCTGAAGAAGCCAAAGAAACTCAAGAGGAGAAACCCAAAGATACTCCCCAAGCTTCCCCGAAAAACACAGTAACTCAAAAGTCAAAATCAGAGAAACCTCGCAAACTTTCTTACAAAGAGAAATCCGAATATGAAAAACTAGAAAACCAAATTCCTGAAATGGAAGCCGAAAAAGAAGAATTAGAAAAGCTTCTTTATAACAATCCTCCCCAGGACTTTTCTAAAATGCAAGAACTTACCGAAAGTTTAGCACAGTTGTGTCAGAAAATAGATACCGCTACGGAACGTTGGTTAGAATTAGCTGAACGAGTTAATTAAGATAAATTTTAGTTCAGAAAAAATAATTCACAAATTTGTAGAGACATGGCAAGCTACGTTTCTCAAGAAGAT
>JAWQFW010000226.1:0-8803 GCA_035968095.1 Oscillatoria sp. PMC 1068.18
ATATAATCAATTCCTCCTACCTCAAAAGCTCTAATCTTATCCGCAATTTCGTGTAAAGCACTTAAGAAAATAACTGGAATGTCAGCAGTTGATTCGTTTGCTTTTAATCTTTCGCAAACCTGAAAACCATTCATCTGCGGCATATTAATATCTAGTAAAATCAAATCTGGCTTGATAGTTTTTGCAGCAGCGATCGCCATTGCTCCACTGATCACCGGGCGAACTTTATAGCCTTGCGATTGTAGCAAATGGGACAAAACTCGCAAGTTATCTGGGACATCATCAACAATTAAAATGTTTCCTTTGTCCTGTTGATTTTTGTTCCGAGTAATTTTCTGCGAGTTCAGGTTGTTCATTGTAAGTGCTTATTTTCCAGTTTTTTAGTTAGGCGAATAATCTCTAATTTTGCTTTTTGGAGAGCGGATTCTGCTTCGTAGCGAGCGCGAATTTCTGCTATGAGTTGTTTTTGTTGTTGATGAAGAATAAGTTGGTTTTTCACACGAAGCATTACTTCTTGGACGTAAAATGGTTTGGTAATATAATCTGAACCACCGACCTCAAAAGCCAGAACTTTATCAAAAACATCATCTTTAGCACTAAGAAAAATCACGGGAATTTCTTGAGTTTCTGGTTTGAGTTTGAGTTCTTTACAAACTTCGTAGCCATTAATTTCGGGCATACTAATATCAAGTAAAATTAAATCTGGTGGTTCTAACTGAGCCGCATTTAAAGCTAAATTACCATTAATAACTCGACGGACTTTATAACCTTGCTCGCTAAGAATACTAGATAAAAGTCGTAAATTTTCCGGTTTATCATCAACAATCAAAATATCAGCATCGGTAGCTAGAAAATCCTGTTTTTGATAACTTTTCATACTTTTGACTAAAAGTTGATTTGCAAATTTTAACTCAAAAAAACTCTTTACCTTATTTTTCTGCGTAAGGTAAAGGATCGGGTAAATTCAACTCAGCAAATGCAGCTAACCGTAAGCGGCAAGAGTCACAAATACCACAAGCTACTTCCTCGCCAGCGTAACAAGACCAAGTTAATTTCCAGGGTACGCCGAGTTGATTGCCTAGTTGAATAATTTCGGTTTTTTTTAAGTCAATTAGGGGTGCAGTAATTTGAATTTCTTGTCCTTCACGACCTTTTTTTGTGCCTAAGCGAAATACTTTTTGCATTGCTTCAAGATAATCAGGACGACAGTCGGGATAACCGGAATAGTCTAAAGCGTTTACGCCTAAATAAACTCGCTGGGCATTAATTGCTTCTGCGTAAGCTAAACCAAAACTTAAAAAAATTGTATTGCGGGCAGGAACGTAGGTGATGGGGATATTTTGCGACATTTCTGTTAAAGAGCGATCGCACGGTAAATCAATTTGCGCATCTGTTAAAGCTGAACCTCCCCAAGCACGTAGATCGAAGTTTACTACCTGATGTTGTTTAACCCTGGCGGCGCTGGCGATCTCGGCGGCAGCAATTAATTCTCGCTGATGTCGCTGCTGATAATCAAAACTGAGACTATAACAGTCATATCCCTCTGCTCGCGCTTGAAATAAAACTGTCGCAGAATCTAATCCTCCAGACAATAAAACAACTGCTTTCATGATTTACATCTCCCTTTAGTTAGATTTATTTAAGTTAAGTTTCAGCCTCGTCAGCAATCTCAGTTAAACTCTGCGATCTCCTACCTAAATATCTACAAAAAAACTATTTGTTTACCATAGAGAAAAAAACTTGTCAAAGGAAATAATCAGCCACAAGAAGCGATAAATGGACGGCTCCCAAACTGACACATTCTCTTACCCGTAAAAGACAAACAAGCCCAAAATGTAAGCAGAAACGAGCCAGTCTCAGGCGTAGCGTAATTTAGAAAAGCAAACAAATCTTTGAAATTCTTCACGATTAAATTAGCTGTGGTACTATCTGGGTGGTTCAAGCAGGTTCAGTCGCTTAACGACTGACAAAAGTGTGGTGAATCGGATAGGAGGAGTGCGAAATAGAATGTCCGAGGGACAGCAAAACCTCAAAATACAGCGAGTCCAGCCGCAGCCGCTCCGAATCGGGGTAGTTGGGGTTGGCAACATGGGACAGCATCACGCCCGCGTTCTCAGTTTACTTAAGGATATTGAATTTATCGGCGTGGCGGATATAAATGTTGAGCGTGGTTTAGACACTGCCAGCAAGTATCGAGTTCGTTTCTTTGAAAATTACGTCGATCTGTTGCCGTACGTCGATGCTGTTTGTGTCGCCGTACCAACCCGCTTACATCATCGAGTCGGGATGGCTTGTTTGCAAGCTGGCGTTCACGTTTTGATCGAAAAACCGATCGCCGCGAGCATTGCTGAGGCTGAGTCTTTAGTGAATGCTGCCGCCGAATCTAATTGTATTCTCCAAGTTGGACACATTGAACGCTTTAACCCCGCCTTTGGGGAATTAAGTAAAGTGTTGCAAACTGAAGAATTACTAGCTCTCGAAGCGCACCGGATGAGTCCTTACTCAAATCGGGCAAATGACGTTTCGGTAGTTTTAGATTTAATGATTCACGACCTTGACTTAATTTTAGAACTGGCTTCAGCGCCAGTTTTGAATTTAACAGCCAGTGGTTCTCGTGCGGCTAATTCTGGTTATCTCGACTACGTGACAGCAACTTTAGGCTTTGCGAATGGGATTGTGGCTACGGTGACAGCGAGTAAGGTGACGCATCGAAAAATTCGTCGCATTGCGGCTCATTGTAAAAATTCACTGACAGAAGCAGATTTTCTCAATAACGAAATTCTCATTCATCGCCAAACGACGGCGAATTGCCTGACTGATTATGGTCAGGTTCTTTATCGTCAAGATGGGTTGATTGAAAAAGTTTACACGAGCAATATTGAACCGTTGCACGCGGAAATCGAGCATTTTGTCAACTGCGTACGCGGAGGGAATCAGCCTTCGGTGGGTGGTGAGCAAGCGCTCAAGGCGCTGCGTTTAGCAAGTTCAATTGAGCAGATGGCTCTTGATGGTCAGATTTGGCAACAGTCGGAGAAAAAAAAGCCAAGGAGCGCGATCGCTAAAAATGATGGTGTTTTAACTTTCAGCCGGAACAGTTGATGGTAGTAACTTTTGCAGCGCTTGAGTGAGGGTTTCGCTGACCAGTTTATTGCCTTGCGGACTGAGGTGGATATGGTCACGATACAAGCTCTCAGGTTGCTCTAATTGCTTAAATAAAGGTAGGAAATCAATGTAAATAATAGTTTTGGTCTGAGTGAAGTTTTCGACCCGTTGGCGGGCTTGGAGTTCGTAATCGCGCGCTCCAGGTTCGCCAATTTCTCTGATTAAGGGTGTCATTGCCAAAATTAATTCAGCATTATTGGCATCAGCGAGAATTTTCATTTGCGCGATCGCCTCTAAATTAAAGCCCACGCGATCGCCTTTTTCGGCTTGAATTGCTTTCATTCCCGGTACTGGTGGCGCTGGGACAAATAATCGAGTAGATAATTCACCAATTCCAGTTAAAGGTTTGCGATCGGGGTAATTACGATCCTGCCCTACAGCGACAGAATTTGGGGCTACAGCAAACAAATCGTCGGTGTTAATGAGAATCACCACCGCTTGACTGGAAAACGTCCCGTAGCGGCGTAAATAAGCCAACTCGTTGCGCGGTCCCCAGGAATTCGCCGAAGCATTCAAAACTTCCACCGTAGCCAAATTTTCCTTTGCTAACTCAGCCCGAACTAATTCAGAAATAGTTTCAGCTTGATCTGTCCACCAAGCGCCATTCGCGACTGAATCTCCCAATAACAGGATTCGTAACGTTTCAGTCGGTCGTTGAGGAGAAAAATTAGGCGATCGCATCGAATACTGATTAATTCTAATCCGATTGCCCAGCCGCCGCACCCTTTGATTCGGCGCTAACAAATAACCAATTTCCTCATCAGCAAGATATAGCAGAGGATTACCAAACCCAAACCAAAAGCGCAAAACCAACTCTACCAACAGTAACCCAGCCAAAACCACAGCCAAAACAATTAGTAAAACCTGCACCAAATCTCTCCTCATCTCGTCAATCTCTCCCACCCTATCCTAGAGAAGTTGAGATTACCCAATCTCAGTGTCAAAAATAGCGTAGCGCGAGGTCAGCAGAGCGATCGCCAAACTGCCAAATTCTCCTTTTCCCAACTTTCCTGAGCAAAAATTCTGGACGCATTTGGCTTTCCTCGCTAACCTAGACCTAGAATCACACTTTACTGCACTGATTAATCAATCCAGGAGTAAATTCCATCACCATGTCAGACTTAAATCGAGGCATAATGAAATTCAAAGACGCGGACAAACCTGTCATTGTCGGTGTCTCAGCAGTTTTAGTCTTAGGTACGATCGCAATTCTGATTGGATGGGCGCTTCAAGTAGCCTACGTCGTACACTAAAAGGGATATTAATGCTCTCACACCCTAGCCGTGGGGTTTTAACTACCCAATTGTGATTTTACTGCCCGTAAATTACCAACTGCTTGCCGTCTCCGAAGCTCGTCCTCTGCTCGGAGAAGCATGGTTAGATATCGTAGTTTTAATTGTCTTGCTGTTTCTTTCTGCCTTCTTTTCTGGCTCGGAAACAGCAATTACTGCTTTTGATGACTTAAAATTGCGGGGACTAATCAAGCGCGAAGGAGATCCTGAAGGTATTTTTCGCTTAGTCTTAGCAAACCGCACTCGCTTCATTACTACCTTACTGGTGGGCAATAACTTAGTCAACAATTTTGCTGCTATTCTCACCAGTAACTTATTTGCTGTTTGGTTAGGTAATGCCGGACTTGGGGTTGCTACTGCGATTATTACGATTTTGGTGTTAATTTTTGGCGAAATTACCCCGAAATCTTTAGCAATTATCAATCTTTTGCCTGCATTTAGATTCGCAGTGCGTCCCATTTACTGGCTTTCGCGATTACTCTCTTGGTTGGGAATTATTTATTTGCTGGAAACTATTACCCAGAAAGCTATTCATCTGTTTCAAGGAAGACAAGGAAAAACTGCTCAACAGGGAGAATCTTTAGGCGATTTGCAACTGATGATTGAAATTTTGGGGGGTAAGGGCAAACTGGATTTGTATAAACACCAATTATTGAATCGGGCTTTGATGCTCGATCGCCTGATGGCTAAAGATGTTGTCAAACCGCGCATCGAAATGCGGACGATCTCCCGTGATGCTAGTTTGCAAGATTTGGTGAATTTGTGCCTCGAAACAGGTTATTCGCGGATTCCGGTGCAAGAAGAGTCTAAAGACCAAATTGTGGGGATTATTAACTTGAAATACGCCCTTCAGCAGTTACGTGCTTTACCAAAAGAAACTCGCGCTACTGCATCTTTGAGTTCCGCGATCGATCCCCCAGTTTATGTTCCGGAAACGAAGCGCGTCTCGAATTTACTCAAGGAAATGTTACAACAGCGAATTCATATTGCGATCGTGGTTGATGAATATGGCGGTACAGTTGGCTTGGTAACTCTCGAAGATATCTTAGAAGAACTGGTTGGAGAAATCTACGACGAAAGCGACTTTCCCCGTACTACTCTCCATTTCTCGCGCCCTAGCCACGAAAGTATTTAAGCGAAAATTAGCCAAAACAGTGAAAAAAAAATTTTTGCACCTTTCTTTTTTGACGAATCTTGTGCTAAGATAGGTAATCGTGGAACAAAAGGGTCGATGCCCGAGTGGTTAATGGGAACGGACTGTAAATCCGTCGGCTACGCCTACGCTGGTTCAAATCCAGCTCGGCCCACCACCACGATTTTAGTCTTGCTACTAGAATCGAAACGCAAATGTAAGTTGCCCGTGTAGCTCAGTGGTAGAGCACACCCTTGGTAAGGGTGAGGTCACGAGTTCAATCCTCGTCACGGGCTTATTTGATGGTGTATTTTAAATCAAGGAAGTACGGCTCTTTTCTACCTCTCTGTGTACCCCTTGTTGAAGGGGATGATGGCGTACTTTGCGGCTGTGGTAATTTGCGATAAATTATTAAGAGAATTAAGTGATTTTTCCGGGTAATAAAATTTTCGTTTAGAAAAAATATCTTGTTAACTACAAGAGTGTAAAAACCTCATGAAACCAGAAAATTCCCAACAGCAAAAACCTTCCCTGAATAAATCTATATCTCGATTTATTGGAGGTGCTACTTTAGCCGCATTTCTGATCTTTATCCCCATTTCCTATGGCGGGCGTATAGATTTGAACTTGTTTCAAATTAGTATAGCATTGTTGTTAGCGATCTTCTGTGGTTTACTATCAACCTTTTTCGGTCAAAAATTTATTAACGCAGTGATGAATTCTCTAGAAAATTTTAGTATTTAAACTAATTAATTTTTTAGAGGATTTTCACGGAATGAATGCTACAGATACAGATTTTGTCCCAGACGTTGCATCGAACGTCTCTACACAATTTTATGTAGTGTAGCGAAAGCAAATTGGTATTACTCAGAGGAAAAATTTGAGAAAACTTAATTGGGTGGGAATTTACCCACCCTAAATTAATTATGCCCCGACTGCTTCTTTAGCAGCGTACATTACTTCGAGAGTAATTTCATCAATACCACGATCGCGGGCAAATTTCTCGGTATTGCGCTTAACTTTTCCGCGCACAAAACCCGGTACTTTGTTTAATTCGGCTTGAGCTTCTTTGCTCCAATTTAAGTCAGAATCAGCCGAAATTCCTTTGGTAATAACTTCCTTGGTATCGTGTCCACCAAAAATTTCTAAGAGGTGGTCTTCCATACCGAGGGTAAAGGAATTATAAACCAAATCGACGACTTGATTTGCGCCTTCGTAGCCGAGGTAGGGACGATAACCAACGGGGAAGTTTTGGATGTGAATTGGTGCAGCAATAACTCCACAAGGAATGTTTAAACGCTTACCCACGTGACGTTCCATTTGCGTCCCAAAAATGGCAGAAGGTTCGATCCGCGCGATCGCGTCCCCAATAGCTCCATTATCGTCGCTAATGAGAATTTCGTCACAATATTCGCTCACTTGCTCTTTAAACCAGTCCGCATCATACTTACAGTAAGTACCTGCTAAAACGACGTGAATCCCCATTTCTCGTGCTAAAATTTTCGTCATCGCCGCCGCATGGGTACTATCACCGAAAACTACCGCTTTCTTACCAGTTAAATTCTGACAGTCAATGGAACGAGAGAACCAAGCCGCTTGGGAAACAAAACGGGTTTGATTGTCGATATAATCATCGTAGTTGACATTCGCGCCTTGTTCGTTGAGAATTTTGGCGATCGCGCGCAAACAACGAGCAGTCTCCACCACACCCATTGGTGTAATATCAACATAAGGCATTCCCAACTCTTTTTGCAGAAACTCCGCACTCATCATTCCCACTTCCCGATAAGGAACTAGATTAAACCAAGCGCGAGGTAAGTTTTTCAAGTTGTGAACCGATGCACCTTCGGGAATTACTTCATTAACTTCGATTCCCAAATCAGCCATCAAACGCTTCAATTCTGTGCAATCGTGGTTATTGTGGAAACCGAGGGTTGTCATTCCGATAATGTTTACCGAAGGTTTTTCCGTCTTTTCTGTCGCTAAATCGCCGTTTTTACGCGCTTTATTAATGTAATACTGCACAATTTGACTCAGAGTGCGGTCAGCCGCTTGCAACTCGTTGACGCGATAATGATTCACATCTGCTAGCATCACGTCACCCTGAGCATCTAACTGGGCGCGATCGACAAAATTTTGTAAATCTTCCTGTAAAATACTCGAAGTGCAGGTCGGAGTGAGAACGATCAGATCGGGTTTTTCTTCTTTATCTTTGCGGACAATGTTATCAACCACCTTTTCTTGAGAACCTCTCGCCAGCACATTACGGTCTACAATGCTAGCTGTAACTGGGGTATAGTCCCGCTCTCTTTCTAACATCGATCGCATAACATTAAAGTAGTCATCTCCCAGTGGAGCGTGCATAATCGCATGAACATTTTTAAAAGAACTAGCAATGCGTAAAGTACCAATGTGAGCCGGACCCGCATACATCCAGTAAGCTAATTTCATATAGTTGTCTCTCCAGTTAGTTTCTGTGTTCTTAAGGTTTTCATCTACACTGCTAAAGCATTGTCTCAAATGTTTCGGTAATTACATCAGTAGCCACATAAGTCTTTAACATTCGTTGTGAAAGGCTGAAACTACCTCATTGACTGGGATTTCGTCTCTGAGTTAAACAACTTTTCTCTTGTTTAAATGAAATTATTCTTAATTTTTAGCTACGTTTTGTTGTAAAAATTCGCTGTTTCTCATCGCCAAAATTACAAAAATTAACAGGTTTGTTAAAAATACTTAAATAGTCTTGACAAATCACCTCTTTATTCTCAAAATATTTTCTCCTCAAAGCTTTCGTACTTCAGAAATTATTGGTAAAGTTCAAGCTAATTTTTTCAATTAATCTCAAATAAACAAATTTCAGCGATAACTCATCAGCTTGTCAAGAAGTTATCGGCAAAGTTTCTAAATTATACCAATTTAATTTGGCTACGCTACATAAAATTGTGTAGAGACGTTGTCTCCAAAGTCTCTATACAGTTTGTATCTGTAGCATTCATTTAGAAAAATAGGATTATAAATATTTTATCTTGAGATAACCGTAATCTCAACAAAATATAAATAAATTTACCTGAATCAACGTTAAAAAAAAAGATAAAAGACTACAACTTATTGTTAGCAATAAATTAAAAATTCAACAATTTTAGCGCGATTTTACAGATTGTCAAGTAGGTAGGCTTAATTAAGCGTTAAACTGGATCTCTCGAAAGCATTGCTCTAA
>JAWQFW010000227.1:0-8798 GCA_035968095.1 Oscillatoria sp. PMC 1068.18
ATCCCCAATCACCCAAAAACAAAAAAACCGTAGATGCGCCAACATCTACGGTTAAATTTTCCTTCTCAAAGTCTCCGTCAATAAAGGGAAGCCAAAATTTATTACCTTTATTCACCCCGACAGGCAATAAAAGTGCTTACCCCTAAACTCTCTAGCCAGAATGCCCGCATTACGCAGACAGACTACATCAAAACACGCACCTACACAATTACCACTCCTTATGTGTTCAACAACAGACTATCACCACTTCCAACTGCGATCGCAATCGAGCTTAGAATTGGTTCGAGGGTAAATTTGTGTATCTGCGGACTAAGATTGTGTCCTGACAGTTATAGTTGTAGTTCCAAAAGAATTATTTTATCGTTCACTCGACGCACTTAGATGATGGGAGGATCGATAACTACACCCCGAAGATCTCTTGTCATTCTTTTGGTAAATCTCTGCCATTGCTAGGAACCGAGCAAATCAGTTACCGAACATAATTAAGGCGAGATTTGTTTCCCTCGAAATCTGTTCTCCTATAAGATATAAATTTTCTGGGTTGCTAGTCTCCTGATAAAAATCATAATCTTAGTTATGAAAATGGTTAGGATCTAATATGTGGGTTTAGCGGAGACAGATGGCGTGGTGGCATCGAGATCCAAGCAAGCAAAAAAACATGATGATAAATTTGTCGAGGCTCAACAGACGTGGGAGCTAAAGAAGCTTTACCAAGATTTGACAGCAGCCAAGCAAATCTACAATGGGCTAAATAACCGGAAAAAAATTCTCACTCCTGTAGAAAAGTGCTATCTGCGAGGATTACTTTGTCTCCACAATCCCGAAAAAATTGCTTCGGAGTTGGGTGATTCACTGGGTACGGTGAAAGTGGCACTCTCGAATGGACTGTATCGCTACGTTGAAGCTTTACTGGAAACGAAACTAGACGAACAAATCAAAATTCGTTGGGATAATATTTATTATTTGCTCGATCGCGCGGGATACAAAAAAGAGTTTCGCTCTGAGTCGCTTGCAGTTAAAGATTCTCTAGCTTCAGAGCAGTTATCTTCGTTGAAATGTCCTTATCGCGGTTTGTCTGCTTTTCACAGAGAAGATGCAGCTTACTTTTTTGGCAGGGAGCAATTTACCGAAAAGTTGCTAGAAGCGGTACGATCGCGATCGCTAGTTGCGGTGGTGGGTGCTTCGGGAAGTGGAAAGTCTTCGGTAATTGCGGCGGGTTTGATTTACTCTCTCTGGCAAAATTCAGATTGGATTATTGTCTCGGTAAGATTGGGAAATAGTCCGTTTTATGCTTTAGCTGCGGCTTTAATTCCCGCGCTCCAACTAGAAATTAGCGAAGTTGATAAGTTAAAGGAAATCAAAAAATTAGCGACGATGTTGCGGTTGGGGGAATATGGTTTGCGGGATGTGGTTGAGCAAGTTTTGCAGCAAAATCGCCAAGCAAAGCAGTTGTTGTTGGTTATCGATCAGTTTGAAGAGTTATTCACGCTTTGTCCTTCAGCGCAGGAGGTACGGCGTTTTCTGGATGAATTAACGATCGCGGTGCAAGCAGCAACGGCTCAACCCCAGTCTAATTTTCGTTTAGCGATCGCCTTGAGAGCGGATTTTTATGGTTATGCGATCGCCCATCGAGCTTTTAGTGATTGTTTACAAGAAGCGATCGTTAATTTAAGTTCAATGAATCACCAAGAATTACGGGAAGCGATCGCCAAACCTGCTCAAATTATTGGTGTGGAGATTGAAACTGGTTTAACTGAGCGAATTTTAGAGGCTGTAAATAAGGAACCAGGAAATCTTCCTTTGCTCGAATTTGCTTTAACTTTATTATGGGAAAAATCTTTAGCAGATTGGCAAGAAAACTTACCAACTCAAGAATCAGAAACTAAATTTATCTTAACTCACAAAGCTTATGAAGCAATTGGTGGGGTAGAATTAGCCTTAGCTCAACACGCCGAAAAAGTTTATGATTCTCTGCATTCAGAAGCCAAAAAACAAGCCCAACAAATCTTTATTCAATTAGTACGTCCAGGCGAAGGAACCGCCGACACTCGCCGTTTAGCAACACGCACTCAACTAGGTGAAAATAGTACCAATTTGGTGATGCGTTTAGCTGATGCTCGTTTAGTAGTTACTGCTAGAGATCGAGCCACAGGAGAAGAAACTGTCGAAATTGTTCACGAAGCCTTAATTTCTGGTTGGGAACGCTTGCGTCAGTGGATGGAAATCGACCGGGAATTTCGGATTTGGCAAGAACAATTACGCTTTACCATCAATCAATGGGAAACTAGCGATCGCCAAGAGGATCTTTTATTACCAAAAGCTTTGTTAGCTAAGGCGGAAGTTTGGCAAGAAAAGCGTTTTCAGGATTTAGCTACAAGCGAAATAAATTTTATTGCAGCCAGCAAAGTTTATCACGAAAAAGAAGCAGAACGTTGGCGGCGTGTTTGTGAAGAAGCCCAACAACAAAGGCAAATTGCTCTCGCGCATCAATTAGCAGTACAAGCAGAAATGTTACGACGCACATCGAGCGATTTGTTGGTCAGAAGTGTCCTGTTAGCAGTAGAATCATTACGTCGTTATCCTACTTTAGAAGGCGCTCAAACTTTACGTCGTGGTTTAGCTTTATTACCTCGTCCCGTTGCGTCGATGCAAGAACATCAATTTGAGTGGGTATTGACTGCTGCGTTTAGTGGTGATGGGAATTATTTAGCTACCTTAAATGAAAGTGATTGTCTCCAAGTTTGGAATGTCCAAGCAGAAGAGGAAATTCACTCAATTCAACCTGCTGCGGCGCTTGTAGCCCGACCAAAATTGATGATTCGCGATCGCGCAACGATGAATCCTATGGCTTTTAGTTTTGATGGTCAATTTTTGGCGACAGCTAGCTTGAATAATACGGTGAGATTGTGGAATTTAGCAACAGAAGATTATCTTACTTTTGCTAGCCAAGCTGACGTAAACGATCTAACTTTTAGTTGGGATGGTCAGTTTTTAGCGGCTGCTTGTAAAGATGAGCTAGTTAGAGTTTGGAATTTAGTTACTGGTGAAGAAATATCTTTGTTTCATGAAGAAGAGGTACGCGCGATCGCCTTTAGTTTCGATTGTCGATTTTTGGCTAGTGTAAGTGTAGATAATACTGCTAAAATTTGGGACTTAGCTCATCAAAAAGAAGTAACAGCTAAAAGTTATCAAGGTTTTGTGAGTCATGTGGTTTTTACTGATGATGGTAAATGTTTGGTTGCCGAAAGTAACGGCTCAGATATTTATATTTGGAATGTTTTTAGCGGGGAAGAAGTGAATTGCTTAAGTCATAAAGGTAACGCCGCAGCGTTAAGTTTTAGTTCCCAAGGAAAGTATTTAGCAAGTGCCGATGATGGACGTTATTATTGTAATAGTTGGTGTTGTGTTAATTGTTTTGAAGTTGTCTATGTTTGGGACTTGAATAGAGGTACAGAAGTTGCTCGGATTACTCATCCAACGATCGCCGTTGCTTTTAGTTTTGATGAAAGCAAAATTGCTACAGTGGGGATATATTCTCCTGCAAGACGAGTCTGGGAAATTAACACTGGTGAAGAGGTGGTTTGTTTACCTTGCGCTGGTGGTAATCAAGGCAGAGTTTCTTTTAGTCCAAAGTTAGAAGTATTAGCAACAATTTGTCAAGGGGAAATGCAATTATGGTCAACGAAAACTGGTCAAAATCTTGCTAGTTTGGTAGATGAAAAAGTGTTGGCTATTGCTCCCGACTGGGGTTATTTAGTGGTTGCTAGCGAAGGTGAAGTACGCTTAAAATCTTGGGAAAATGAGACAAATGAAGCTGATTTGACTTATAATAGTAATATCCTCAAGACTGTTTGGAGTGGAGATGGGAAAAATTTAGCGATCGCCAGCAGCTATAATTTAGTTAAAGTTTGGCAATTAGATGAAATTAGCAATGTGAAAACGTTTTCCCAAGAAAACGAAAACGAAATTCAGGATTTAGCACTAAGTTATCGTGGCAAATATTTGGCAGTAGTTGTGGAAAATCTTACTCATGTTTGGGACGTTTTTCTCAGCGAAGAAATTATTGCTCTCCCTCATTTGGAATGTATTTCTACAGCCGTGGCTTTTAGTCAGGATGAAGAGTATTTGGCTGTAGGAAATGATGACGGAATTATCGAAGTTTGGAGCGTCAAAGATTGGTCAAAAGTTACTTCGATGCGTCACGACTGGGATGTTAGAGAAACGGGTAGAGATATCAAAAATATTGCTTTTAGTCCCGATGGTAATTATTTAGCTACAGCTTGTGCTGATTCTACCGCGAGAGTGTGGGAAATTGCCACTGGACGGGAAATTGGACGGATGACTCACCAAGATTGTGTTTGGGCTGTAGAATTTAGTCCTAACGGCAAGTATATTGCTACTAATAGTTCTGATGGTACCGCAAGAGTGTGGCTGTGGCGATCGCCAGATTTAATCGCTGAAGCTTGTCGCAGTTTGACTCGTAACCTCTATGAAGAAGAATGGCAGCAGTATCTAGGAAACGAACCCTATCGTCCCACTTGCCCTAATTTACCCTGAATGATTTAGGGAGTTAGTAGCGATCGCCACATTCGCTCAAACTTTTTAAAGCTAATAAACTCGCTCCATAAGCAGGTTCGTGGCGAGGTAAAATTACTTTTACTTCGGGAAATAACAACTTTAATTCAGCAGTAAATTTCTCCCGCATCAAATCAAAACCTCGCCATAAACTTCCCGCAGTCACTACTTCAACAACATCCGTTTCCTGAAAAAGTTTATTTATCGCTACCTGTGTCGCTTCTACCAAATCAATTGCCGCTTGTTCAATAATTTGTCTAGCTATTTCATCACCTTTATTTGCCGCATCACCAACCACAGGAGCCAAAGCCGCTATCTCTTTTACTCCCCAACCTTTTCGATATACAGCCGCAATTATATCTGCTGAATTAATCATACCATAATTCTCTTGCAAAAGCTCTTGAATCAAAGTTTTTTGCGAGCGTCCTTCATCAGCTTTCAGCACAGCTTGTAAACCAGAAATCGCAATTTTATACCCGCTACCATCATCCCCTAAAACATGACCCCTACCACCAACTCGCCAAGTTTCTCCCTGACAATTACGTCCAAAAACAATTGAACCAGTACCCGCAATAACCACAACCCCAACCGCACTACCAACCCCACCAACCAAAGCAATTTCTGCATCGTGAGTAACAACTATTTTTTCCGGTGCAATAGACGAAAAAATTGTCCCCAAATCTCCTTTTTGAAGTTGTTCAATAAAACCTCTTACAACACTTATATCTTCCGGACGACCAACACCAGCTAAACCAAAACAAATTCCTGCAACTTTCAGATTACTTATCTCACAAACTGCCTGATTTATTGCGTCATAAATTGACTCAAAAGCTCCTAACTTACCCACCGAATGATAATTAGAACTTCCCGCTTCACCTCGTCCAAAAATCTGACCTTCCGCATCTACAAGCAAGCAAATAGTTTTGCTTCCACCTCCATCAATTCCTAACACATAACTCATGAAATTGCTTCACCTACTCATTTTCAGCTAACTCACCAAATCTGTCTTGATAGCGAGCAAGTAAACTCTTTAACTGATTAGCTTCCTGTTCTGCTAACTCACGTTGTTGTCGTTCAAAAATTGCCGTATCTTCCGGAGAATTATAACGATTTCCCCGCTCATCAAACCAGTATAACCACTCGCGTTGAAAACCCTTATGAAAACCTCTACCTCGTCCAATTCCTAAACCAATTTCCGGCATCCAAAAAGGTTCTCCAATTTGACGTTGGTAAGTTCCATTAACTAAACGATACATTTCAAAAGGTTCGTGTCTATCTCTGTGCCAAAAATCAGGATTATAGATTAGATAATAAAGACTACCTAATTGACTGTATCTCCTCATTTTTTCGTCATATTCACCACCCGGAGTTTGTGACACAACTTCCAAAGCAAAAATAGGGGGTATATCGTTTTCTTCCCAAACAACATAACTCCTTCGCAATTTATTTTCGCGAATACGTTCCACTCCTAAACTTAAAAAAGCATCAGGAACAATTGGCACTCTCAAATGGATACTTTTAGGAAAATATATACCCATATTAATTCCCCAGAACCAATCAAAACGTTCTGCCCAAATAAACCCAAGCACAAAGCCAAGAAAATTAGGAATTAAAATTTGTAATTCGTTATCCACAGGTAAGTCATCAGAATCAGGTAATTCTGCACTTGTTGGTAATTTTATTTCTTGATTTGATTTTATCATGGTTGCTCCGATTTTACTTTTAATAAATCAAATTATTAGGTAACTTTTGCTAATCAACTAGCTAACTTACCAGCCAAAAGCTACATTTTTTCGTGGTAGCGATCGCGTAATTGCAAAAACCTTGTTAGGATAAAAAGAAAGGCAGCCATAAGTAAGATTATGTCATCCTCAACTACAAAACAACTTCCACTCCCCTCTTTCTTCAATCCTACTAAAGTCAGCGAAGTTTGGCGAGTACCTTATCAAGAAAGATTCGTCGAAGCTCAAAATTGGGCAAAATCTCATCATATCCAACCAGCAGCAACAGACAAAACTCGCATTTGTTTATTACTTATTGACGTACAAAACACATTTTGTCATCCTGATTTTGAATTATTTGTTGGTGGTAAATCTGGTCGAGGTGCAATTGAAGATAATATTCGTTTATGTGAGTTTATTTATCGTAATTTGGGAACAATTACTCAGGTAATCGCGACAATGGATACTCACACTTCTATGCAAATTTTTCATCCGCGTTTTTGGCTTAATCAAGAAAATAAAAACCCTACTCCCAATGCAACTAATATTTCTTTAGAAGATGTGGAAAAGGGAGTTTGGAAAGTTAATCCTGCTGTGGCTGATAATCTTTCGGGTTGGAATTACTCAGACTTAGAAAAATACGCCCTCCATTACACGAAACAATTAAGTCAGATTGGCAAATTTCCTTTAACAATTTGGAATTATCACGGAATGTTAGGTGGAATTGGTCATGCGTTAGTTTCTGCGGTAGAAGAAGCGCTATTTTTTCATTCAATTACTAGAGATAGTCAGACTCGTTACGAAATGAAAGGAAGTAATCCTTTAACTGAAAATTACTCTGTTTTGCAACCAGAAGTTTCAGCAGATTATCAAGGTAAGAAAATTGGAGAAAAAAATACAGCTTTGATTGAATATTTACTCGAATTTGATGCAGTAATTATTGCGGGACAAGCGAAAAGTCATTGTGTCGCTTGGACAATTAGCGATTTATTAAATGAAATTAAAACTAGAGACGCAAATTTAGCCAAAAAAATCTATTTACTTGCAGATTGTACTTCGCCAGTTGTAGTTCCGGGAATTGTCGATTATACACCTCAAGCTGATGAGGCTTTTCAACGATTTACTGAAGCAGGAATGCACTTAGTTAAGTCTACAGAAACAATCCAAAATTGGTTAAAATAGGAACGAAAAATATATGCAGATAAATACAGATGAATTGAATTACTTATCTGCGTTATTTTGTGTTAAGCTGTGATTAATTAGATAATAAAATGACAGCGTAAGCGCAAATTCCTTCTTCGCGTCCTACGGGTCCTAATTTCTCGTTGGTAGTAGCTTTAATTCCGATTTGATCGGGGTTAATATTTAAGGTGTTAGCAAGAACTTCACGCATGGTTTTGAGATGGGGTTTTAGTTTCGGACGTTCGGCAACAATTACTGAATCTATATTGCTAATTTGCCAATTTTGTGCTAATAAAAGTTCATTAACTTGTTGTAATAAGGTTAAACTATTTGCTCCTTTCCATTGGGGGTCAGTGGGGGGAAAATAATGTCCGATATCTCCTAAGCTTAATGCACCTAACATTGCGTCCATAATTGCGTGGGTGAGGACATCAGCGTCGCTATGTCCAAGTAATCCTAATTCGTGGGGAATTTCGACTCCACCGAGAATTAAAGGTCGTCCGGGGACTAATTTGTGGATGTCGTAGCCGTTACCGATGCGTAGGTTCATAATTAGTATCGAGAGCGAGATATTTGATCTTGTGTGATTTTTTGTATCATTAAGTCAATCTAGCGTAATTATACTTTAGTAAAATTTATTTCTTAACGTTGATTTATCTTCTGTTACTTTTTTTGATGTTTGTTTATGGGCGTTCTCTTTAAGTTAGTGATAAAATAAAGACATAAGTTTTTCTGAGTTATTTTGGTATGCAACTTATTAAGAGAAATTTAAACCAGTTAACAATTAGTCATCATTACAAAGACTTTTTGTGGTTAGTATGTCCAATAATATTTGTCATTTTAGGTATTTCACTTCTTCCTAATTATGAAATTAGTATTAAATGTGATCGGGATTTGTCTTCCGACTCTAATCAACAAGAATTTATTAATAAGGAATGTTGTATAACAGGTACTTTGAGCGGGCTACGCATTGAGTACAACAAAGAAGAAGATATAACTTATATAAAAATGCCTCAAGCTCAAAGTATGTTTTTTGATACTAATAATCTTCAAAATTTTAGCTTAGAAAAGGTTGCATCTTCAGATTTAAAACCTGAGTATAAACTGATAATTACGGAGCAAGACGGAGAAGAAAAAGTCTTTGATATTAATGGAGAAAATTTAACATCAGAACAAGGTGAATTTTTGATGAGAAAAATTTCGGAATTTACCAAGAATGATACTCCGGAAATCAGGAGTAGTTATGTCCCCTTTTTTTCAAATGATTCACGCAGATTTATAGTGATAGAATTGTTAGTTTCTCTGGTAATAGTTTTATTA
>JAWQFW010000228.1:0-8673 GCA_035968095.1 Oscillatoria sp. PMC 1068.18
ATATTACTAAAGAAAAAAATGCAAAATCTGCCAACAAAAGAACATTTTCCTGTCTCAACAAAGAAAGAAACTTTTGCTCGCGAAGATTGGCAAAAAGGTTATGAATCGCAGAAGCAAGAATCTGCTTATTGGCTTGATGATATCGAAGGCAAAATACCTGAAGAATTACAAGGAACTTTATTTCGTAACGGTCCTGGTTTATTAGATATTAACGGACAAGAAATTGCTCATCCCTTCGATGGAGATGGCATGATTTGTGCGATTACTTTTAATCGAGGACGAGCTTACTTTCGTAACCGTTTTGTGCGTACAGAAGGCTTTGTTAGAGAACAAAAAGCGGGAAAAATTCTTTATCGAGGCGTATTTGGAACCCAAAAACCCGGTGGTTGGTTAGCTAATGCTTTTGATTTCAACTTGAAAAATATCGCCAACACTCATGTTATATATTGGGGTAAAAAGTTACTAGCACTTTGGGAAGCAGCCGAACCACATAGCTTAAATCCTGTTACCTTAGAAACCTTTGGTTTAGATGATCTTGAGGGAATTTTAGCACCAGGAGATGCTTTTGCAGCACACCCAAAAATTGATCCTAATTGTCAGATGGACAATGGTGCGCCTTGTTTAGTGAATTTTGCAATTAAACCAGGTCTTTCTACAACAATTATTGTTTACGAATTAGCTCCTAACGGTAAATTATTACGCCGTCGGGAACATCAAGTTCCTGGATTTGCTTTTATCCACGATTTTGCGATTACACCTAATTATTGTATCTTTTTCCAAAATCCAGTTACGTTTAATCCAATTCCCTTTGCATTAGGCTTTAAAGGTGCGGGTGAAGGGGTAGAATTTAAACCAAAACAACCAACAAAAATTATTGTTATTCCTCGCGATCCTAGTGAAAAGTCAATCCAAATTTTAGAAACTAAAGCAGGTTTTGTTTTTCACCATGCTAATGCTTTTGAAACAGAGGATAAGCAGATTTGTGTTGATTCCATTTGCTATGATAATTTCCCGAAAGTTGAAGAAAATACGAGTTACAAGGAAGTTAATTTTGATGCACTTTCTCCGGGTAAATTATGGCGATTTACACTTGATTTAAAAGCGGAAACAGTAAGGCGCGAGTTAAGAGAAAGTCGTTGTTGTGAGTTTCCTACACTACATCCTGATAAAGTGGGAAGAAATTATCAATATTTGTTTATGGGTGCTGCACATCTAGCAACCGGAAATGCTCCTTTACAAGCAATTGTGAAACTGAATTTAGCTACAGGGGAAAAACAGTTATGGAGTGCAGCCCCAAAAGGGTATCTTAGCGAACCGATTTTTGTTCCCAAATCTGATGCAATAAGTGAAGACGATGGTTGGGTGTTAACGATGGTGTATGATGCTAGTCAACATCGTTCGGATTTAGTAATTTTATCTGGAAGGAATTTGCATGGTGAACCTGTGGCTAAACTGCATTTGAAATACCATATTCCTTACGGTTTACATGGTAGTTGGACTTCGGAATATTTTGAGATTTAAAGATATTTTTTGGAGAGGGTACTTATTGTTTATTGAGCGGTTCTTCTGAAAAACAATTATTGACGAAAGACGATGTAAGAAAGTTTTCGCGATCGCGGTCTGGGTGATAAATTTATTGAATCGGTTCTAATTGCTTTTTTTTGTCGCAAAATTAACAGTAGTGGGAGGAATCAAGAGGGAATTGTGCTTAAATTCAGTGTTGTCATTACCACCTACAATCGTTTATCTTTGTTAAAAAGAGCGATCGCCACTGCTCTTGCTCAAACTGTTTCTTGTGAAGTAGTGGTGGTTGATGACTGTTCTGCTGATGAAACTGAGTCCACGATAAGCTCTTGGGCTGAAAAACTAAGAAGTGAAGGTGATGAGCGTCTAAAATATCATCGTAACTCGGAAAATCTCGGTCACTCCAAGTCTGTAAATACAGGTGTTGCGTTAGCTAGTGGAGATTGGGTTAAGTTTCTCGATGATGATGATTATCTTGCTCCTAATTGTATCGCAGAAATGATTCGCGCGATCGCGCTTTGTCCACAAGCAGTTATTTGTTCGGTACAAGCTGCTCAAGTTGACGAAGACGAAAATACTTTGAGCATAACTCGACAAGTTGGTTCTGGTAAAGCTTTTTATATTCCCCAAGAAGATATTCACTATGGTATGCTTCTTGAACAAGTTCCTTTTGGAACTCCAGTTCAAGTTGCTTGTCGTCGAGATGCTTTCTTAAAAACTGGTGGCTGGGATTCTAGTTTGGATGCAAATTTTGATGATATTGATTCTTGGATTAAAATTGCTCAGTTTGGTGATGCAGTTTTTATTAATCAATGTCTTACTTATCGCACAGTTTGGTCTGGTTCTTTTAATCAAAAGTTTGCTTTACAAACAAGATTGGCTACAAATATTTTAATTAAAGAAAAAATTTATGCGCTAGTTAATTCTAAATACCGAAATCAAATTCCTAGGATAGAAGATATCAGGAAATATCTTCAATTACATTGGAGTTTGGTTGCGCTGAAGAAAGGTGATTTATTTTCTGCATTACAGTGGTCTTGTTCTGCTTCTTTTTCTCCTACTGCTTGGAAGTTATTGATCGCAAGAACTAAGAAAGAGCAAGAAGAAATTCCTCAAGTTCTCTTAATTAATTAAAAAGAACTTAAAATTCATTCAAGTTAATTGTTTACTATAAGCCGTATAAATATTAATAACACTCTATGAACTTAGTTAGACTTGGTTATTTGCAAAAAAATAATCTTGAACTACTTAGTTTAGAGACAATAAGTACAAGTTCTCTCTCTTTTGTCACTAAGGGAAAATTTAACTAATTTATGGTATTAGTTCATTTTTGTTTATTTTCAGTTTTTATTGGAAAAATAACTGTAAAAGTGCTACCTTTATTAAGCTGCGAACGTACCGAAACTTGACCTCCCATTTCCTCAACTAAAGTTTTGACAATTGATAACCCTAAACCAGTCCCTCCGGTAGCACGAGAACGAGCTTCGTCAATGCGATAAAAACGTTCAAAAATGCGAGTTTGATGTTGCAGGGGAATACCGTTACCACAGTCACAAACTTGAATAACTGCTTGATGATTTTGAGAATATAAATTAATAGTAATTGGTTCATTAGCGTCTGAGTATTTGACTGCATTATCAATCAAATTAAGTAAAATTTGTTTAAGACGAGAAGCATCTGCTTTCACAACAAGATTTTTTTGATTTGTTTCAAAATTAATTATCCGATTACTATATTTCTTTGCCATTTCAACTATTTCTTTAACTAAACTATTTAAGAAAAAAATTTCTAAATTCAGTTGTAAATGACCGCTATCTGCTCTGGCTAAATCAAGTAAATCTTGTAATAAACTAATAGTCCGAGAAGTTTCCGCAGACGCAATTTCTAAAGCTTCTTTTTGTAGTTCTGTTAAGTTATTTTCTCGACGTAAAGTGCTTTGTAAATAACCAGAAACAATAGTTAAAGGAGTGCGTAATTCGTGAGAAACATTACTAACAAACTGTTGTTGTTGCTCCCAAGATTCATGGAGTCTCAATAACATTTCTTCAAAAGTTTGTGCTAATTGTCTAACTTCACTGGGAGCATTATCAAAATGAATAGTAGCTTCACCAAGACTTTCAGCATCAATTTTGGCTGTTAGCTGACTCATTTTTTGAAGCGGTTGTAGCGATCGCTGCACGTGCAGCGCAATTAAAATAGTAATTATGGTGAGCGCAAGTAAGCTGACAATACTGAGACTAGGAATCATTTCTAAGAACATTTTGAAGTCTCTAGTGACATCCTTCGCGACGTAAATTTTTCCTAGGGTTTCACCATCTAACTGTAAATTTGTTCGACAAATTACCCAATAACGTCCATCTAATTCTAAGACTTGCGGTTGGGGTGGTACTGAGGATAAAGATTGGAAAAAAGCATGATTTTCAGGATTTTTAAAGATATTGGATTGGATTATAATACTTTTATCGGGGCGCTGTATCCAAAGTAAAGTATTACTATTAGTCCGATAATCAATTGCTTTTTGCATTGCTGCGGTTGAGGACATCATTTGATTGTAAATTTCTATATCCTGGGGCAATCGCTCGGCGATATGTTTGATATCCTCTTTATGAGTTGCGACGAGGATACGCTGCATTTTTAGTGTCGTCCAAATGGTGACACTTCCTAGTCCGATCGCAGAAACGGTAGCAATTCCGATTGTTAGCCGTACCCGCAGTGAATTAAAGTCCAGTCGCTCCCAAATTTTCCGCATCCGGCTAGGTAATTTTTGTGAATTTTCGTCATTTTTGAGCTTAAGCGCCAATGCTGAGAGCTAGATGATAAACTAATGAAAAACGAATGAATCAAGCTGTGGTGAACGCTACACAAGCTAATTATTTCTGGTATAACGGCGAACTGAAAAATGGTACAACCCTGGAATTAAACATTAATGAGCCAGGGTTAGTTTATGGAGCAACAGTTTTTACAACCTTAAGAGTTAGAGAGAGAAATTTAAATCATCCTCTTACAAATTGGGACGCACATAAATCTCGCCTCCAGCATAGTTTACAAACTTTGGGTTGGCAAATGCCTGATTGGGAACTTTTAGAACAAGGTGCAGTTGCTTTAACTGAGTATTACCCAATTTTGCGAGTTACGGTTTTTCCTGATGGACGAGAATTAGTTAGCGGCAGAAATTTGCCGCCAAATTTAAGTCAATTGCAACAACAAGGTATAACTGCTTGGGTAGCTGCTGCACCTCAATTTAACCGTGAATTACCCAATCTGAAAACTGGTAATTACTTGGCTTCTTGGCTAGCATTAGAAAAAGCGAGACAAATTGGCGCGCAGGAAGCAATTCTCATCGATGCAGCCCAAAATTGGCGAGAAACAGCGACAGGAAATCTCTGGGGTTGGAGAGATGAGTGTTGGTTTACTCCACCATTAAGTGCAGGAATTTTACCGGGAATTACGCGATCGCAAATCTGGGAATTCCTGAAGCGTGACAATCAAAAGATTGTCGAAAAATCATGGAATGAGGAATTTGTCAAGGAATTAGACGCGATCGCTTACACTAATTGCGCGATCGAACTAATTCCCCTGCACACAGTTCTCACCCCCAACCAAACCCTACACTACAATCCCGCTCATCCCAGCTTAAATTACTTGAAAACCTGCTTTCACCAAAGCTAGTTACCCAGTCTCCACTTTCTCCTGCGCTCAAAGTTTCTGAAAAATGTTAACATAAGTTAATATAAGCGTAGTTAATAAACATAGCTCGCAAGTAAATTCTCAGTCCAAGCCATCTGGGAAACTACCAAGGCACAATAATAAGCAAGCAAACTATATCCCAAATCCTCAAACATAGGAGATTAAGCCTGTGAATAAAAATAAAAAGTGGCGCAACGTAGGACTATATGCACTTTTAGCCATAGTTCTCCTCGCCCTAGCAACCGCATTTTTAGACCCCAAAACTAGCGGACAAGTCACCTGGAGATACGACGAATTTATCAATAAAGTAGAAAGCGGTCAGGTAGAAAGCGTCAAACTCACAGCCGATCGCACCCAAGCCAGAGTTCCAGCCCAAAACGGCAATTGGGTAGTCGTCAACTTACCCAACGACCCCGAACTCATCGATATTTTGACCGAAAACAACGTTGATATTGCTGTTCTCGCTCAAAATAACGATAGCCCTTGGTTCCGAGTCCTCAGTAGCTTATTCCTGCCGATCTTACTCCTCGTCGGTTTATTTTTCCTGCTGCGACGCGCCCAAAGCGGTCCTGGTTCACAAGCAATGAACTTTGGGAAATCAAAAGCCAGAGTTCAAATGGAACCCCAAACCCAAGTTACCTTTGGTGACGTTGCTGGAATCGAACAAGCCAAACTCGAACTCAACGAAGTTGTTGACTTCCTCAAAAATGCCGATCGCTTCACCGCAATTGGTGCCAAAATCCCCAAAGGCGTACTTTTAGTCGGACCTCCGGGAACAGGTAAAACCCTCTTAGCCCGTGCGGTTGCGGGAGAAGCTGGGGTACCTTTCTTTAGCATTTCTGGTTCCGAATTTGTGGAAATGTTTGTCGGTGTCGGTGCTTCCCGCGTTCGCGATTTATTCGAGCAAGCCAAGCAAAATGCTCCTTGTATCGTCTTTATCGATGAGATCGACGCAGTTGGTCGTCAACGGGGTGCAGGTTTAGGCGGTGGTAACGACGAACGAGAGCAAACCCTGAACCAATTACTCACGGAAATGGATGGTTTTGAAGGTAACACAGGGATTATTATTATCGCCGCAACGAACCGTCCCGATGTCTTAGACCAAGCTTTATTACGTCCCGGTCGTTTCGATCGCCAAGTGGTCGTCGATCGTCCCGACTACTCAGGTCGTCTCGAAATTCTCAAAGTTCACGCCCGTGGCAAAACTTTAGCCAAAGACGTAGACTTAGACAAAATTGCGCGACGGACACCTGGTTTTACAGGTGCGGATCTTTCCAACTTACTCAACGAAGCGGCAATTTTAGCTGCACGACGTAATCTCACGGAAATTTCGATGGATGAGGTCAATGACGCGATCGATCGCGTTCTTGCAGGTCCAGAGAAAAAAGACCGCGTGATGAGCGAAAAACGCAAAACCTTAGTTGCTTATCACGAAGCAGGACACGCCCTGATTGGTGCATTAATGCCTGATTACGACCCTGTACAAAAAATTAGCATTATTCCTCGCGGTCGTGCTGGTGGTTTGACTTGGTTCACTCCCAGCGAAGATCGGATGGATTCTGGTTTATATTCTCGCTCTTATTTGCAAAACCAAATGGCGGTTGCTTTAGGTGGTCGTGTCGCTGAAGAAATTATCTTTGGTGAAGAAGAAGTAACGACTGGTGCTTCTAATGATTTACAACAGGTAGCCAGAGTAGCGCGACAAATGATTACTCGTTTCGGGATGAGCGAAGTTCTCGGTCCTGTGGCTTTAGGTCGCCAAAATGGTAATGTTTTCATGGGTCGGGATATTGCTAGCGATCGCGACTTTTCTGACTCCACTGCGGCGACAATTGATGAAGAGGTTCGTAAGCTTGTGGAAACAGCCTACAAACGTGCTAAATATGTTTTGGAAAGTAATCGTCACGTCCTTGACAAATTGGCACAAATGCTGATTGAAAAAGAAACTGTTGATGCTGACGAATTACAAGAATTGTTAGCTACTAACGATGTGAAAATGGCAACTTTGGCTTAAGTTGTTGGTTTAAGTGAGTTGGAGACGTGGGTTTGTCCCTGCGTCTCTTTTTTTTGTGAAAGTTAATTTAGCTGACAGCAAGTTTTGGGTCGATGATGAGCTTGGTTCTCCGCAAGAAAATTTTCAAGTCTCTAGGAAAATCAAAAAAATTTTTCAGCGATCGCCACGATCATACTCCAAAAATGTCGCCTTTACGGACAATACTGCTTCAATCGCGAACAGCTTATGCAGCTAAAGCTTTCAGCAAAGCTGCTCCCATTTCTTTGCACCCGACAAGCTGCATTCCCTCAGACATAATATCACCAGTGCGATAGCCCAAATCAAGAACTTCCATGACTGCTGCTTCAATTTTAGCTGCGGCTTCTGGTTCATTTAAACCGTAGCGTAACATCATCGCAGCGCTCAAAACTTGCGCTAGCGGGTTCGCTTTATCTTGGTTTGCAATATCCGGTGCGGAACCGTGTACGGGTTCAAAAACACCCGGATTTTCTGCACCTAAACTAGCCGAAGGTAACATCCCAATGCTACCAGTAAGCATCGCTGCGGCATCAGAAAGGATATCACCGAACATATTTCCCGTAACAATGGTATCAAACTGTTTTGGTGCGCGAACTAACTGCATCGCCGCATTATCGACATAAAGATGAGATAATTCCACATCAGGATATTCAGTAGCGATTTCAGTGACGCGATCGCGCCATAATTGAGATACATCTAAGACATTCGCTTTATCTACAGAACACAGTTTCCCGCTTCTTTTCTGCGCAGTTTCAAACCCAACTTTCGCAATGCGGTCAATTTCTGCTTCCGTATACGCCATTGTATTAACACCCCGTTTTGACCCCGTTTCGGTCACAAAAATGCCTTTGGGTTGTCCGAAGTAAATACCACCAGTAAGTTCGCGTACGACCATAATATCCACCCCTTCAACCACTTCTCGTTTTAACGTCGAAGCATCGATTAACTGAGGTAAAATTGTCGCAGGACGTAGATTCGCAAACAAACTCAAACCAGCCCTTAATCCTAACAAACCTGTTTCCGGACGTTGTTCGCGAGGTAAATTATCCCACTTATAACCACCAATAGCTGCTAAAAGTACCGCATCGCAATTACGACACATTGCTAAAGTTTCTTCTGGTAAAGGTTTCCCCGTTGCATCAATTGCAACCCCACCAATAAGTCCCTCTTGAAACTGAAATTCAAGCTGAAATTGCTTTCCAATAGCTTGCAACACCTCTACGGTAACAGCCATAATTTCTGGACCGATACCATCCCCAGGAAGCAAAGTAATGCGGTATTTTCCACTCATTATTTTTTCGCCTAAAATTCACTAATTTAATATCATACCTTGGCTTTTAAAGTTTGGGAATTTGAATTCTCTCTGTTGCGACTAAAGGTAGATTTAATCGTAGTTAAGGTTTTGATTATAAAATATAGTAGGGGTTTAG
>JAWQFW010000229.1:0-8655 GCA_035968095.1 Oscillatoria sp. PMC 1068.18
AAGTATTGGGGGAATTGGAAGTATTGGAGGTATTGGAAGTATTGGGGGAATTGGAGGTATTGGAAGTATTGGGAATAAAGAGAGATGGTCTTACCAAAATTTACTCTTCCAAGTCCTCCATCTCCTCCATTTCCCCCATCTCCTCCATTTCCCCCATCTCCTCCATTTCCTCCATCTCCTCCATTTCCCCCATCTCCTCCATTTCCCCAGTCCCCAGTCCCCAATCACCAGTCCCTCTCTGGTTACATTCAACAATTAAGACACAGCGCTAGAATTGTTAAGGACTATTACGCCTGGTTTTCATGTCTCTTACGATCGCTAACGGTAAAAATCCCGATCGCCAAAACTATATTCGCATCTCTGGTGCGAGACAGCATAATCTGAAAAATCTCGATTTAGAACTTCCGCGCGATCGCTTGATTGTGTTTACGGGTGTTTCTGGTTCGGGTAAGTCTTCTTTAGCTTTTGATACCATCTTTGCTGAGGGACAACGACGCTATGTGGAGTCTCTCAGTGCTTATGCGCGTCAATTTCTGGGACAATTGGATAAGCCCGATGTGGATGCGATTGAGGGGCTAAGTCCGGCGATTTCGATCGATCAAAAGTCTACTTCTCACAACCCCCGTTCGACTGTGGGAACGGTTACGGAAATTTATGATTATCTGAGATTGCTTTTTGGACGGGCTGGTGAACCTCATTGTCCGATTTGCGATCGCAATATCGCACCCCAAACAATTGACGAAATGTGCGATCTAATTATGACACTGGGCGATCGGACTCGTTTCCAAATTTTAGCTCCTGTCGTCCGTGGCAAGAAGGGTACGCACAAAAAATTAATTTCTAGTTTACAAACCCAAGGTTTTGCTCGATTAAGGGTAAATGGAAAAGTTTACGACCTCGCTGAAGTCCCCGACCTTGATAAAAATTATACTCACAACCTAGAAGTCGTTGTCGATCGCTTAATTCTCAAACCCGGTATCGAAGAGCGTTTAGCAGATTCTCTCGGTACTTGTCTCCGTATTTCCAACGGGATTGCAATTATCGAGGTATTAAATGCTACATCGGCTAACATAGCCGGAGTCCGGCAGTCCTTCAGTCCTGAGAGTAAGTATATAGGAAATGAGGCAGAAAATCAAGCAAACAACGAACAGGAAACCAGCCAAGAAATCGTCTTTTCGGAAAACTTTGCTTGTCCGGAACATGGTGCAGTAATCGAAGAATTATCACCCAGATTATTTTCCTTTAATTCACCTTACGGTGCTTGTCCGCATTGTCATGGCATTGGGAGTTTGCGTCGTTTTCTACCTGAATTAATTGTACCCGATCCCGAAGCCCCATTATACGCCGCGATCGCACCTTGGTCAGAAAAAGATAATAGTTATTACTTAGAACTACTTTATCGAGTCGCGGAAGCTTATAATTTTGAAATTGGTACTATTTGGAAAAACTTAACCAAAGAACAGCAAAAAATTATTTTATACGGCAGTAATGAACCAATAATTTATAATTCTACACGAGGAACTAATAAGCCATTTGCCGGAGTAATTAATATCTTATCGAAACAATATCAAACAGGTTCAGAAACCCAAAAACAGAAATTAGAACAATATCGAATCAATCAAACCTGTGAAGTTTGTCAAGGAAAACGTCTCAAACCAGAAGCCTTAGCAGTACGTTTAGGACAATGGCAAATTACCGACTTAACAGCCGTTTCAATTCGCGAAAGTATTGAGAAAATCAATCAACTCAATTTAACTTCCAGACAAGCACAAATCGGCGACTTAGCATTAAGAGAAATCAAAGCCCGCTTACAGTTTCTTTTAGACGTAGGCTTAGATTATTTAACCCTTAATCGAGCCGCAATGACCCTTTCCGGAGGAGAAGCACAAAGAATCAGATTAGCAACTCAAATTGGTTCAGGTTTAACCGGAGTTTTGTATGTCTTAGACGAACCCAGCATTGGTTTACATCAACGAGACAACGGTAGGTTATTGCGTACCTTGAAAAAACTGCGCGATTTAGGTAATACTTTGATTGTTGTCGAACATGACGAAGAAACCATTCGTAGCGCCGACCAAATAGTTGATATTGGACCCAAAGCTGGCGTTCATGGCGGGAAAATAGTCGTTCAAGGAAACCTCGAACAATTAATCAAAAGTGAAACATCCTTAACAGGTGCTTACTTATCAGGACGCAAGCAGATTGAGACTCCTAGCGAGAGAAGAAAAGGAAACGCGCGATCGCTAATTTTACAAGACTGTTCGCGGAACAATCTTCAACATATCGATGTCGAAATTCCTTTAGGTAAACTTGTTTGTATCACAGGCGTTTCTGGTTCCGGAAAATCAACCCTAGTCAACGAATTACTTTACCCAGCCTTAAAACATTACCTCACGAAAAAAACGCCCTTTCCCCACAACTTAGGCAAAATCAAAGGACTAAACGCGATCGATAAAGCGATCGTTATTGACCAATCACCAATTGGCAGAACACCCCGTTCTAATCCTGCCACATATACAGGCATTTTCGATCCAATTCGAGCCGTATTTACCGAAACAATTGAAGCCAAAGCTAGAGGCTACAAACCAGGTCGATTTTCCTTCAACGTTAAAGGCGGACGTTGCGAAGCTTGTAAAGGACAAGGAGTAAATGTCATCGAAATGAATTTCCTCCCCGATGTGTATGTTCAATGTGAAGTTTGTAAAGGTGCAAGATATAACCGAGAAACCTTACAAGTCAAATACAAAACTCATTCCATTGCTGACGTTTTAAACATGACCGTCGAAGAAGCTTTAGAAGTATTTCAAAACATCCCCAAAGCCGCAAATCGACTCCAAACTTTACTTGATGTTGGCTTAGGATACATTCGTTTAGGACAACCCGCACCCACACTTTCTGGTGGTGAAGCCCAACGAGTTAAACTAGCATCAGAATTATCCCGTCGCGCAACCGGAAAAACCCTTTATCTCATCGACGAACCTACCACCGGATTATCCTTTTATGACGTACATCACTTATTAAATGTTTTGCAACGTTTAGTAGACAAAGGTAACTCAATTCTCGTCATTGAACACAACCTCGATGTGATTCGCTGTGCAGATTGGATTATCGATTTAGGACCCGAAGGAGGAGACAAAGGAGGAGAAATAATTGCCGTCGGCACACCAGAAGATATTGCCAAACATCCGCAATCTTATACAGGAAAGTATTTACAGCAAGTCTTACAACAATATTCTCCTGTAGCCGTGGTTTAATGAAACAAAAAGTAGACAATTGTGTTGTGTTTTGTAGATAATTCAAATCAACTACATTTTGGTCGCCAAAAAGAAAGAAAAAGTGTTATTATCTAAGAAAAAAAGTAAAATAGCATCAAAATTACGCCTAAATAATTATAAAAAAGATTAGGTGATCGTAGATAAATGAATGATTCAGAGTTAGAAAATTTACTCAATGATATTGAATCAGATCGAGTAGAACGTAAAAGTTCAATAGCTGATAGAAGTGCAATTCGTCAGGCTATTTGTGCTTTTGCTAATGACTTACCAAATCATGGTAGACCAGGAGTCATTTTTCTTGGTATTGACAATGATGGAAAATGTGCAAACTTAGATATTACCGATCAGCTTTTGCGTACTCTAGCTGATATGCGCTCTGATGGAAATATTTTGCCTTTTCCCACCATAACTGTGCAGAAAAAAACGATTTATGGATGCGATTTAGGTGTCATAATTGTAGAACCCTCAGATGCACCACCTGTACGTTTCAATGGCAGAGTTTGGGTACGAATAGGTCCTCGAAGAGCAACTGCGACTAGAGAAGAAGAGTGTCGTCTCAGCGAAAAAAGACGATCTAAAGACTTACCTTTTGATTTACAAGCATTATCATCAGCAACAATAGATGATTTAAATTTGGATTTATTTCAGAGAGACTATTTACGCTCATCTTTGGCAATAGAAGTTCTTGAAGAAAATCAACGGTCTGTTGAACAACAATTAACCTCAATGCGATTTGCTACAGTAGAACCGAACTGTCAACCAACAGTATTAGGTCTTTTAGTAGTAGGAAACGATCCTAGACAGTTCGTACCTGGTGCTTACATTCAATTTTTGCGAATTGAAGGAACTGAATTGACCGATCCTATTAAAGATCAAAAAGAAATTGACGGTCCTCTTCCAGATTTACTCAGAATACTAGATGAAATGTTAAAAGCTCATATTTCAATAGCTTCAAACATTACCTCCCAACCAGTTGAAATAAAGGAACCTGATTACCCAATAGTTGCCTTACAGCAGCTAGCAAGAAATGCAGTAATGCACCGTAATTACGAGAGTACAAATGCCCCAGTACGAATAAATTGGTTTAACGATCGCATAGAAATTCAAAATCCTGGAGGTCCATTTGGTCAAGTAAATAAAGACAATTTTGGTCAACCCGGAATCACAGACTATCGCAATCCTTATTTAGCTGAAGCGATGAAAAATCTTGGTTATGTACAACGATTTGGTGTAGGAATTGAATTAGCCAGAAATCAACTGGAAAAGAATGGTAATCCACCGCCAAAATTTCTAGTCGAAGACACTTATGTGTTAGTTGAACTGAAAAAGAAACAGCTATGAGTACAACCGTTATCGCTTTTTTCAATAATAAGGGAGGAGTAGGTAAAACCTCACTTGTATACCACTTAACGTGGATGTACAAAGATTTAGGCTTGCGGGTAGTTGCTGCCGATTTAGACCCTCAAGCTAATTTAACTGCTGCTTTTCTTGATGAAGATCGAGTTGAAAAAATTTGGTTAGGAAATGGTTCTTCAAAAACCGTCTTCGACTGTATACAGCCTTTGTTAAAAGGGACTGGTGATGTGAGTACACCTCATTTAGAATATGTAGAAGAAGAAGGTCAATTATCGCTCTTTACAGACGAAATAGCACTTTTAGTTGGAGATTTATATCTTTCTGGGTTTGAGGATGAACTTTCAGCACAATGGCCCAATTGTTTAGGCGGAGGCGGACAAGAACGTGCTTTTCGGGTAATTTCTGCTTTTTGGAGAATTATGCAAAAGTGTGCTGAGATTCATCAAGCTGATATCGTTTTAATGGATTTAGGACCGAATTTAGGAGCAATAAATCGTGCAGCTTTAATTGCCTCAGATTACGTGGTTGTTCCTTTATCGCCAGATTTATTTTCTTTACAAGGTTTGCGTAATCTCGGTCCTACGTTACGAGTTTGGCGTGAAGAATGGACAGAAAGATTGGGAAAAAAAGATTCTCTTGGGAGAAAGAATTTAGGAATAGATCTAAAACTTCCTCAAGGAAAAATGCAACCAATTGGTTATGTTGTTCTGCAACACGCAGCCCGATTAGACCGTCCTGTGAAAGCATATAATCGTTGGCTTGCTCGTATTCCGCAAGTATATCAAAAAGATGTCTTGGATGTGAATGAATTCGGAAATAATAAAGCTTCTTGGGCAGAAGATATTCATTGTTTAGCTTTACTTAAAAATTACCAAAGTTTAATGCCTATGGCTCAGGAAGCTCGTAAGCCTATTTTTCATTTAAAACCTGCTGACGGTGCTATTGGCGCTCATACATACGCAGTCAAAAAAGTTTACGAAGATTTCCAAGATTTAGCTGGCAAAATAGCTGAAAGAACTGGATTGAAAAACAAGAGAAACTTAGTTAAGTAATTAAACAAAAATCTGCTAAAATTAGGTGACTTTTAGCAGCAATTACTTCCTTGAATTTATGCAGTTTGTTACCTTGATTGGTTTACTAGCAGGTACGCTAACAACGATCGCCTTTCTCCCTCAAGTCATCAAAACCTGGAAATCGCGATCGGCACAAGATATCTCGCTACAAATGTTTCTCCTTTTTTGTACAGGCGTATTTCTCTGGTTAGTTTATGGCTTATTAAAGCAAGATTTGCCTGTGATTGTAGCTAATTGTGCTACTTTGTTTTTAGCTGGAAGTATTTTGTGGATGAAGTTGCACTTCTCACGCCAAAGCGCAAAAGCACAAAGAAAGAGAAGGAGACGCTAACAAGTTGTTAGTAGTTGAAAACGGTTTTGCTTGTTGGAATATTATTTTAGTTTAAGTAAATTTAGCAATGGTTACAGTTTTGGTAACACAAAAGTAAGTAACTTAAAGCTAATGATAAACTATAACAAATTTATCATACTTAGAAAAATCTCTTTGCGTCCTTCTTCTTTGCGTCTTAGCGTCTTTGCGCGAAACTTATTATGCAAATTGCCAAAAGATATCTGATTTTTTTAGTAATAGCTGTGACTTGCGGACAGTTAACGATTGCTTGTGATAGTAATCAGGGAAAAGCCGATTTACAAGAGGCTGTTTCCGAAGCCCCTGTACCGCAAAATTCCCAAGCTGCAAACGAAACTTTTTCAATTCAACAAGATACGGCTGAAAGTGTTAATCAAGAAAGTTACGAGACAATTACGGATAATAACTTTCAAGTTGCTGCTAGTCAACCTCTTTCTACTTTTGCAATTGACGTAGATACGGCAGCTTATACAAATGTGAGACGTTTTTTGAATAACGGACAATTACCTCCTCGTAATGCGGTGCGAATTGAAGAATTAATTAATTATTTTGCTTACGAATATCCGCAACCAACAGGAAAAGATCCTTTTTCGATTACTACTGAAGTTTCCACTGCGCCTTGGCAACCAAAACATAAGTTAGTTAGGATTGGTTTACAAGGAAAGCAAATTACAACCGAAGATTTAAAACCAAGTAATTTGGTTTTTCTATTAGATGTTTCTGGTTCGATGAATGATGCGAATAAGTTACCGTTATTGAAGTCGGGTTTTCGTTTGCTAGTGAATGAATTAACGGAAAAAGACCGAGTTTCGATTGTGGTTTATGCAGGTGCGGCGGGTTTGGTTTTACCTCCAACTCCGGGGAATGAGAAAGAGAAAATTCTCGCAGCAATTGAGAGTTTAGAGGCTGGTGGTTCGACTGCGGGTGGTCAAGGTATCGAATTGGCTTATCAAGTTGCGGAAGAGAATTTTCTGGCTGAGGGAAATAATCGAGTTATTTTGGCTACTGATGGCGATTTTAATGTGGGTGTAGCGAGTGATTCGGAGTTGGTAAAATTAATTGAAAAGAAACGAGAAGCAGGCGTTTTTCTGACGGTACTTGGTTTCGGGACGGGTAATTTACAAGACTCGAAGATGGAAAAACTTGCTGATAAAGGTAATGGCAATTATGCTTATTTGGATAATATTCTCGAAGCGAAGAAAGTGTTAGTTACGGAAATGGGGGGAACGCTACAAACGATCGCCAAAGATGTGAAAATCCAAGTCGAGTTCAATCCGGCTCAAGTCCAAGCTTATCGCTTGATTGGTTACGAAAATCGTTTACTAGAAAATCGCGATTTTGAAGACGATACCAAAGATGCAGGAGAATTGGGTGCGGGACATTCAGTAACAGCACTTTACGAAGTTATTCCGGTGGGTGTGGAAAGCGAAGTGAACTTACCAGAGGTGAATGACTCCTCAGCTAGCCAATTTTCCGGGAATAGCGCGGAACTTTTAGAAGTTAGATTGCGTTATAAGCAACCAGATGCTGCTACTTCCCAATTAATAGTTAACTCTTTGGTTGACGAACAAGTTCCTCTCTCAGCTACTTCGGATGATTTTCGTTTTGCGGCGGCGGTAGCTGCTTATGGGATGATTTTAAGAGATTCGGAGTATAAAGGAGAAGCGAATTTAAAGCAAGTCCTGGAATTAGCGAATGAGTCAAAAGGCGTTGACTTACAAGGATATCGAGGTGAATTTATCAGTTTGGTGAAAAGTAGTCAATCCTTGACTAGCAAATTACCTTAAAATCGAAGCAACCTGTGTCAAATCGGAAAATTTGGTATAGGATGTAAAACCGAGGCGAGTGGCGCGAAAGTTGAGTGCAAAGTAGTCGCGATTGCCGCAGTTAACTAAAGGAGAAACAATGAGTGATACTACGGCATTTGTAGCGGGATGTGCGATCGCAGGAGTGGGTGCAATTCTTTTTGCTAATGGTGGATTGAATTTCAATCAGCCCAATTCTCCCTATGTCCCGCAAAATCAGTATGGTAATACTGCTCCTTACGGTAATAATAATCCTTATGTGACCGATCCCCTCGCACCTGTTCCGGTTCCTGGTTATCCTACTCCTCAACAAGGTAATTTAGATCCTCGTTTGAATCAAAACTTCAACGAACAAGTTACGCTTAACCAAGAATTACAACAGCAGCTAGAACTGCAAAAACAGCAAACTGAACAGCTTCAACAGCAATTAGAACAGCAAAAAGGCGAAACTGAACAACTACTCCTACAACTCGAAGAACAGCAAAATCAGCCCCTCTCAGCGACCGGAGAAGAAACAAACCAAATGAGTCTCCAAGCTGGGGTACTCTGGGCGGTAGGGGGTATTGTCTTGGCTTTGGTAATTGGTGGTAGTATTGTCATTGTCGGGGTTATCGCTTTGCTAGCACAACCGCAGCGTCGTTCTTCTCCGCGTACGACTCATGTGATTCAGCCTGTGAATTTTGATTATCCTTACAATTATCCACGTGCAAATGAAGCTTTACCTCCGCAAATTAGAACTCGTCGCGTTCATCATATCGAACGTGATGATTAGATGTTGGTGATTGGGGACTGGGGAC
>JAWQFW010000230.1:0-8647 GCA_035968095.1 Oscillatoria sp. PMC 1068.18
CTCCATATCTTCCTTGTCCTCCATATCTTCCTTGTCCTCCATATCTTCCTTGTCCCCAGTCCCCAGTCACCAGTTACCCAGTCCCCAGTTACCCAGTCACCAGTCCCCAGTCACCAGTCCCCAGTCCCCAGTTACCCAGAAAAATGAAATACCACCATATCGGCTTTACTCCCACAGACCTTGGTAGAGAACCAGTTAAAATAGCATTATTATCAGGAGAGCCAGAGCGATCGCGCTACATTGCCCAAAACTATCTCCAAGATGTTAAAATTCTCTCGGAATATCGCGGACTATACAGTTATCTCGGATACTTAGCCAATGGTATACCTATTCTCGCAGCTACCAGTGGCATCGGTGCATCTTCTCTCAGCATAGTCGTCAATGAATTAATTTCCGTCGGAATTGAGAAAATTATTCGTGTCGGAACTTGTGGGTCGATTCAACCTCACGTCTTAGTTGGTAATATTGTGATTAGCCAAGCCGCATTATGTAGACAAGGTGCAGCAAATGATATCGCACCTCTAGAATATCCTGCTAGTGCCGATCCTTTTCTGACTGTAGCTTTAGTACAAGCTGCACGAGATTTAACGATTAACTATCATTTAGGGATTACAGCTTCCGTAGATACATTTTATGAGGGACAGGAGCGAATTGCATCTTCGGCTAACCCTCATCTTTTGCGTCAACTCCAAGGTGTTACTGAAGATTACCGTAACTTAGGTATTCTCAACTACGAGATGGAAGCCGGAACCCTGTTTAAAATGGGGGGAGTGTATAATTTTGCTGCGGGTTGTGTCTGTGGGGTTGTCGCTCAACGTACTGTAGGAGAAGATCTGATTTTGGAAAATAAACACCTCGCAGTCGAGACAGCAATTAAAGTAGCATTAAGGGCAGCAGCCACTATTTTCACTGACTAAATGATCATAATTTATTAATGAGGGATGGGGCATTCGAGGGTAAACTGGTAAATGCAGCTACACGATCGCTGAATTTATGCTTACTTCAGAAGTCGAACAAGTATATCAAGGTCAATTTGGCGAATTTCAAATTACCGATCGCGATCGCCTCGGTGTTATTATCTATCGTACCGGATTGGCGATCGCCGCAATTAGCTTTACCATTGGCAGTTGTTTACTTTTCTGGCAACCTACGTCTACAATTGTCTTCAATTCACTAACTTGGCTATTTGGGATTTTTGCTCTCGGATTGGGTGTTAGTCTCCTCACTATTCATATCTATTTAGTCCCACTACACCGTCTCCTCCAAGTCTTTTGGGCGATCGGGACAATTAGCGCCTTTATCATAGAATTGCAACATAGTCAACCATTAGCCTTATTTGTTTACAATCATCCCGTAACTTTATTCGGAGTCGGCTTTATTTTCGCCAGTTTAACAGGTATTTATTTTAAAGAAGCTTTCTGTTTCAACCGTCTCGAAACTAAATTCCTCACACCCCTAGTACCTTTACTCCTACTCGGACATCTGGTAGGAATTTTATCAACATCAGTCGAACAAGTTTTACTCGCTACCTGGAGTATTTTATTTCTCATCTTCGCCTTGCGTAAAGTTATCCAACCTATTCCTCCAGATATCGGTGACAAATCAGTCTTTGATTATCTCAAGCAACAGCGTCAAAAATAGCATCTCATTCCCTCTCAAGTTCTCCTCTCGTTAAATTAGCTCAAATATCTTGACAAATTTCCCTTTTTAAGGGCAAAATCAGATCTTCTCCCAGAAAAATTTTCTGACTAGAGAAACGAAGATTTGCCTAAATTTGTTATTGATAAGCAAGATCGTCCAGAAAACTGTCAAAAGTAAATTTGCTTTTCTATACCTTTGAGGTAACAAACAATCAACTAGCAAAATATTCACGTTAGAAAAAATAATTTAGATTTTGACAAATTTCTTAATTATTAATTAAAAAAGTTGTCGTAATGTAAGATAAATTAGGTTTAATTTGCTCAAGTCTCAGATAACTTAATTACCTTGACTCCAGCAAAGTATAGTATTAAGCTGTTAGGTACTTACGCAGTTCAGTAGTTTTAACTAATGTAGCTCAAGCTAGGTGAAAACTTCTAATTTTAATTAGCTTAACTTTTGCGCAAGTAAAGTGCTGAAGCTGTGTTAAGAGAAATGGAGAAGCAATTCTTGGTGTGAGGATGAACAAGTGGAACAAGTAAAAATACTCAATTGTGTAATAGATAATATGTCCCAAGCTACCCTCTTGGAAAAACTCAAGTTTGGGGGAGTGGTCTATTTACCGAATGTAGATCATATAATGAATTTACAAAAAGATCGGGAATTTTATCAATCATATCAAGCCGCTAATTACATAATTTGCGACAGTCAAATTTTAATGTATGCTGCCAAATTTTTAGGTCAACCGCTAGTAGAAAAAATTTCGGGTGCTGATTTATTTCCAGAGTATTATAACTACCACAAAGATGACCCAGAAGTAACAATTTTTCTGTTAGGTGCTAATGATGAAATCTGCATTACTGCACAAAACAAAATTAATGAAAAAGTAGGCAGAGAAATGGTTGTGGGCTACTACTGTCCTGATTTTGGATTTGAAAAAAGCGAAACCGAAAGTCAAAAAATTATTGATTTAATTAATCAATCTGGGGCGACAGTTTTAGCCGTAGGAGTAAGCGCACCGAGGCGGGAAAAATGGATTTTTCAGTATAAAAATCGCTTCCAAAATATCAAGACTTTCTTTGCAATTGGTGCAACAATTAATTTTGAATCAGGTCATAGTAAACGAGCGCCAAAATGGATGTGTAATGTAGGCTTAGAATGGCTACACCGTTTATTATCTGAACCCAAGCGTTTATGGCGACGCTATTTAGTTGAAGATTTACCCTTTTTCTGGTTACTTTTGCTCCAAAAACTTAAGCTTTATCGAGATCCTTTTGTGGGAGATAAAAAAATTGAAATGGTTCCCTCTTCGTCGGAATTATATTTAGTTTCCGGAGAAAAATCAAAAGCTAAACCAGTGACTTTAGGTGGTGGAAAATAAGTTGATAGTGAGGACTTTTGTCCTCCTATTTTCAGGTTAGTTCAACAGATTTCGCGATCGCTAAACGAACACTTTTACCAACAGTTTGACGTTAATTTTGAGAATAATTATCATTGAGGAAGTAATTAGTACCTTGGTTATTTTTTAGTCAACCAGTTCTTTTTAGTAGTTGAATAGGTCAGACTGTTGCTCAATTCTACCTCATCCTATTCATGCGTGTCACCACATTGGTTGCACCAGAAGCTTACCAAATTCACAACTAATCTTGTTGCAGTTGTACGATAGGAGTTGGTTCAATCTCTTTAACTTTCGCTGATGCTACTTCACCATCCAAAGCAGAGAAGATTAAAAATGCTCCCATAATTGCCATAATCGCATTTTCAGTAAAACTAACGATTCCTAATGGAGCTTTAGAATTACCACCTACGCAAGCACAATTAAGGGCTAACTTATCAATATAAACGGCTTTAAAGACAGAAATACTTCCATTAATCCCGATTAATAATGAGACAATTCCAGTTATTAACGGTGCAAAACCTGAAAGAATAGCTAAACCAATTCCTAACTCAGCGAAAGGATAAACTTTGGCGTAAAATTTCACCTTTTTCGTGATTAAATCATATTTCTCGAAACTTTCCGCAAAAGACTCAATATCCATTAATTTTAAGGTAGCGAGTACCGATAGAGAATAGCCCATAAAGCCCATAATTCCTGTCGCTGTCGCTAAAGCCATTAACCCCGTAGCCGAAAAGACAGCGATGACTGGAGTATAGGAATATTCAGCACTTTCGGCTTCTACGTCTAATTTTTGAGCAAGATCTGTGTAGCCTCCAATTCTTTCGTCTCCAAAGAAAATCTGGGGAGTTGTGTCTACTTTATGTTTGGCTTTAAAAGCATCAATTTCTTCTCTGGAAGTTAATTTATGGTCTTCAAAATCAATTTCTTTTTCATTGAGTAAGTTGATAGCTTTTAACCCCCAAGGACATTCATGGTCTGGGGTTGACATTCGATAGAGTTTTACTTTTTGAGGGTTGAGAGTATTAGTATTTGCCATAGCGATTTATTAGATTATGGGATAGCTTGGTTATTTTCAGGATATACTCTCCAGTTGACTAGAGAGTAAATAATACTTTGGGAGGATTTCGCTTTTTATTATTGAATGCTGTGTATCTAGGGTTTGTAGAGACGTTGCATGGAACGTCTCTACCTGATTTTATGTAGCATAGCTAAAGCAAATTGATGTTACGGTAATTCTTCCACGCGCGATCGCGGGAGCGTTATCAACTATAATTAGCAATTATTGCTGAGATAGCCAAGACTGGAAGATTAAAATACTCCAGAGATCGTAACCCCAATTTTTCTCACCTGTGAGGTGTTCTTGCCATTTTTGGCGAATAGGTTGGGGGTGAAAAAAACCTTGGTCAATTAGTAATTTTTCGTCGAGTAAAGATTCCGCCCAGTCGCGAAATGAGCCTCGCAACCAATTATGAATTGGAATACCAAAGCCTTTTTTTGGTCTTTCAATTAAATTAGGTGGGACATATTGAGATAATACTTGTCGCAATAACCATTTACTTTTTCCTGCGCGGAATTTTAGGTTTTGAGGTAGTTGCCAAGTGAACTCGACAAGGCGATGATCTAATAAGGGAACGCGGGCTTCTAAACTTACGCCCATGCTAGCACGATCTACTTTGGTGAGAATGTCGTCAGGAAGATAAGTTTGTTGGTCGAAATACATCATTTGTTGGGGAAAAGTAAGCTGCTTGAACCAAAGTTGATTACGGTCAAAAATTGTGGTTGGTTCGGTACTATTGATAACTAGGTTTGTGGGGTTTTTCCAATAGGAAACGCGATATTTGTAGAGGGTTTCTCGATTAGTTGTGGCGATCAGATCGCTGAGGGTATGAAGTTTATAACCGAGGGATTTTTTGGGTACTGTGGCTGTTAAGAATTGGCTGAGTGATTTTCTTAGGGGGTAGGGTAGCCAAGCGATCGCCATCCAGCGCTTTTGAGCTTTAAAATAGCGATCGTAGCCGTAAAATAGTTCGTCACCGCCGTCACCGGAAAGGCTGACTGTGACTTGTTTGCGGGCGAGTTGGGAAACTAAGAAGGTGGAGATTTGGGAGTCGTCGGCGAAGGGTTCGTCGTAAAGTGAGGGTAGTTGGGGGAGAACGGCGATCGCGTCTTTCGCTGTGACGTATAATTCGGTATGATCGGTAGCGAGATGTTTGGCGACGGCTTGGGCGTATTCGGCTTCGTTATAATTATTTTCTGCAAAACCTATCGAAAAGGTCTTGACAGGTTGACTACTCATCTGCTGCATGAAAGCAACTACTGTGGAAGAGTCCACACCACCGGAAAGAAATGCCCCCAAAGGTACATCAGCAACCATCCGCAGCTTGACGGCATCGCGCAACAAATTGTCTAATTCGGCGATCGCGTCAGCATCCGCACCCGCAAAGGGTTGACTCACTCCCGCTTCAGCTACCGCCTTCAGATCCCAGTAACAAATTGGTGACTTCGCTGCACATTTTTGGTTAATTGTCAAGAGCGAGGCAGTGGGTAATTTGTAAATATTTTCATAAATTGAGAAAGGCGTAGGGACATAATTGTAACGGAGATAAAGAGCCAAAGCCTCCCGATTAATTTTTGCCTCAAAACCGGGAAAAGTCTGGAAAGGTTTCAGTTCCGAAGCAAAGACAAAAGTAGAATTAATCCAACCGTAGTAGAGAGGCTTGATCCCCAGGCGATCGCGTCCCAAATGCAAAAGTCGTTCTTGACGATCCCAAAGTGCAAAAGCGAACATTCCCTGAAACTTAGAGACAGCCTCGGTTACACCCCACTCCGCAAAAGCAGCCAGCATCACTTCCGTATCCGAATGACCGCGAAAAGTATGTCCCAGTTGGACTAATTCAGCGCGTAACGGCAGAAAATTGTAAATTTCCCCATTAAAAACAATCGTATAGCGATCGCAACTTGAAACCATCGGCTGATGTCCCAACGGTGAAAGATCGACAATCGCCAAACGTCGATGACTCAAAGCCAAACCTGCGGAGTCATCCACCCAAACCCCGCGATCGTCCGGACCGCGAAGTCGCAGAGAATCCGCCATTCGTAACGCGATCGCCTCAAAATCCTCACGATTACAACTGTTCGCTAATTTTCCTTCTCGATCCCAAAAGCCACTAATTCCACACATAGATTTCTTGGTAGTTGGTTGTTAGGGACTGGGAACTTGTGAGGGAGGACAAGGGAGAATGGTCAGACACGGGGGAGTTAGGAGAGTAAATGTTGGTAAGAGTATAGCTAGTTACTCCCAATACTTCCAACACTTCCAATTCCTCCAATTCCCCCAACACTCCCAATTCCTAATCCCCAATCCCGAATCCCGAATCCCCAAATCACAGCCTTTCGCTGAGAATACGACGTTTTTGACTACTACCAGTCAATTTAGTAGCCACAGCTTCAATTTGCTGATAAAAAGACAAAGGAAGAAAATAAAGCGCCACCGCAGCCGAGAAAGTAAGTAGAGTACGCAAAGGTTCCTCAACACAAATCCGAGGATGAGTAGCGATCGCCCTCCACACCAAATGTAAAGCCACATCACCATCATGTAATCTAATTGCTTTCCGGGCTAAATAACGTAAATGATAAGCCTTAGAAACACTTTCCCAACAAACAATTTTTTCGGGTGCATAACCACGCACTTTTAACAAAACTTGCTCCCAACTTTCCAGTTTTTTCAGATAATTAGCACTCAACCCTTCCGAATTAATGCGATAGAGAGTCAAAGCTTCCGGAATACCTTCAATTAACCAATTAGTTTTAATCGCAATCCGGAGTAAAAATTCCGTATCGTGAGAACGAGTTAACTCTTCATCAAAATAAAAAACTTCGCTGCTACCATTTTTCTCACCATAATAACCAACCTCCTCAAAAACTTCTCGCCGAATTGCCGCCGCCGAACCATTTCCCACCGGATTACTGCGTAACAAAGAAAAAGGATCGATCCCGCGTAATTGAGGCATCAAATACGTTCCCAACTCGTTTCCCGCCTCATCAATTAATGCCGAACGACTGAAACTAACCCCTACTTCCGGACAACTTTCCAAATGCTCAATTTGTTTAGTTAATTTCTCAGGTAGCCAAAGATCATCCCCATCGAGAAAAGCGATATAAGTGCCTCTAGAATTCCGAATTCCCGTATTTAAAGCACTAGGTAAACCTTGATTTTCTTGACGAATAATTTTGATCCGGCGATCGCTAAATTGCTGACAAATTTCTATGCTACGGTCAGGAGAACCATCATCAATAATCAGCAATTCCAAGTTAGGATAAGTTTGTTCTAAGGCAGATTTAACCGTAGCAGCAATATATTGCTCAACATTGTAAACAGGAATAATGACGGAGACAAGTTTCATTGGTTGGGGACTGGGGACTGGTGACTGGGGATTGGTGACTGGGGGATTGATAACTGTTAACTGTTAACTGTTCACTGATAACTGTTCACTGATAACTGTTCACTGATAACTGTTCACTGATAACTGTTATTGTTGTTGTTCTTGGAAAATACGGCGTTTTTGGCGAAGGGCAGTTAATTTAGTTCCCAGAGTTTCGAGGCGATCGTATAAAGAAAAAGGTAGTAAATTGAGAGCATAAGCAGCAGCGAGAATAAAAAAAGTTCGGCGCGGTTCTTCCAAAATAATTTGCCAGTAAGTGGCGATCGCCCGATGACATAAATCTACCGCCGCTTGACCATCATGAAGCCGAATCGCTTTCCGAGCCAAATACCGAAACTGATAAGCTTTAGAAGGATTTTCCCAAACCGCAATTTCTTCTGGAGCATAAGCCCGAATTTTTGACAACACAGTTTCCCAAATTTCCAGTTTCTTCAGATAATTAGCACTTAAACCGCCCGAACTGACCCGATAAAGCGTTAAAGGTTCCGAAATCCCTTCAATTTCCCAGTCAGTTTTAATCGCAATTCGCAACAAACACTCAATATCCTGGGAACAACTCAACTCTTCATCATAGTAGAGATCCTCCGGGGAATTATCTCTCCGGAAGCGAATCTCTTCGAGAACTTCTCGCCGCAAAACCGCCGCCGAACCGTTACCAAGCGGGTAACTGCGTAAAATTGAAGGAACCGTAATTCCCTTTAGCTGCGGCATTAAATAAGTTCCCAAAGGGTTTCCGGCTGCGTCAATCAAAGCCGAACGACTAAAACTAACACCTACCTGGGGCGATTTTTCCAAATGTTCCAGTTGTTTCGCCAAATTTTCCGGCAACCACAAGTCATCCCCATCCAGAAAAGCAATCAACTCACCTTTTGCCTGGCGAATACCTGTATTCAGCGCCGCAGAAACACCTTGATTTGCTTGACGAATAATTTTAATCCGAGAATCGTCAAACTGCTGACAAATTTCTACACTTCTGTCAGGTGAACCATCATCAACAATTAGTAACTCGAAGTGAGGATAAGTTTGAGCCAAGACAGATTTTACTGTAGCCGCGATATAGCGCTCTTTTTTGTATACCGGAATAATGACTGAGACAAGCTTCATCGGTTAGGGACTGGTGACTGGTGACTGGTGACTGGGAACTGGGGACTGGGGACAAGGGAGAGGG
>JAWQFW010000231.1:0-8644 GCA_035968095.1 Oscillatoria sp. PMC 1068.18
GGACTGGGAATTGGTGACTGGGGATTGGTGATTGGGGACTGGGAAGAGAAGGAGGGAATTGGGAAATGAACTGCTAACTTTTCACTTTCAAACGATCGCTGATAACTTTTCAGTGTTCAGTGTTCACTGGTTACTGTTCGCTGAGAATTATTATTTGTCCCAAGGAATTTTGAGATCTTTTGCTAGTTGCTGAGAAACTTGATAAGCACCAAAGCGGTTCAGGTGGCTAGGATCGGAAAATAACTCGTATTGAGTAGACCAACGTTGAGCGTAGTCAAGGAAAATTAAACCACGATCGCTAGCTTCAGTGAGCATCTGAGAGCGAAATTCGGCTTCGTACTTAGTCCGTACAGGGTCAAGATATTCGTTAGTTAAAGGTGTATTGACGAAAACTAACTGAATTGAGTGAGTTTGGAGAAAATCCAGAAGTTCGTTGAGAGCGGTATATTGTTGACCATCTAAACCAAAAGAATCATAATCGCGATCGTGAGCGCCTGTAACTCTAGGGTGATTCTGATAGTATCTCTCAGGATCGAAACGAACTGATAAAGGTAAGAAACCATCGTAGTCAATGGCTACCAATTCTGATTCTGAGTTAGTAATTTCTAAATTGAGATTGGTGTATGGATTGAGAAAAGGTAATTTCAGGCTGTTGAGTAAGTCTTTTCGTAACCAAGTGTGGAAAAGTTCGCGTTGCGGGTAAACAGAAGATATTTTTCCTAAAGAGTGATTGACGATCGCTTCACCATCTTGAAGAATATTAGTCAGGATGTTTTGTTGTCCAAGTTGGTTACTCTGCTTCAGAGAATGCAAATCTTCGCCGTGTAATTTTTGATAAGCAGCAGAAGTAGCGATCGCTTCGTAGGTACGATCTTCTCTAGAACTATTAAAAGCTCTTGCACCATCAGCCCAAATGATCAATTTAGGTAATTGCTTTGGGGTCAAAACTCGACGCAAGAGTAAATCTACCACTTGTGCAGTTGCCCCGTTAATCCCAAAGTTAAACACTTCGATATTCGAGTAACCTTCTGCGGCTAAAGCTTGTTCTAAAGCTACAGGATCTACTCCTCGTAAAGCACGAGAACTCCCCACAATGAGAACATCAGGAGAACCTTCTTGAGCTACTCGTTGTTGATACAAAGCTAATTTTTCGTCTACCAAACGATTATTAAAAGAAGGAATATCTAATCGCGCAGCAGCTAAAATTGCTGCGGTTTGACCACTGTTTCTCGCCTCTACCAATGAGTTAGCATCTTGCCAAAATTCAACTTTCCTTGCTCCAGTACGAGTAAAATCAGAAGCATCAAAACCAGTTTCCTCTTTGTTATTTAAAGATGCAGATTCAGGAATATATAGTTCAGGTAAAGAATTTTCCGCCGCCGTATTTAACTCAGAGAATGCAGTAATTGATTTAATAGTATTACCAACTAACCAATCGGCGCTAGCTGTCAGCAGTAATCCCAAAATACCCCAAGCTAAAGTTAATTTCAGCGATGGTCGTGCTTTGACGTTACTTTCGATATTGGGATCGAGATTAGTTTGAGAAAGGGAGCGAATTAATAATCCCGAACGACATAACCAATAACTTAAAGTTTGATTCGCTTCTTCATACCAAAGTGAATGTCTGTGTTTTGGTTGGGTAGTAACTACTTCTGGTGTAAATGTTGCTACAGAAACATCTGCCTGCACTTGGTTATTATTTACTTCAGGAGCAGCAGAGGAAACTTTTTTTGCCGCAACAGGAGGTTGGCGTTTGCGAGTGACAAAATCAACTCCATAACTCCATAAAGGAGAAGATTGACCAGATCTGCGTCCGTAAATGCGTAAACCAGCCAAACCAGGAATTGTTAATTGACGAAATAACTTTTCTACCTTTTTGATTACTTTCGTTTTTTCAGGACAGATGACTGCTTCTGTCATCACGTGCAATAAATCTTGTTTGCGACAAAGTTTAATCTGTACCCCACCCGTAACCAAACGGTAATCTAACTCTGGATTGAGTAATTTTTGGAGGAGGAAAATTAGTGCTTCTCGGTCTTCGAGTTTCGCTAAAGCAAAGGTGGAAGTGTCCCCACGATGATTATTAAACTTGAGCCAATCAATCCAAACTAAAGTATCGTCACTATTGTTTGAGTGTAAATCTTGATTTTTAACACCATAAACAGTGTATGAGGTTATGCCTTGGGGAACCAAATCCTCCAAAATTGGTGTTAGATGAGTGAGGACAAGATGTTTATCAGGAACAAGATCCGACTTTGGTGAAATTAATCGACAGAATAAATGCAAAGTAGAATCTTTTAAATTAGCACGCACTTCAGTCTCGAAAGGAGCCAAAGAAAGATTCAGTAAGCGAGTAAGTGCGTCTAAATCGCCCCATTTCGCCCAATCAGCGAGCATTTCTTCCTTACGAGTCAAATCCACTAACAACACCCAATCCGGAGTTGTTTCACCGTGAACTTGAGAACGAATTACCGCTTCGCGAAAACCTGCTAAATCTAAATCTCGTAACCGTCTGACAATCGGTTCAGCGAACAGATTAGGATCGAGACTCCAAGGACAATTACAAACCAACCAAAGACGCTGGGAAGCAGTAGCATCAGGTAGTTTTTGCACAAGAGACTTAACGCTAACACCCCACTGAGAAAGAGACTCACTCAGATAAACAGCGATCGCGTTTTTATCTCCCGAACGCGCTAAACTTTCGTAATTAGTAATCGTCGTTTTTTCCTCCCCATCGTGATTTCCTGGCAACTTTTGCTCATTTTGAGTTTCTGGGAAGCTAATTGCTTTTGACCTGATTTCAGACAAAATAATTGGCTTGATCCACTCAGGACGCTTTTGTCCAACTGCTTTCCCGTAAATAATTACCCGATGCAGCAAAATTTCACCAGTCAGCGATTGTAGGATATCACTTCCTTGGGAAGACTTAAATACCTCAACCAAAGGAGAGACAACTTGAAGTGCTGTGGGACATTGGGAACCTTCACAAAGAATGTGTAAATTATTACCCCTAATCCGAACCCGCAAACGGATTCTGACACTTAAACCAGACTCTTTGAGGATTTGATAGAGCCACTGAGAAAGTGATAATTGAGTTCTACTTGAGTTTCTCCGATCCAGATCCAACATCTTAATTTGGCGATCGCGCTTTTTTAGATAACAATGAAAACACCGCTCATAATAATATAAGGATTCCCGGTGTACTGCCTAGATTAAATCACTTTCGTAATTCGAGGGGCAACAATTGTTTCTGTTCCCGTTCCAGCAGTCAGTTCTCAATGAGAGTTGAAACACCAATACTGTAATCTCCAATCTTCGAGCGATGGTTTGAGAGTATGTCACCAGAAACCTACAACTGCAATTATGTTACTCAAGTTATCAGGAGAAATTTGTTTGATGTCTAATTCCAAGTCTCCACTCCAGCTAGAAATTTACTTAAGTTTGACAGCAGTACCGTTTCTTTTGAGTATGATGGCAGTCCGAGGCTTTACCCAAGCACTAACCGATCTTGGCATTGCTTCTGAAGAAATCTTTCGCGGCGAGATTTTACCTGTACTGAATTTTCCCCACTCCGAAGTTTCCGAACCGGAAGAAACATAACTAATTTTCCCTAGACACTGAATTACTTCATGAGAGGCTGGTGTTTTTCATTTTAACCAGGAAAAGTTTTTGTCTCCCACTCAGTTCACGCAAGAAACTTGCTAACGCCGCGATTAAGCACCGTATAGCGTCCTCAAGACGATTAACCTTACCAGATTCCCAGTTATCAACTTCTTCTTGCTAGCATTAAGTTTTTTTTATTCAGTGTCAGGCGAAACTGCTGAGTCAGGAATAAACCTTTAAGATCGGAAAATTGTAATTTAGGTAATATTGAACATAAACAGGTATTATGAGTTTTCTTCTCTCTTCTTCAGAGCAGGAATTTAAAGTTCCTTCGACTTCAGAGCTTTTTTTACGCCATCGTCTTAAATTAGTTGAGGATTTATGGGAGGTGGTGCTGCGCTCCGAGTGCGGTCAAGAAATGGTCGATTTACTGAGTCAGTTGCGCTCGATGTCTTCTCCAGAAGGACAAGCTACAGATCTGCCTCAATCCTCTGTACCTCAATTGGTCGAAAATCTCGATCTCGAAGCTGCGATTCGTGCTAGTCGTGCTTTTGCCCTTTACTTTCAACTAATTAATATTGTTGAAAAACACTACGAACAACGGGAGCAAAGGATTTCCCGGCGCAATGCTCATCAACAATTAACCGCCAAGACTGCGAAGTTAACCAATGGTAGAGGCGAGAGTTCGCTAACCAATCAAGAAGCGGTGCAAAGTAACGAAAACATCGGTAATCCGGGCATCGATTTACTCGAAAAAAGTTGGCAGGATAGCAGAATAGACAACAAAAAAACCGGAACTTTTGAGTGGCTGTTTCCTTACCTTTATCAGCAAAATATGCCACCGGGAAAAATTCAGCAGCTATTAGACAATCTTGATATCCGTTTAGTCTTTACTGCTCATCCAACGGAAATTGTCCGTCACACCATCCGCAATAAACAACGACGGATTGCACGGATTCTGCGGCAACTAGATCTCGAAGACGAACAGTTGTTAGAAGAATCTCAGGCATCTAATCAAGAGTTGACAACTTCCTGGGAAACCGATGAAGCAATTCAACAATTAATGGAGGAAATTCGTCTTTGGTGGCGCACAGACGAACTGCATCAGTTTAAGCCGACTGTCCTTGATGAAGTAGACTACACTCTGCACTATTTTCAGGAAGTATTGTTTGAAACTATTCCCCAATTAGCAGTGTTACTGCAACAAGCCCTGAAAAAATCTTTTCCTGGGTTACGTCTGCCCCGAAATAACTTTTGTCAATTTGGTTCTTGGGTAGGTGCAGATCGTGATGGAAACCCCTCTGTAACGCCTCAAGTAACTTGGGCAACGGCTTGTTACCAGCGCGAATTGGTGTTGGAGAAATATGTCAGGTCAATTAAGGATTTGACAGATTTGTTAAGCTTATCTCTTCACTGGAGCGACGTTTTGCCAGAGTTGCTAGACTCTTTAGAGCAGGACAGATTGCTGATGCCGGAAGTTTACGAACGGTTAGCAATTCGCTATCGCCACGAACCTTACCGACTGAAATTAGCTTATATTCAACAGCGATTAGAGAATACACGCGATCGCAATCAACGTTTGTCGGAACAAGAACCTTATGCCGCAGAAAAGTCCGACCTGAATCCGAAATGTTTCTATCCTTCAGGAAACGAGTTTTTAGCTGAACTACGGCTGATTCAACGTAATTTGGCGGAAACTAACTTGAGTTGCCGGGATTTGGATAATTTAATTACGCAGGTAGAAATTTATGGGTTCAAATTGGCGCAACTAGATATGCGCCAAGAATCTTCTCGTCATTCCGAAGCGATCGCCGAAATTGGTGCTTATTTACAGCTAATCCATAAGCCTTACGACGAGTTGAGTGAAGCTGAAAAATCCCTGTGGTTGGCGACGGAATTACAAACTCGTCGTCCTCTCATTCCTGCGGAATTACCTTTTTCGGAAAGAACCTGCGAAGCGATCGCTACTTTCCGAATGTTACGACGACTGCAACAAGAGTTCGGAGCCGAAATTTGCCAAACTTACATTATCAGTATGAGTGAGGAGGTCAGCGATGTTCTCGAAGTGCTGTTATTGGCAAAAGAGGCTGGGCTTTACGACCCAGCAACGGGAATTAGCAACGTTCGTGTTGTACCTCTATTTGAAACCGTAGACGATTTAAAACGCGCCCCTAGTGTGATGCGGTCTTTGTTTGAATTGCCTTTGTATCGAGCTTGTTTGGCTAATGGATATGATGGCGATGAGGAGAAAAAAGCTCCTTTACAACCTGGACATCTCCAAGAAGTCATGCTCGGTTATTCCGACAGTAACAAGGATTCTGGTTTTCTCAGCAGTAATTGGGAAATTCATAAAGCCCAAAAAGCTTTACAGAAGGTGGCTTCTGAATATGGCGTGAATTTGCGGATTTTTCACGGCAGAGGCGGTTCGGTGGGACGTGGTGGTGGTCCGGCTTATGAAGCGGTTTTAGCCCAGCCCACAGCAACAATTAACGGTCGGATTAAAATTACTGAACAAGGAGAGGTTTTAGCTTCTAAGTATTCGTTGCCGGATCTAGCGCTGTATAACTTAGAGACAGTAACAACCGCCGTGGTTCAGGCTAGCTTATTAGGAAGCGGTTTTGACGATATTGAACCCTGGAAAGAGATTATGGAAGAATTAGCGACGCGATCGCGTCGTGCTTATCGTTCTTTAATCTACGAACAGCCTGATTTTCTTGATTTCTTCCTCTCAGTAACCCCAATCCCGGAAATTAGTCAACTCCAAATTAGTTCTCGTCCGGCTCGTCGTAAAAGCGGCAAAAAAGATTTAAGTAGTTTACGCGCTATCCCTTGGGTATTTAGTTGGACTCAAAGTCGTTTTCTATTACCTGCTTGGTATGGAGTCGGTACCGCACTACAAGAGTTTTTGGATCAAGAACCGGAAGAAAATTTGAAGCTACTGCGCTACTTCTATTTCAAGTGGCCCTTCTTCAAAATGGCAATATCTAAGGTAGAAATGACCTTAGCCAAAGTTGATTTACAAATGGCTTACCACTATGTCCAAGAACTTTCCCCAGCAGAAGATTTAGAGCGTTTTGAGCGCGTTTTTCAACAAATTGCCGAGGAATATCGCCTTACCAGTGAATTAGTTTTGACGATTTCTGGTCATAAACGGCTTCTAGATGGCGATCCAGATTTACAGCGATCGGTACAATTACGCAATGGGACAATTGTTCCTTTAGGTTTCTTGCAAGTCTCTTTGTTAAAACGGCTTCGTCAATATACAAAAGAAGCTGCTTCAGGAGTAATTCATTTCCGATACAGCAAAGATGAGTTGTTACGCGGAGCGCTTTTAACAATCAACGGTATTGCTGCGGGAATGCGTAATACAGGTTGATCTTTTTGATTTAAACGACTTGAAAGGGAAGTTTCACCTTCCTTTTCAAGCAACTAAAAATCACGAAAATCAAAAGCTTTCTCAGCTTCAATAGCTACAACAGATCGAACCCAAGCCAAGGATCTCTCTCCTAAGAAACAAGAATGTTTCTTTACATATATAACGAGCAATCTCCGCTCGTGAAAAGCTTCTGTCAGACTGGGGTTAAACCTTGATTTTTCGTAGGCTAAAATGGCGCAAATTCGTGAAGTTGTCCGAGAGTGACAGAACCGAGGTATTTAGTTATAGACAGGAAGCGTAAAATGAAAACAACTCCCACCAGTGGAACCAGTATCTACCCAAATCTGACCATAGTGGGAACGAATAACTTGATGACAAAGAGAAAGACCTAAACCGTATCCCTCTTTAGCTTCATCTCGTTGAAGACGGAAATGTCTTTCAAAAATTCGCTCTCGTTTTTCTTCCGGAATTCCTGGACCAGTATCGCGAATGCTGACTTGGATTTTTTGCGTTGTCCGATGTAAAATCGAAACTTGAATTTCTCCACCTTCTGGAGTGTACTTAATCGCATTTTCCAAAAGATTAATCACAACTTGGCGAACTAACTCTTGGTCAGCGTAAACAGCCGGAATGTCAGGAGGTAAGTCACTTTGCAGTGTTTGGGATTTCCGATCAAACCTTTCTTGATATTCAGCTAAAATTTCTTGACAAAGATTCTGTAAATACAACTGATGAGGTTCGATCTTTAATTCAGCACTTTTCCCCTTCGACGCTTCGAGGATATCGGAAATCATCCTTTCCATAATCCGAAACTGGTTGCAAGCCTGCTGATGTAACTGTGAAGTTAAAGCCCGAAAACGTTCGTGGGGTTGGTTTTGAACTATTTTGATTGTATCGACAGCGATGGAAGCAGCCGTCAGAGGACTTCGCAGATCGTGGACTAACATCGCTAACACTCGGTCTTTGAAATTTAATTGCTCTTGAAGTTCTTCTTTTTCTTTTTTAAGCTGAAAAATTTCCTCTGATAAACGAATGAGTTCTTCGGAATAGCCAAGAGAATCAGTTTTTGTTGACCCTGATAACTCATCTAAAGCTTGTCTCTCTTTAGCTTGTTCCACATTCAGTTGCCATCGCGACCACCATTTTTGCAGTTGAGCAACTAAATTGGTTCCTGCTAAAGTTTGCTTTGGCTCAGGACATATTTTGACTAAGGCTGGGGTTGCTACCAGTCGAAAATGTTCTGCTAAATAAGGCTGCTTTCCGACATCAATTACCTTGAGTTCAAAAGGATACTCGGCTTGCAAACTGTCTAAATAACTGCGTACTCGATTGAGATGTTCCTCAGAACTGGGACGCTCGTCAATAAATAGTAATAGCCGTAGCAATACTGATGAAGTATGACTATTCTGTTCTAAAGCTGTCTGCCTGCCATTGGATTTTTGCACCGGAGACCAATACTTGTAATCTGGACTAAAGCTGGAAAAGCCCATTGAAAAGGACTTAACGGGAAGATTCAAGATCTATTTTATATTTATTTTATATTTTTATCATCGCATGGCGATCGCGAAACGGAAACTTACTATTGGTTTAGTTTCCTTATTTTCGCCTTTTCATCGAAACTCCTTGGGTCTGAAACCCCGTCCTTTAAGGACGGCTTGGTATGTT
>JAWQFW010000232.1:0-8640 GCA_035968095.1 Oscillatoria sp. PMC 1068.18
ATCCAGATCCAGTAGATCCAGATCCGGTAGATCCAGATCCAGTAGATCCAGATCCGGTCGACCCGGTTGACCCAGATCCGGTTGACCCAGATCCAGTCGATCCAGATCCGGTAGATCCAGATCCGGTTGACCCGGTCGACCCAGATCCAGTCGATCCAGATCCAGTCGATCCAGATCCGATGGGTGAAAATCCTATAGAACCTAACGATCAAGAGGGAGAGGAACCAACTCAACCAACTGACTCAGTAGGGGAAATTCCGATTCCAACTTCAGAAGTAGATGATGATGAGGAGAAGGAAGAAGAGGATGAAAGTGAGATAGTCGTGGAGGAGTCTGAGTCTGAGGCGATCGCGTCAGACTTCCGCAATCTACCTACAGAAGCGGTAAATCCACTCACTTTACAAAATCAAAACACTCAACAAGATACTTCTACTGAAACCGATAACTCTGGGTCATCTGTAGAAGTAAGTGAGTCTGAAGCCGAATCCGAATTAGAATCCGAATTTACTTCCGATCCGAATCCGACTCAAATATATTCCCAAACCCCAGTAAGTAATCTCGCAGTAGAAAAATTAGAAAACTCATTCAATCGGGAATATACAGAATATCTCCAAATAGAACCTGTTTCTTCGCTGAATCTTACCCAAGCTAGTAATCTTTTACGTCAGTCGGAAGCCACTACAGGTATTAAACCAGCCGTAGTTTATGCGGTGTTTGTTCCGAACAATTTATCTCAATATTCCGCTTCTAAGCAAAGCGAAACTGGTAAAGCTTCTCACTTAGTTCAGTTAGGAGAATCACGTTATTCCCACTCACCGCAAGCTAGCGATCGCCTCGAACTGATCGTAATTACTGGTAACGGTACTTTGCTACGCAAATCTGTTAATATCACCAGAGCAGAAGTCATCCAAACAGCACTGGAATTTTACAAAAATATCGTCGATGTCCGTCGCAGCCCCGATCTTGCTCCAGCGCAACAAATGTATCAATGGCTAGTTGCACCAGTAGAAGCTGATTTAGAACGTTTAGGAATCGAGAGTTTAATTTACATTCCTGATGCAGGTTTGCGAACTCTTCCTTTATCAGCGCTTCATGATGGTAAGCAATATATCATCGAACGCTACAGTGTCGGTGTTATCCCTAGTTTGAGTCTTACCGATACTCGCAAAACCGATCTTGATGATTATCAGGTACTAGCTATGGGAGCAAGTCAATTTGATGAGTTAGCTCCTTTACCCGCAGTGGAAACTGAGTTATCAACTATTAGCCAGATTTGGCCCGGTAAAGTTTTCCTCAATGATGATTTTACTTTGGAAAACTTGAAGTCGCAACAAGATACAAATCCTTATGCGATCGTTCACTTAGCAACTCATGCAGAGTTTCTTCCTGGTAAACCGAGTAATTCTTATATTCAGTTAGCAGATCGTCGCTTATCTATTTCTCAATTAGGTACTTTGGATTGGGACGATCCTCCAGTAGAATTATTGGTGCTTTCGGCTTGTCGGACAGCGCTGGGTAACAATGAAGCAGAGTTAGGTTTTGCTGGTTCGGCGGTGCAAGCGGGAGTAAAATCAGTAGTGGCTAGTTTATGGTATATTAACGACGTTGGTACGCTCGCTTTGATGTCAGAGTTTTACCAGCAACTTCGAGACACGCAGACGAAAATAGAGGCGTTACGACAAGCACAGTTGGCGATGTTGAATGGGAGAGTGCGTTTGGAAACTGGAAATATTGTGACGAGTAAACAAGAGTTTCCCTTAAACTCAGAAGCAGGAAAAGAAAGTAGTCGCGATTTGTCTCATCCTTATTATTGGAGTGCTTTTACTTTGGTGGGTAATCCCTGGTAAGGCGGTCGATCGCGTTTTTTCCTCATTACTCGTTGCTCCCAAAGTCTTGACAAATCTGTATTCTGATGATATGGGAAATAGTTAAGCTTGAGAAAAAGATGCTCTTTTTGTCTGTCCCTTTTCGAGGGGGTTGAGGAGTCGCTGAAAACCCCATTCTTGCGTAAACCCCCTTGAATCTCAGTTCCTGTATAGGTTTCAGCTTACGAACTAAGGTGCTTAATGCTAATTTTTATCAATTATTTGGCTAGTGGGTTGACCCCCGGAATTTTAGGGGGTTATAATCCTTATATTGAGGAGGTTCTAGATCGACCCTCTTCTGACTTCTTCGGAAGTTGAATTAATGGAAACTTGCGATCCCTTTGGATCGCTCTGTCTAAACCCTGATCTTCTGACTTCTTCGGAAGTTGAATTAATGGAAACTTCTTCTTGGCTTCCAAACTTACGCAGGCCGACAACTTCTGACTTCTTCGGAAGTTGAATTAATGGAAACAAGCCTTACACTTTTGTTCAGCCTCTTCTTGGGACTTTCTTCTGACTTCTTCGGAAGTTGAATTAATGGAAACTCGAAGCCCCCTTTACCGTTGCATACGGGGCATCTTCTGACTTCTTCGGAAGTTGAATTAATGGAAACTTCCGGAAATGAAGGGACTGCTCCCTTCATAGATTCCGTGCTTCTGACTTCTTCGGAAGTTGAATTAATGGAAACTGGCCTCATTCGAGTTTAAAGAGGACCCAAAAACTAGGATTCTTCTGACTTCTTCGGAAGTTGAATTAATGGAAACAGGTTATTTGTAATTGTCAGAGTGATACTCCAACAACTCTTCTGACTTCTTCGGAAGTTGAATTAATGGAAACATCAGTATCCTCTGAATTGTCTGAGCACAGTTTTTGCTTCTGACTTCTTCGGAAGTTGAATTAATGGAAACAGGAGACGGCTCGGTCGTCGGTTACCTGCCACGCTTCTGACTTCTTCGGAAGTTGAATTAATGGAAACGTACGAAGTGGGGGATATACCCCCATATAAACTACCCTTCTGACTTCTTCGGAAGTTGAATTAATGGAAACAGACCTACAACAGTTAGCAACCAGATCTTGGCACTAGCCTTCTGACTTCTTCGGAAGTTGAATTAATGGAAACCCGAGAACTGTGAGTAACCATAGCTTGGCACTGGCCTTCTGACTTCTTCGGAAGTTGAATTAATGGAAACTAAAAAAGGCCTCGTCGCCTTTTTCTATTTTTCTCTTGACTTCTGACTTCTTCGGAAGTTGAATTAATGGAAACGAGCTCTTCCCCTTCTTGGAGTTGAGCGGTCAGGTCGTCTTCTGACTTCTTCGGAAGTTGAATTAATGGAAACACGTAAGACCGTCCGAGGGTTTGATCCGCAAATATAATTACCTTCTGACTTCTTCGGAAGTTGAATTAATGGAAACGGTCGGGAAAAGTCGGAGAAGGCTCAAAAGGCTCGACTTCTGACTTCTTCGGAAGTTGAATTAATGGAAACCAGTTACACTTTGAATAAGAAACTATTAAAAGAGACCTTTCTTCTGACTTCTTCGGAAGTTGAATTAATGGAAACACTGGAGACACTCTCCAGTACCGCCGTCAATGCGCAAACATCTTCTGACTTCTTCGGAAGTTGAATTAATGGAAACCCATACCGTCCCTAGGCTAAAAAGGCCCATACAAAAGCTTCTGACTTCTTCGGAAGTTGAATTAATGGAAACGCTTTCGCCTAGCAACAAGAAACAACAAGTCAAACTTCTGACTTCTTCGGAAGTTGAATTAATGGAAACATAAACATTTCCTCCCCAATAGGGAGGTTTATGTCTTCTGACTTCTTCGGAAGTTGAATTAATGGAAACAATCCTGGGCGGCATCTAGGCCCGGGAAGGATCGCCTTCTGACTTCTTCGGAAGTTGAATTAATGGAAACTCCCTCAGTTGCAGCCACATAGGCTGCTGGCGTGGGCCTTCTTCTGACTTCTTCGGAAGTTGAATTAATGGAAACAACCCAGTTTTTAATTCTGAGAAATTTTTTTCGAGATCTTCTGACTTCTTCGGAAGTTGAATTAATGGAAACGGGATAAATCTGATCGTAAGCATCCAAGTCAGCTTTGCACCTTCTGACTTCTTCGGAAGTTGAATTAATGGAAACCAATAAAAAATAGATAGAGACGTAGCAGTGCTACGTCTCTACAAACAGAAAGATATAATAAGAATTGTCACGAAAAGGAAAAAATGTGCAGAGGCATGGTATTAGCAGCCTCTACCTAAAAACTCGTAACTAAGCCAAAACCGCCGCAGGTTTCTGCCAACGATTCACAGCATTACCGATCGCCGACAACTCATTCATCAAACGGTCGAAACGTTCCGGAGTCAAAGACTGAGGACCATCAGAAAGAGCCTTCGCTGGATTAGGGTGAACCTCAATCATCAAAGCATCGCAACCAGCCGCGATCGCCGCCATCGCCATTGTCGGCACATACTCAGCCCGTCCCGTACCATGACTAGGATCGATCATAATCGGTAAATGAGTCAACTCCCGTAACACAGGAATCGCCGCCAAATCTAGCGTATTGCGAGCATACTGGCGATCGAAAGACCGAATTCCCCGTTCGCACAAAATCACATTCGGATTTCCCGCAGCCAAAATATACTCCGCAGCCATCAGCCACTCTTCAATCGTCGCCGACATTCCCCGCTTCAGCAACACAGGCTTATCCTGCGCTCCCACCTTCTTCAGCAAAGGGAAATTCTGCATATTTCTGGCACCAATTTGCACCACATCAGCAACTTCCGCCACCTTATCCAAATCAGCAGTATCCATTACCTCAGTAATAATTCCCAACCCACTAGCATCTCTTGCAGCAGCCAAAAGATCCAAAGCACTTTCACCGTGACCTTGGAAAGAATAAGGAGAAGTCCGAGGCTTGTAAGCCCCACCACGCAAAAAGTTTGCCCCAGCAGCCTGCACACGCTTTGCCGTTTCCACGATCATCTGTTCATTTTCCACTGAACAAGGACCAGCAACGATCGCCACTGGATGATGTTCACCGAAAACCACTGGACCGTTAGGAGTCGAAACAACCACTTCGCTAGCTTCACCGTGACGAAACTCGCGACTAGCGCGTTTGTAAGGACGTTCCACCCGCAAAACTTGCTCAATCCAAGGGCTAACTTCCTCAATTTGTAAAGGATCGAGAGAAGCGGTATCACCCACCAAACCAATCACCACTTTGTGCTTACCGACAATTTTCTCCGGAGTCAAACCCCAGTCTGCAAACTCGGAATTAATGCGCTCAATTTCGGTTTCTGGAGAACCAACCTTCATAACTACAATCATGGCAAAATTTCCTAATGAGTAAATTTACTAATTCTTGAAATTCTTTCGGAGCAATTTCGTTTAAAATCGCCAATTATTTTAAGTTTACGTTGCCGAAGCAAAAGCATAAACTTTCGCTTATACTTTCTTTAATCTCCTTTTGCCTCTTGTCGTTGATTTCGCCAAGCTGCAACTGTGCGTCCAAAGTTCGTTTTGAACTCTGCAAAGCCCAACCAACTACCGACTCTTTCCTCTTCCCAAGAAGCGGAAAAGATCCCGTAACTCAAACCAATCACTCCTAAACCAAAAAAGCCCATACTGACTAACATTACCGCAGCCGTTGGTAGCTCGAACCAGTCTTTGCTGACAATAAAGTAACTGACAACAAAAGAACTAATTCCTAAAGCTGTAGGAATCCCGCAAAACAAAGCCATGCGGCGGATCATCCGTTTACTAACAACTTCCGGGACTGAACCTTTTAGTTCAGCATCAGATTGGCTTTTGTTCGTCGAGTTTGACGCAGTTGCTTGAGGTGCAGTTGGTGCTTTTTTCGGTGTTTTTTTCTTCTTTTGACGAGGTTCAAAGGGTAAACGATCTCGTTCTTCGGATTCAGAAACCATAACTATACCTGATTTTGTTTTAGCCGCGAATGCCCAAGCGAGTAATTAAATTTTTGTAGCGATCGCGATTTTTGTTTTGAATGTAAGATAACAGACGTTTCCGACGACCGATCATTTTTAACAACCCACGTCGAGAAGAATGGTCTTGTTTATTTGCTTGGAGATGTTTCGTCAGTTGATTAATTCTTTCTGTCAGCATTGCTACTTGCAGATCTGCTGAACCTGTATCAGTTTCGTGAACCTGATATTCAGACATTAATTCTTGTTTGCGTTGTTGTGTCAGACTCATAGGATATTCAACTCAGTATTATTTTCTGCCGCAATTTTCCATGTTATCATTCAATTGGTGAAATCGTGGCAGATTGTCGAGCCAGATCTTAAATAAGTGGGCGATCGCTGTAATTCTTCAGCATATTTTTGGTTAAATGTCAAGAATAAAATTTTGCCGATTTTGCAGAGCGACGTTCATCTAACCACTGTTGTAAAATAATTGCCGCAGCTTTGCGATCGATCAAAGCTTTATTCCGAGAAGGAGAGCGACCCTCAGCAATAATTAAACCTTGAGCTTCAACCGAAGTCAATCTCTCGTCCACATATTCCACAGGTAAACTCAAAGCAACTGAAACCCTTTGAGCAAACTGCTGCACTTGTTGCGCTTGGTAGCCAATCGAACCATCAAGAGAATAAGGTAAACCAACTACTAACAAATTTGCTTCTCGTTCGACAACCAACTGACGTAATTGTGCCACATCTTGATGAAAAGAAGTACGTTGAATCGTTGTCAAACCAGTAGCAATCAAACCCAACCCATCGCAGCCCGCAACACCAATGCGCTTTTTCCCAACATCTAATCCTAGTGCCGAAATTTTGCTCATTAATTAGCTCAGATGACCATTTTCTGTTGATTCATTGTCACTTGGTGCTGATTCATTTTTAGCACTGGAATGATTCCCAGTAGTTTCCGCAGTCGAGATTTCTAGTTTACTATTATTTGGTAACTTCGGTACAGACTTTAGCCAAGACATTCGCGTTGGAATTGGAGTACGTGCAGGTTGCAAACCTTGAAGTACCTCCGATAGTTGCAAACCTTCCAGAGAAACAGGTTTAGTTTCCTTAAGTTTATGCCAAACCGAACGAGACATCAAGAGAGTATGTTTAATCCGATTAGCGCCAATTTTTTCGAGATATTCTTCTCGCTCTGGTTGATAATCCGCAGAAGCTAATTGTAAATTATGATAGGGCGAACTTTGGACAACAAGCTGCGCCATCTGGGAAAGTAGTTTTGGATATAACCAAGTATAAGCCGGATGAACAGTTAGTTGGGCTTGATGTAGTTGACTCGGATGATGAGCTAGTTGTAATCTAAAGTAACCGATCGCTGCTTTGCGTTGCGGCTCGAAGACATAGCTGCTAATTTTTTCCGAATGGTTTAACCATTGTCGGACATTAGTCAAAAAAGCATTGACAAAGTTGGTTTTGAAGTCGAGAATGTGGCGATCGAAAACTTGGCGTAACAATGGCGGCATGGAAACCGTATCTAGCTGATATAATAGTTGAGCATCGGCATTGCTAACTGGTAAGAGATTTGGCAAATCTGGTTCTTGTGCAGCCAATTCTGTTAACAACTCTGTAGCGATCGCCCAATAAGTCATTTGTGCTAGAGGTTGAAAACCATTTTGGCGGTATAATGCTAACGTACTGCTATCATTAACATTAACTTCAATAATCCAAGTACGCGCTTCCCAAATCGTTTCTAAGCAGTGACGCAGTAATTGAGAGCCAACCTCTAATTCAGAAGCTCCAGGAGCGACAATTACCCGCTCAACCCGCCAAGTGCTGCGAGTTTTGTTGAAAGGTGCTACTTGAATTAAACCACAAACCTTTCCTTCTAACTCAGCCACATACACACAAAGGTCATGTTGGCAAGGATTTGGAAACAAACTTAAAAATTTGAGGATTCCATACCAACGACGGATATTTTCTAATTGTTGCATCCGCACTTGGGAAGCAACGTAGCCCTCTTCGAGACAATTCTCTTCACAGACAAGAGATTCCACCGCCTCCCAGTCACGGTATAGCAGGGGTCGGATTATTATATTGTTATGGTTATTTTCTTTGAGAGATAAATTCATTTCTAAAGACAGATACCAGTAAGCCAATAATTAATACAAAGCACTTTAGCCTCAAGACGAGAGCCAGCCTTCTGCCACTATCTTAACTATTTTTAGCGGGGGATACTTGCTTTTCGAGAGAAGCAAGGGACTTTTATGATTTCGGTCGGGAAAATCCCAGGATTGGTAAAAGTATAAAGTATATCGTCAGGTCGGGGCAGCGATCGCACCTCATCAATAACTTAGCCAATTTTAGCCAAAACTGGTTTTCCCTGTGATATATTAAGAAAGGTCATGCTTGAAGAGCATCTGAGCGGATGTGGTGGAACGGTAGACACGCACGCTTGAGGGGCGTGTGGCGCAAGCTGTGCGAGTTCAAATCTCGCCATCCGCATTTTTAGTATTTAGAAGTAATGAGTCTATGTTAGTTTCGCGCTTTCGGCGGAGCCGTTCTCCTCAGAGTAGATGCTAAAGCGCAAAGAAAGTTCGCTCAGGAATTTTGCGTTTTAAGTAGCGATAATGCTCATTGTAGGGGCAAATCCCACTGTGGTTGCCCCTAATGGAAGGAAAAGTATTATTAAGAATTACGCAACTGGTAGGCGATCGCCTTTAAACCCCGAAACCCAGTATTATCGAAAAGTAATCTTTTAAATGTTACTCACTTTTGGCTTACGATAACACTTGTAAATATCTCGCCGAACAGTATCCAGAAGCTTATGTCAACTGGTTACTTCCAGATA
>JAWQFW010000233.1:0-8568 GCA_035968095.1 Oscillatoria sp. PMC 1068.18
TCCCCAACCCCCAATCACCAACCGAGCAAAGTATAGTAAGAATAAGCACAATCACCAGGATAAGCTCACTCATAGCCAAATAATTTTAGTCTGTTAAAAACCAAATGGTCTGGCCCTTTAAAGCAAAAAAAGCCAAGCAAATAGCTCGGATAGAAATCACAGGCGCGATCGCCTCCGAAACCCGTAAACGAGTCCTAAAAGCCTTAAAAGTCGTCGAAGAGAGGAAATATCCCGCTCTGCTCTTAAGAATAGACTCTCCCGGCGGTACAGTCGGAGACTCCCAAGAAATTTACTACGCCCTCAAGCGGCTGCGAGAAAAAATCAAAATCGTCGCGAGTTTCGGCAACATCTCCGCATCTGGTGGAGTTTACATCGGCATGGGCGCAGAACACATCGTCGCCAACCCCGGTACAATTACTGGTAGCATCGGCGTAATCTTACGCGGCAATAATCTTGAACGTCTCTTAGATAAAATCGGCATTTCCTTCAAAGTAATTAAATCAGGTCCCTACAAAGACATTCTCGCCTTCGATCGCGATCCCACCCCAGAAGAAATGAAAATTCTCCAACAACTGATTGATACAAGTTATCAACAGTTCGTGCAAACCGTCGCCGAAGGACGTAACTTAGCAATAGAAACCGTCAGAAGTTTTGCCGACGGCAGAATTTTTACAGGCGAACAAGCACTAGAATTAGGAGTTGTCGATCGCTTAGGAACCGAAGAAGATGCCCGTTGTTGGGTAGCAGAATTAGCCGGACTAGACCCAGAAAAAAGTAAATGCGAAACTATTGAAGAGAAAAAAAATCCCCTCATGCGCTTAATTTCTGGTCAAAGCGAAAAAAAATTGGGGATAGAAGCGGCAACAGATTGGTTAGAATTTGAACTGGCTACAAGTGGTCAACCCTTGTGGCTTTATCGACCCTAGGAGGAGAATCTTTGCGGAGGATGCAAGCAGTGGAGTGGAAAGTGCGGGCGATTCGTGGGGCAACGACTGCGGAAGAAAATACCATAGAAGCGATTCGAGAAGCAGTTATCGAGCTACTCGAAGCAGTAGAGTTACGCAATCAACTAGATCCAGAAGATATTATTAGTGCCGTTTTTACCACTACCCGCGATTTAGATGCGATTTTTCCGGCAGCGATCGCGAGGGAACGTCCTCATTGGGATAATGTTGCTTTACTCGATGTCCAACAAATGCACGTTGAAGGTAGTTTAGAGCGTTGTATCCGGGTTATGCTCCACGTTAATACCCCAACCCCGAAACTCAAGCTGAATCATCCCTATTTACGCAAAGCTAAAAATCTCCGTCCTGATTGGAGTTTGTCTCAAATCAGTTAAGAAAAAACCCTCCTCTTGTAGTTGCCCCTCTTGAAAAGACAAGGAAGAGGAGGTTTTCACTTGACTAGCGATCGGCGATCGCCGATCGCCAAAACAGGAGTGTGGTTAGTGTGGGAGGTGTTGGGAGGTGTTGGGAGGATTACGAATTAGCGATGGCTGCGCCGACCTTACGGTACACTACGCCGACAAGAGTGGTACATTTGAGCAACATCAATTCCTCCAATTCCCCCAATTCCCCCAATTCCCCCAATTCCCAATGCCCGCAATCCCCAATCCCCAATCCCCACTCACCTATTTAGATTTTTTTCCGATGGAAACGAATTCCCAAAAAAAGATCGTAAATAAAACCGCAAAAATCCTTGAATTTCAGCAATCCCAGCGATTGATGACAGCCTTTGCTATCTAACAAAGGTTTTGTCGCCCGGTATGCCGATTGATACTTATACCAAGGAATTGACGGCCAAAGATGGTGAATTAAATGATAATTTTGTCCCAGGATCAGTAAATTGAGGATTGGAGAAGCATAAACTCGCGCATTTTTCCAGCGATCGCGCTCTTGAAAAGGGCGGTGTGGTAAATAATCAAAAAACAAACCCAAAGTCAATCCCACTACTAACGCAGGTACAAACCAATAATTAACCACATAATCATAAAAGCCGAACTGCAAAGACAAATAAACCACACTCGCTAAAAACAATCGGCTCAAAAACCATTCCAGCAACTCATATTTACGCCACAAAGCCTTCTTAAAGAAAAATACTTCATGATAAAAAAAACGAGGCGCAATCAGCCATAAAGGTCCACCAGTGGAAACAAAATGATCCGGATCGTTTTCCGGATCGTTAACATGGGCGTGATGTTGCAAATGAACCCGCGTGAACACCGGAAAAGCAAATCCCAAAATTAATGCACTCCCATGCCCCAAAAGAGAATTAATCATTCGGTTACGGTGTGCAGCATTATGGGAAGCATCGTGAATTACCGAACCCGATAAATGTAAAGCCAAGACATTCAGCCAAAAGCAACACCAACTTTGCCAGTTCCAAAGGTAGTAACCGCAGATGGACAATACTATTAGCATCAAAGCTACCAAAAACATTACCACCGTTGGATTACAACCACCGGGCGGTTTAAGAAAATCTTTGGGAACTGTCATTGGCACTTGAGCCTCTGACATCGTTGTTTTTGCTCCTTATTTACGCTCTATTGGCGTAGTATACGCTACATTACGATCTCGATAAAGATTTGTAACATAATCTAATTTAATCACTTAAGTTTTTTTGAGGTGACTTTTTTATACTTAAGCCTCAACTCTTGACAAAATCTTCTTTATCTTGTTTAAAATACGCAAATCAAGTCTAATTCTGAGTTGTTGCAGCAGGTTGAGGAAGATCAGTTGCGAAAAAATTCTCAGCTTTGAGAATTTGGTAAAGTTGAGTCTCGCTTTCCAGCAAACAAGCATGACCACTATACTTCAGCACAGAAATTCTCGCATCGCTAAGTTTATCAGCTAGCCGTTCCGCTTCAGCGATCGAAGGTAAAACTCGGTCAGAACCACCAGCAATCAACAACACAGGTTGAGTCAATTGACGTAAATGATTATCATCGACACAAAAATCTTTTAGTAAAGACACCCGCCATTGTACGGTATGAGGTGGTACAGAACGCATTGCTTCTAACAACTCTCGGCGTTCGCGGGAGCCAGTTCGTCCCAAAGTGACAAAAAAAGGTAAAATCGCCAAAGCCGAAAAGCGATAAAAGCATTCAGGTACGAGACGTAAATATTGCGCTCCCCAACGTAACCAAGGACGTTGACTGAAAGAAGATGCTGGGTTAACCAGAATAATGCGATCGAATAATTTTGGTTCTCTAGCTGCCACTTTTAGAGCTAAACAACCTCCAAACGACTCACCACACAGATAAACTGAGCGTCCTGAATTTTTACCAATTTCTCTTTTAATTAGTTCGACAACTTGAGCCGAAAGAGTATCCCAGTCAGTCAAATCATCTGAAGGTATAGCCAAACAGCGAATATCGAAACATTCCTGTAAACTTTCAGTTTGACACCGCAATAATTCACCTGTACCATCCATTCCTGGCAAGAAGATAAAAAGTGGACAATTAGGATTGAGATTTTTCGGCGTGAGAAAACAAGGATTACTTTTAAGTTTAGACATTTTGATCAGTGAAAATTCAACTCTCAGTATTTGCGTATGGGTAATTAATTAGTAGTTGGGAAGATTACCGCGAATAGTTAACAGTTAGCTCAATTACGTTTGTCTTCCAAGTCTTTCTGGCTTGTTTCAATCTTTACTAATAAGCGATCCTCAATTGCTCAAAACTCAACTCCTCAATCATTTGTTCTTTTCACTGGCAACCAACAGCAAGTAAGCGACTAATTTCCGAACGACAATATTCGCTCAAATGAGTAACCACCTGCTTTGCTTGTTTACCTTGATACTTTTCGCGTTGTGCAGGTGTGATCCAATAAGGATGACCGATCAGAACATTGGCACTTTCGTAAGTTACCCTTGGATGCCAACCAGATTGGTCAAAAAGCGGTTCTGAGGGGTCAAACAGGCGTAAGAAACGCAGGGGAAATGCTTTGGTGATACTTTCTTCGTAAGAAGCGATCGCCACTGGTAAAACGGCTAAATTATCTACCTCTGCTCTGAAAGCTAAATGAGCAAAGCCGCGATGAAACTTGCCTACTTTCTCTGGCTGAGTTACCTTCACCATCGGTTGCGCTCCTTCAGGAAACACTGCAACCCATTCGCGAGATTTAAGTAATTCCGTCGCTTGCTGAAAAAAGCTTTGATGTCGTTGCTCTGGCTCGTCTAAAGGAAAGCAACCCAACAAATGAACAAATTCTCGCATCACTGGAACTTGACCCATATAGTGATGACAAGCCGTACGAAGTGGATGTCTTAATGCTTTCATCAACACCGAAGCGTCCATAAAGCTACGATGATTACTCACTACTATCACCGCCGTATTCTGGGGAATGCGGTTTTCGTGGTAAACAAACATCCGCATTTCCATTGCTGCTAGCAGTAGGTTAGAGATTTGGAGAGGACTATCAGAAGACATTTGTGTTTCAAGTAGGATTCGCAGCAGTATTTATCAAGCTAACTAAAACTTAATATTACTTTACTTTGCTTGACAAATGTCTTAGGGTAGATAAAGTCAAAAATCTTAACATAGTAGTTATTGCTACTCAGAGATTTACGCAGCACCATTGGGGTATTTACACCAAAAAACAATCATCTTTACCTGTTTATCCACGATTTCTCTAAGAAAAGTAGCATCAAATTTGGTCGGGAAAAATTCGCTCCCGAACCAGAGATAGCTGACTTTCACAAATCCTTCTACACTATTTTGGAGAGTTTGACCCGTGAAATTCTCTTGCTTAAATAAAGTAAAACTTCTCAGATGGTATACTTTCTAAGCTTGTCAAGACAAATTTTTTTATTTATTAGAACCCATACCTAACCTAATATGAATAAACGTAAATTTGCCTTAACCACACCTTTGTACTACGTCAACGATGTACCCCACGTCGGTAGCGCCTATACAACAATGGTGGCAGATGTAGTGGCTCGTTGGCAGCGACTACAAGGTCGCGAGGTATTATTAATCACTGGTACAGACGAACATGGGCAAAAAATCGAGCGTACCGCAGCCGAGTTGGGAGTACCCCCACAAGCACACTGCGATCGCATCGCCGCAAGTTTTGCCAGATTATGGGAGAAACTGAATATTCAAGTCGATCGTTTCAGTCGTACCACCGCACCTCGTCACAAAGCGATCGTTAAAGAATTTTTTCAGCGTGTCTGGGCTCGAGGAGATATCTACCTAGATCAACAACAAGGCTGGTACTGCGTAGCTTGTGAAGAATTTAAAGAAAAACGAGAACTGATCGACAAAACTTACTGTCAGCTACATCCAAATAAACAAGTCGAATGGCGCGACGAAGAAAATTACTTCTTCCGTTTGTCAAAATACCAACAACACTTAGAACAACTTTACCAACAGCGTCCCGACTTTATTCAGCCGGAAAGTCGGCGTAACGAAATTCTCAACTTTGTCAACCAAGGGTTACAAGATTTTTCCATCTCTCGCATCAACCTTGATTGGGGTTTTCCCGTTCCCAACAATCCCAAACATACAATCTATGTTTGGTTTGATGCTCTCCTCGGTTACGTTACCCCCCTTCTCGAACCAGATAGTGAACCAACTCTAGAAAATGCCTTATCTCAGTGGTGGCCCATTAATTTACACCTAATTGGTAAAGACATCTTACGTTTTCACGCCGTTTATTGGCCCGCAATGTTAATGTCAGCCGGAATCGAACTACCCGGAAAAGTATTTGGTCATGGTTTTTTGACCAAAGACGGACAAAAAATGAGCAAAAGTCTCGGCAATACGCTCAATCCAGTGGAATTAGTCGATAAATATGGCTCTGACGCAGTAAGATACTATTTCCTCAAAGAAATAGAATTTGGTCGAGACGGCGACTTTAACGAAACCCGTTTTGTTAACGTTCTCAATGCTGACCTCGCCAATGACTTAGGTAATTTACTCAACCGTACATTAGGGATGGCAAAAAAATATTGTCAAAGCAAAGTACCACAACTCACAGGCTCTCAAATAAACAACGACAATATTCTGCAAAAAATTGGTCATAATTTAGGCGAAATTGTCGAAAAAGAATATAATTCTCTGCGCTTTAGTCACGCTTGTGAAGAAATCTTAAAATTAGTTCGTTTTAGTAACAAATACATCGACGAACAAGCACCTTGGCGATTATATAAAGAAGGCAATCAGGCAGAAGTAGAACAAATCTTGTATGCAGTTTTAGAATCTGTTAGACTAGCAGCTTACCTGTTTTCACCCATCGTTCCCAACCTCAGTAGTGATATTTATCAACAGTTAGGTTGGGAAATCGACTTTAACAACCAAACTCTCGTTCAAAATCAAGCACCCTTTAACAGCCACGGAAAATGGGGAATTCTCCCAGCTAGTCAAGCCTTAAAACAAGGACAACCAATCTTTACCAAGTTGGAAGTACCAGACGAAGAGTCTTAGTTATTAAAATCAACCAGAACTCCTTGGCGATCGACTAAATTGGTATATAGACTGTAGACTACAACTTAAATTTGGCTAAAAATCTTTAAGTATTTGCTCTAGAGAATCTAGTGGCTGTAGCGAAAAAGTTCTTAATTTAAGTGTTATTACTTAAATTAAACTGGATGATTCAGTCCCTACTGAGTCAAAATAAAAAATAGTACAAAACTTAAAAAGCAAATTTTTTTAATAAAAAACGAGGGATTACAAAGATGTTTGATAACTTTGGAAACGACCCGGTATTTTCCCCAGAACAGGTATTGGAAAACCGAGGTCGTGTTGCCATTTTTATTGATGGCTCGAACTTATTTTATGCCGCTTTACAATTAGGGATCGAAATCGATTACACCAAGTTATTGTATCGTCTCACTGCTAAGTCAAGATTGCTGCGATCGTTTTTCTATACAGGTGTTGACCGGACAAATGAAAAACAACAAGGCTTTCTTCTCTGGATGCGTCGCAATGGTTATCGGGTAATTGCTAAAGATTTGGTTCAGCTACCAGATGGTTCAAAAAAAGCCAATCTGGATGTAGAAATTGCTGTGGATATGATGGCTTTGGTGAAATCTTATGATACGGCGGTTTTAGTTAGCGGTGATGGAGATCTGGCTTACGCTGTGGATGCAGTGAGCTATCGAGGTTCGAGGGTGGAGGTAGTGAGTTTGCGCTCAATGACTAGCGATAGTTTGATTAACGTTGCCGATCGCTATATCGATCTCAATGAAATTAAAGAGGATATCCAAAAAACGACCAAACCCAACGGTAGTAATTATCGTAGCTTTTCTAGTGTGAGCATCGAGTATGAAGAAAAACCACGCTAGTTAGCTTGGGCTTTGGATAAGATAGTTTTGATGTCGTCACTTGAGGAGACGGTGGACGATGTACTCTCGCTTTACTAAATTACTGAGTAAATTTTTGATAACTCAAGCAGCAAGCTTGGTTTTGCTCTTCTTACTGCTGGGAATTACTGCTTGTCAACCAAAAAGTAAAACTGAGAAACAACTTAAAGCAGAAATAAATTCCACTCCAGAAGAAAATCTATCTGAGGGAGGATTAGTTTTAGATAATGCTAGTTTAGAACAGGCTGATGACGAAGGCAATACTCTCTGGAAAATTCAGGCAAAGCGAGCAGTTTATGATGAAGACAATAAAGTTGCCAAAATTGAGCAGATTGAAGGATCTTTGTTCCAAGAAGGAGAAGTAGTCTTAAAAATAAGTGCTAATTCTGGAGAAATTGACCGAGAAGGAACTAAGATTTCTTTGCAAAATCAAATAGTTGCTGTCGATCCCCGTAATGGAGCAGTTATTCGCGGTGAGGAAGTTCAATGGTTGCCGAAAGAAGATTTACTGCTTGTTAACGATAAATTAAGTGGTAGTAATCCTCAATTTTCAGCCTCGGCAAAGTCAGGACGATATTTAACTAGAAAGCAACATTTAGAGTTAGTTGGTGACATTAAAGCAACAGCTAAAGAATTGTCACTAAAAATGAAGTCAGAGCGACTAACTTGGTTGGTTAAAGAAGAAAAGGTGCTGGGATCTAGCCCAATTCAAATTGATCGTTATCAAGAAGCAACAATAACTGACCGTGTGGTTGCTGATAACTCTGAAGTTAATTTAAATACTAAAATTGTTAATTTACGCAACAATGTCGAGCTAAAATCGATTGAGACTGGTGAAAAAGCTCAACCACTGCAAATTGCGACTAATTCTGCGATTTGGAATCCGGAAGCAGAAACGGTCATGGCAGACAAACCTTTGCGAATTGTTTATCCTACAGAAAAAATTACTCTGACGGCGAATCGAGGCTTGGTAGATTTGAACCAAGAAGTTGCTCGTTTGAGTGATGGGGTTGAAGGGATTAGTCTCAACAATCAAGCCAATCTGACTGCGAGTCAGCTTACTTGGGACATACCTACTCAAAAAATTCAAGCGATGGGTAATGTGTTTTATCGACAAGCTGATCCACCGTTTAGCGTTTCTGGTCCGAGGGCTGTGGGGAAGCTTCAGGATCAGAGTATTGTGGTTAGCGGTGGGAATAGTGGTACGAGAGTTGTTACGGAAATTATTCCTGGAGAAAGGTGATTGGGGACTGGGGACTGGGG
>JAWQFW010000234.1:0-8364 GCA_035968095.1 Oscillatoria sp. PMC 1068.18
GGGACAAGGAGGATTTGGGGGACAAGGAGGATTTGGGGGACAAGGAGGATTTGGGAGACAAGGAGGAGTTGGAAGAGTAAATGTTGGTAAAACTATAGCTGGTAATTCCCAAAACTGACCACACCTCGAATTCCTCAAATTCCCCCAACACCTCGAATTCCTCCAATTCCTCCAACACTCCCAATTCCCCCAACACCCCCAATCCCCAATCCCTAATCCCCAATCGCTAATTCCGCCACTTCCGCCTCCGTGAGACTCCAACCTAACGCCCCGGCATTTTGCGCTGCTTGCTGGGCATTTTTTGCGCCTGGAATCGGGATAACATTACCTTGGGCGATTAACCAATTCAGCGCCACTTGAGCCGGGGTTTTGTCGTATTTTTCGCCAAACTGACGTAATAAATTTAGTACGGGCGCAATTTTTTCTAACCCACTTTTACTAAAACGAGGGTCAAAGTTACGCGCCCCGCCGGGTTTGTTAACATTTTCTGCGTCATACTTGCCAGTTAGCAAACCTTGTGCTAAAGGACTATAAGCCAAAATCGTCACATCTAACTCACGAGCCGCAGCGAGAATACCATTCGTTTCGATGTTTCGATGCAATAAAGAATATTGTACTTGATTCACGGCTAAAGGAACTCCCCTCGCTGCTAGCAATTGATGGGCTTCGCGCATTTGCTGGGCTGAATAGTTACTCACACCCACACTCGCAATTCTGCCTCGCTTGACTTCATTTGCCAAGGCATTCATCAACGTTTCTTGACTCATAAAGAAAGTGAAAGACCAATGCACTTGGTAAAGTGTAATTTGTTCGATTTGTAAGCGTTGGAGACTGGCAGTAATCGCATCAGAAACAGCACTTCCTGTAAAACGCCAAGGTGCAGGACCGTATTTAGTAGCGATATCGACAGGCTGTCCTAATTCTTGCATAAATTTGCCCAGCAGAGATTCTGATTCTCCTAAGCCGTAAACTTCTGCCGTATCAAAGAAGGTAACACCTGCGGCGATCGCGGCTTTGAAGGCTTCGCGAACCTCATCAACGCCGTAGTCTTGACCATAACCCCAAAATAACTTGTCGCCCCATGCCCAAGTACCGATCCCCAGAGGGTTGACAGTGGAACCGTTTTGTCCTAATCGGATCTTTTGCATAAGTTTTCTCTAGTTCTTTTACATTTCTTTATACTTCTTAGTTTACGAGGTCTGAAGGAAGTAAGCTGTAGTCTAAATTGGGGATTTGTGACTAGGGATTGGGAGAATTGGTAAAGCAGAAGAGAAAAAGATCAGAGAGGAAAGTTAATTCAGCTTTTAGTAATTATGAAAACTGGTAATTTAAATAATTCTGAATTTGAGCAAAAACCGCCGAGAAAACCATTACCGAAAATAACTTTGTTGACGATGTTTCGGTTAGGTTTATTTCAGATGGGACTGGGTATTATGTCTCTCCTAACTTTGGGAGTTCTGAACCGAATAATGATTGACGAATTAACAGTGTTACCGTTACTTGCGGCTGGTGCGATCGCGATGCACCAATTTGTTAGTCCGGCGCGGATTTGGTTTGGTCAAATGTCTGATAGTAAACCTCTTTTTGGTTATCACCGTAGTGTTTATGTTTGGCTAGGGGCAGCCGTATTTACATTTGTTTCTTTTGTCGCTTTGCAAGTGATTTGGCAATTGGGAATTAGTATTCAAAATACTGGCTGGAGCGGACAAACTTATGCTTGGGCGGCAGTTTCTGCGTTAGCTTTTGCTGTTTATGGGTTAGCTTTGAGCGCAAGTTCAACTTCTTTTACAGCAATGTTGGTAGATGTTTCTGATGATGACGATCGAGGTAAATTAATTGGTGTTGTTTGGTCGATGCTGATGGTGGGTATTGTCGTCGGAGCAATTGTTGGTTCAAAGTTATTAGAAACTCCAGAAGTTTGCGGTGCAGCGATTTTAAATTATAATCCGACGGTAACAGCAGAGGTGGCAAATATTCCGAGGTTACAAGCAACAATAAATCCGGTTTTTATGATTATGCCTGCAATTGTTTTTGGGTTATGTTTGCTGGCAACTTTTGGTGTGGAGAAAAAATATTCTCGTTACAGTTCTCGGACGACAATTGTGGAAAGAGAAGACCAAGTTAGTTTGAAAAGGGCGTTGCGAGTTTTAACTGCTAGTCGCCAAACTGGGATATTTTTTACTTTTTTACTAATTCTGACGATTAGTTTATTTATGCAGGATGCGGTGTTAGAACCTTATGGTGGTGAAGTGTTCGGAATGTGTATTTCGGAAACGACGAAATTGAATGTACCTTTTGGGGTGGGAACGCTGATTGGAATTGGTTCGACGGGTTTTTTATTGTTACCTCGTATTGGGAAGAAAAAGACGACGAAATTTGGTTGTTTGGGTGCAGCAGTAAGTTTTTGTTTAATTATTTTGTCTGGTTTTACTGGGAATGCGGGACTGTTGAAGGGTAGTTTATTGTTTTTTGGTTTATCATCAGGAGTATTGACCGCAGGTGCGACGAGTTTGATGTTAGATTTGACCGCAGCAGAAACCGCAGGTACATTTATTGGTGCTTGGGGTTTGTCGCAAGCGATCGCGCGTGGAATAGCAACGGTACTCGGTGGGGCGGTGCTGAATTTAGGTAAACTAATCTTTACTGCACCCGTGTTAGCTTATGGAACTGTCTTTGCGTTACAAGCAATTGGTATGATTGTGGCAATTTGGTTTCTGCGACGAGTCAATATTCGCGAATTTCAAGCGAATGCAAAAGCAGCGATCGCGACAGTTATGGAAGGGGATCTTGATGGATAAAATAGAGTTTTGGGACGAGGTTTTAGATTTTGCGGAAAAGATTACTGTCCGAGTTGGATCTCAGTTAGTAACGGAATTTGGAAAAAGACAAGCAACGACAAAAGAAGATGGATCTTTAGTTACTCAAGCGGATCAATGGGCTGATCGCGAAATTACTGCGGCGATCGCCAATACTTTTCCTACCCACGGAGTTATCAGCGAAGAAACTCAACATATTCTCCCCGATACTGACTGGTGTTGGGTAATTGACCCGATCGACGGTACCACCAATTTTTCGCGAGGAGTCCCAGTTTGGGCTATTTCTCTAGGTTTACTTTATCAAGGAACCCCTGTATTCGGTGCAGTTCGTTTACCTCAACTCGGACAATTTTTTTACGGTTATTGGTATGGTGACTCTGGTTTAAACGGTCCGACTGGCGCATATTTAAATGGTAATCCGATTCATACCAGCCCTGACTCACCCACCAGCAACCATTTATTCAACCTTTGCGCCCGCAGTACATCTGTGCTAAGAAATCCGTTTCCTTTTAAAATTCGCGCGATCGGGGTAGCAACTTACAGCGTCATTCTCGTAGCTACGGGCGCTTCCCTCGGCGCAGTCGAAGCAACCCCCAAAATTTGGGATATTGCCGCAGTTTGGGCGATTTTGCAGGCTGCGGGTGGAGTTTTTGCCCACATCGAACCAGAGCCAGTTTTTCCCTTGACAATTGGTGAAAATTATGGTCAGCGTCCTTTTCCAAGTTTAGCTGTTAGTCGGGAAGAAGTAGTACCTGTTTTTATGCCTTTGGTAGAATTTTTAGGTGAAAAAGCGATGGGAAAACAAGCTAAAAATTAAGCATACTCTTTGCATTAATTGAGTTAGAAATGTTGCCGAATTATCTCTAAGTTGAGTTCTAAAAGTTCGGCTATTTCTTCAGCAGTTAAACCTTTTTTATTTAGTTTAGGTATCATGTCTAACTTTGTTTGTATCCGAGCTTCTCGAAATCCTTCTCGAAATCCTTCTCGAAATCCTTCTCGAAATCCCTCTTTAAAACCTTTTTTATAAGCTTCTTGATAAGCTTTAGTTTGCTTTAATTCATCTAGTTGAAGCATAATTCATCTTGTCTCTCAAATAAATTTACAGCAGTTGTTAATTCTAGATAGAGCGGCAATTATCTCTAAATTACCTCTTTTTAACTTGTGAGAAAAAGCTACACAAATTAGAGATAACTTTGTAGTTTAGCAAATTATAGATGTTGCTGAACTATCTCTAAATCAAGTTCCAAAACTTCCGCTATTTCTTCAGCAGTCCAATCTAATTTTTGCAGCTTAGGTATCATTGCTAACTTCGTCTCTAGGGAACCTTCTTCTTTTGCTTCTTGATAAACTCTAGTTTGCTTTAATTCATTTAGCCAAAGCATAATTTATCTCGTCTTTCAAATAAATTTACAGAATTTGTCAATCCTAGATAGAGGGGCAATTTGGGGATAACTGCCCCTTTTGAGCTTGCAGTAAAAAGCTACAAAAATTAGGTATAAATTTGTAGTTTATCGAGTTATAAATGTTGCTGGACTATCTCTAAATCGAGTTCCAAAAACTCAGCTATTTCTTCAGCAGTCAGATCTAGTTGTCGTAGCTTAGGTATCATTGCTAACTTCGTCTTTATTGTAGCTTCTTCTCGACCCTCTTCTCGACCTTCTTCTCGACCTTCTTCTTTTGCTTCTTGATAAACTCTAGTTTGCTTTAATTCGCTTAATCCTAGCATAGCTTCTATGTCCTCCCGGCTCAAATTAGGGAATTTGTAAAGAACAATCGTTTCTATTAATTCTAAGACTTGTTGCCGAAGATTGACATCTGCCAAGTCAGTTGTAGTTTTAGCAATAAGCTGACGAGCAAAATCTCCAGCTTGGTTTGGTGACTTGACAACTAACTGAATAATCCCAAAACCGAGAGATTGTTCGCCTAAATCGTCGAATTCATCGAGATAAATACGCTGTACACAATCTGAAAGTAAATTTCGGTAACGTGGGTGACATTCAGCTTCGGTACTGCGACCAGGGTAGATAATTACAGCATACCAATCTTCGCTCGGTGGTTCATACTGATAAAAGTAAAGAAAGATTTCGGAAAATAGCCGCGAATAGAAGTTTTTCTGTTTTTGAAACTGAACTTCAACAAAGTAAATAGGTTTGTCGCTAGCTTCGTCTACGGGGAGAAATAACCCATCGAAGCGAAAAGCTTTTTGCTTGACTTCTGGGGAAGTAAATTGATAGCTGTTGACATCGGTATCCGGTTTACCAATTAATTCAAAGAAGATACTCGGAAAATTCTTAAATAATTCGTAAAAAAGTGTGTCTGTTTTCATCAGTTGAGTTTCTTTTTTCTTTAGATTTGTCTCAAAGCCAGCAAAGTTAAGAAAATCCCTCTCTAATAACTAGATTTAATTCTGGCAACTTTTCTAACTTTTTATGTCATTGCGTGAGGTTTTGTATCAATTGAGCCTCGGAATCAGACATTTTTTTGTGCTTACGGCATCCTATGAAAATAGCAGAAAAATTTACGATTCTCGAATTGAAGAGAATACCAAGGAGGTTAATAAATGGTTGTCTCTGCACCTACTTCTTTAATTAATCAAAACATTTACAAAGCACGTTACGATAACTTTATTGGTGGTAAATGGGTTGCACCAATTAACCGCCAGTATGTAGATAATCTTTCGCCAATTACAGGTAAGCCACTTTGTCAAGTACCGCGTTCCAGTGCAGAAGACATTGAATTAGCTTTAGATGCAGCCCATGCAGCCAAAGAAAGCTGGGGAAACACCTCCGTTGCGGAAAGGGCGCGAATTCTGCAAAAAATCAGCGATCGCATGGAAGAAAACCTAGAAATGCTCGCAACAGCAGAAACTTGGGACAACGGTAAACCAATTCGCGAAACCAAAAGTGCTGATATTCCCCTAGCGATCGACCATTTTCGTTACTTCGCAGGTTGTATTCGCGCCCAAGAAGGTACAATCGGTGAAATTGACCAAGATACAATTGCTTATCATTTCCGCGAACCTTTGGGAGTAGTCGGTCAAATTATTCCTTGGAATTTCCCGATTTTAATGGCAGCTTGGAAACTCGCCCCCGCCCTCGCTGCGGGTAACTGCGTCGTCCTCAAACCCGCAGGTCCAACTCCCGCTTCTATCCTCGTTTTAATGGATTTAATCGGCGATTTATTACCCGATGGAGTCCTGAATATTGTCAACGGAAATGGCGCAGAAATTGGCAAAGCTTTAGCTACAAATTCGCGGATTGCTAAAGTTGCTTTTACCGGAGAAACAACCACCGGGCGACTAATTATGCAGTACGCCTCACAAAATATTATTCCCGTAACCTTAGAATTAGGTGGAAAATCACCGAATGTTTTCTTTAGTGATGTTTGCGCTGAAGATGACGACTTTTTCGACAAAGCAATCGAAGGATTTGTCATGTTTGCGCTCAATCAAGGTGAAGTTTGTACTTGTCCTTCTCGCGCTTTAATTCAAGAATCAATTTACGATCGCTTCATGGAAAAAGCCTTAGCCAGAGTCGGTCAAATCAAACAAGGAAATCCTCTCGAAGCAGATACCGCGATCGGGGCGCAAGTCTCTCTCAATCAACTAGAGAAAATCCAATCATACATTGATATCGGTCGTCAAGAAGGTGCAGAATGTTTGATTGGTGGCGATCGTAATGTGTTAAACGGCGAATTGCAAGACGGTTACTATTACCAACCCACTGTTTTCAAGGGACACAATAAAATGCGAATTTTCCAAGAAGAAATTTTCGGTCCCGTTTTAGCAGTTACAACGTTTAAAGATGAAGCAGAAGCTTTAGAAATTGCTAACGATACTTTGTATGGATTAGGTGCAGGAGTTTGGTCGCGAGATATGAATACTGCTTACCGAATGGGACGAGCAATTAAAGCAGGACGAGTTTGGACAAATTGTTATCATTTATATCCGGCTCATGCTGCTTTTGGGGGTTATAAAGTTTCTGGGATCGGTCGTGAAACTCACAAGATGATGTTAGAACATTATCAACAAACTAAGAATATGTTGGTAAGTTATAGTCCAAAAGCAATGGGATTTTTCTAAATTTTAACCACAGATTAACGCAGATTAACGCAGAAAATTTTAGGATGGTTATTGCAGCGAAAATCTAGTCGATTCTGTAGCGATATTTTTCGGTAGTGGGAGCGTTTCGCTCCCGATTACTTCAGCGAAATTTAATTGAATTTATTTAGATTTATAACCATGACTACACAGAAAATTGTAGCGAGAGTAGTAGCAACGGATGCAGCTTTAAAATTGATTGCAGAATTAAAAGCCAAGCATGGAAATTTGATGTTTCATCAGTCAGGTGGATGTTGCGATGGTAGCACACCAATGTGTTATCCTGATGGCGAATTTATGGTTGGTAATGCTGATGTTAAGTTAGGAGAAATTGGCGGTTGTGCATTTTATATTGCTGCATCTCAATATGAGTATTGGAAGCATACCCAGTTAATTATTGATGTTGCTCCGGGTCCGGGAAATGATTTTTCTTTAGAAAGTGCAGATGGAATACGTTTTTTAAGCCGTTCCCGGTTGTTTAATGAGGAAGAATTGGCGAGTTTAAAGTAAAATTATTGTAGTCAAAAGTTATTAATTTGAATTACAATTGTTCGGGATTAATACCCATTTCTCTTAATTTTGCTTCTAAAGCTTGACTGCGCTGTCTTTCCCTTTCTAACTCGGTTAAGGCTTCATTTGCTCGTTGAGTTTCTTCTTCGATTCTCGCTAAAGCTTGTTCCTTTTCTAAACGTTCTTGCTGTATTCTAGCTAAAGCTTGTTCTTTTTCTTGACGCTCTTTTTCTCGTAATTGTGCTAGTTCGACAAAAGTGAAAAAACGTTCTCCGTCGGGACGATAAATTTCGAGGGAATCTGCTGTTAGTTGAAAGCGGATTTGTAGTTGAGGACTAATCCAACCGTTCATTTGTTCAATGACATCTAGAAAATCTTGCGATTGCACCCAACCAATTAACTCGTTATCGTCTGGATCGTAAAGATAATATTCTTGGACATTATAGCGACTATAAAAGCTCAATTTTCTCGCCATTTCTTGCAGACGATTACCGGGAGATAAAATTTCAAAAACAACTTGAGGTGGTATGTTATCTTCTGACCATTGTTTATAAGAACCTCTGTCACCTTTTGGTCTACCAAAAACTACCATCGCATCTGGTGCAGTACGAATTTTATTATTTCCTTCCACTGGATACCAAAGCAAGTCTCCAGCGACAAAAATATTAGGATTATCTGCAAATAAAAGTTCTAAGTTTTCTTTAATTACGGCAATCCAGCGAAATTGTTTGGTATTATCTGCCATTGGTTGACCATCGCTATCAGGATAGATAATCTTTTTAGAAGTTTCAGTGGAGAGTTGTTTAATCATTTTACATTTTTTTGCTTGCTCAAGACTAGACAAAGATAATTTGTTTGACGAGCTTGAAAAGATTTGCTATTTTTGATATTAAAATACAAAAAATACAAAATTTCTTGAGATTTCTGACTAGCTGATAA
>JAWQFW010000235.1:0-8302 GCA_035968095.1 Oscillatoria sp. PMC 1068.18
GGGGACTGGGGAATTGGAGGTATTGGAGGTATTGGAGGGCAACCACGGGGGGTTTGCCCCTACTGCTTATTCCAGCCCCAATTGACGCAGGGAGACAACTTCGCCGATAATCATCACTGTCGGGGAGAGAGAAACACCAGCAGTTTGCTCAACAATATCAGCCAGAGTACCGAACCAAAATTGTTGTTCAGGACGGGCTACCGATCGCGCGATCGCCACCGGAGTAGACTCATCCCGTCCGTACTTGCATAACTGAGAAACAATTTCTCCCAAATTACGACCTCCCATTAAAATTACCAAAGTATCGACCCGTGCGAGTGCTTCCCAATCAAGAATTTCTGGTTGATGGGCTGTAACCACCGCAAAACCACTACTCAAATCTTTATCAGTCAGAGGAATTCCTGCTAACAAAGGTGCAGCCAACACCGAAGAAACGCCCGGAACTAACTCAAAATAGCAATTCGCCCCTCTCAAAGCTTCCATTTCCTCGCGCGATCGTCCGAAAATCAACGGATCGCCAGCTTTAAGCCTTACCACATTTTTGCCTTTTTGACAATAGTTAATTAAAATTTGATTAATTTCAGTCTGAGGTGTACTCGGTTTTCCCCCACGTTTCCCCACATCCAAGCACAAACAATCCTCAGAAACCAACTTTAATAGCTGCGGGTCTACCAAAGCATCATAAACCAAAACCTCCGCCTCAGCGAGTAATTCTCGTGCTTTCAGCGTCAGATAGCCGATACTTCCAGGTCCCGCACCAACCAAGTAAACTTTACCTTTTTGCTCATCATTCATCGGTTCACCAACTGACAACTACTAGGAATAGAACTTCCGATAAGGTAAATTATTAAAATAGTGTTTCAGTACAACATTTTCATCCTCACTACTCAAATCCTCATTAATGCCGAAAATGCCTAATTTTTTACCAATTGCTTACTTTGAAAACCAATTTATCCCCTTTAGCGAAGCCAAAGTTTCCATAGCTACCCACGCCTTACACTATGGTACAGGAGCTTTTGGTGGTATGCGCGGCATTCGCGATCCCCAAAATTCCCAACAGATTTTATTATTTCGCTTAGACAACCACTGTCAAAGATTGAGCAACAGCGCCAAATTTCTCGGCTATGATTTACCAGCAGATAAAATACAGCATATTTTAGTTGAATTTGTCAAGAAAAATCAGCCCGGAAAATCTTTTTATCTCCGACCTTTTGTTTATAATTCTGGATTAGGACTTTCGCCGCGAATTCATAATATTGAAAAAGACTTTTTTGTCTATGGGTTAGAATTAGGAGATTATATGTCTCCTGATGGAGTTAGCTGTCGGATTAGTTCTTGGTATCGTCAAGAAGACCGCAGCTTACCTTTACGAGGTAAAATTAGTGGAGCTTATATCACTTCAGCATTAGCAAAAAGCGAAGCTGTTGAATCTGGTTTTGACGAAGCCCTGTTGATGAATTCCCGTGGAAAAGTTTGTGAAGCTTCGGGAATGAATGTTTTTATTGTCAGAAATGGAAAGTTAATTACTCCTGGTTTTGAAGAAGATATTTTGGAAGGAATTACCAGGGATAGTGTAATTAAAATTGCTCAAGATTTAGGAATTGAAACTGTCCAAAGACCAATTGATAAATCTGAGCTTTTTATTGCTGACGAAATGTTTCTTTGTGGAACTGCGGCAAAAATTAGTCCGGTGAAGAAGGTCGAAAATTATCAATTGTCTCCCGAACGTCCTTTAACTGAAAAGCTACGGGAGAAACTAACTGCAATTACTGAAAATCGCGATGCTAGTTATCAAGATTGGGTATTTGCAATTCCCGTTGACAGTTAGCAGGTAGCAGTGAACAGTGAACAGTTACCAGTTACCACGTACCCGCATTTACCAGTTTATTTGTTAATTTACCCAATTCCTAATCCCTAATCTCCAATCCCCTTTACAATTGATTCGTTTCCAGATATTCTTGTAAGTCAGTGATTCTTTGGTTAGTTAAGCGATTGAGACAAAAGGAATAAGCAGCAGGTTCAAAAGTACCGCCTTCGTATTGTTTCCGAGCATATTCGCAGTCAGCATCGCGAAATTGAAGCCATTTTTGTTGAGCCGAAATTAAGTGTTTTTCTTGGGAAGATCCTTTTAATTCTGCTTGCAATTGTTGATAAAGCTGATTGAGCTTTTCATCTGCGGTTTGTGCTTCAGTCGCAGCACAATTATTAATTTGTTGTTGAGTTTGAGCATCAGCGCAGTTGTTGCGTCTGGTATTAACTAATTCTACTTGGGGTTGTTCGCGAGGAACTTCACTGGAAACAACGTTATTTTGATTTTCAGTTGTGGAGGGTTGAGAACAGCCGACAGCAGCGATCGCGATTAGTGCTACACTCAGGAAGAGATTTTTTGACGTAGACATAGTTTCTGACTGATTATCGTACTTGAGGACGGGAAAATTCCGCCCTACCTTTACGCTTACTTCAAGCCAAGAAACAAACTACCGGGAAAATTAGATATTCCAGGAAAAATAATTTCCAGATAAATTGATAAAAGCTCGCAATTTCTGGCTTTGACTGTAAATCTACGTTTTGACTTCGCCACCAAAGTAATCCGAGTAAGCTCAAGTGAGTCAGAGTCAGGAAAGGTAGATTAACGTTATTTAACCAGAAAACTCCGGCGCTAATTGTACCGAGGTAACAAACTGTAATTATTCCACGAGTAAGGTTAAAAATTGTTGCTTTTCCGAGCAGTAACGTAAAAGTGGTAATATTGAACTGCTTGTCTCCTTCCATGTCAGGAACATCTTTGAAAATGGCGATCGCGACTGTAAACACAACGATAAAAACAGTTAGTGTCCAAACTTCTAACGGTAAATATTCACTGTAGCCAAATACTTTACTGAAATAGAAAAATAGCCCGACGTTGACAATTACACCTCGGACGCTAAAAATACACAAAGCTGCGAAAAAGGGAAAGCGTTTTAAACGGATTGGTGGTAAGGAATAAGCTGTACCGATAATTAAACTAATTCCTACTGTTGCTAAAAGCCAAAATCCTAACCCTGCTGCCAAAATTAATGCTAAAATCCCGCAAATTGCGACAATTCTTGTTGCTTGTTTCGGAGTAAATTCTCCCGCAGCTACAGGAAGGTGTGGTTTATTGATTTCGTCAATTGCGATATCTTCTAATTGATTTAGTCCGACTATGTAAACATTACCGCATAAACAAGCAATCCAAGCACCAAAAAGATACAGTAAATTGGTTACAGTTATGGTATTGCGAGTTAAAGCTACAGCGATCGCGTATAATGCCAAGATACTTAAGCTTGTACCAATTATCGTATGAGGACGAGAAAATTTCCAGAGACTATATAGCCATGCAAAAGGTTCTCGAAATAAGCTTTTTGGTGTTGCTGAAATTTGACTCATAGCGAAGTTATTTTTAAATTAGTTTCGGTTTATAGTGAAGAATTAGTTTTCTTTCTGTTATTGTGAAAACCATCATTCTTAACTCATTTAGTAGCAGTCAGTAAGCCAAAACGAATCAAACCGCGATCGTAACCACGACTCATTAAACCCAGAGAAAGTGCAGCTTCAATTGTTTGCCAACCGCTACTAATTAAACCGAGCATCGCTTGGGGATCAAAGCTTGAATCTATCACCACATTCCAGAAAGGTGCAACTGCTTCTGACCAATCATCAATCCGAACATTTTTTAAGTTACAATTACGAGCAATTGCTTCATATTCAGGTAAAGAAATTACATAAGGTAAACAATAAACTTGATAAATTTTTTCGAGATGACGTTTTTCGTCTTCAGTTAACTCACCTGCTAAAGAATTAGTGGGACGATGACACCAAGTTGCCATAATTAATGTACCACCAGGTTTGAGGAGGCGATCGCACTCGCGTAAAAATTGCTCTTTATCCGGCATATGTTCGCCACTTTCAAGCGACCACACCAGGTCAAAAGAATTGTCCTCAAACGGCGTATTTTGGGCATCAGCGACCTGAAACTGCACTTTTGATTCTAATCCAGCCTCAAGCGCTCTTTCCTTGGCTCTGGCGGCTTGTACGGGGGAGAGAGTAATTCCCGTGGCTGTGGCATGATATTTTTGGGCTAAATACAAGGTACTACCACCAATTCCACAGCCGAGATCGACAATATTTTGCGGTGGTTTGTCGGTATTCGTCAACCCAGCCCACGTTAACAGTTCTTCAATTAAATTAATTTGTGCCTGACGGCGATTCAGCTTATAGTTACCATTGCGACCGTAATAGCCGTGGTGCATATGTTCGCCCCAGACTTGTTCCCAAAGTCCGCTAGAAGCATCGTAAAATTGCTGAATTTGTTGATAAAGGGTAGATGTCATTGTTGAGTATACGCATAGCTTACCCAAATTAGCCTAGCATCAGATGAGACAAAGATTCTGATGATATCTGAGTTCGAGATCGGTTAATTGGCTAGAAAGTTGTTGAAGAGAAGTTGTTTTTCTAACGATAATCATAATTAAATTAGAAACCTAATTCTGGTAATTGAATTATTCTTTGCTAACTTTTGAACTCGAATGAACAGAAAGCGATCTTTCTTCAGAATTTTTTTAGTGATTACTTGATGATTTTATATTTTTTCATAGTCAGAGTAATTTTTTGTTTAAAAATTATTGCTAGTAGAAGTGCTTAATTGTTCCGCAATTTTCCCAAAAACTTGCTAAAATATTAGTTAGTTAATTCAAGAGTAAAGCAGAACCATGATTAAGGCAATTACCAAACCCATCTCCTTTGATGAATTTGTTGCCTGGTATCCAGAGAATACTGCCAGTAAATATGAATTACACAACGGAGCGATCGTCGAAATGCCTTTAGCAACGGGTGAACATTCTCATCTTACAGGGTTTATTACTGGTGAAATCCATTTTGAAATTAAGCGATTAAAATTGCCTTATTCAATTCCGGGTGATTGTTTACTGAAACCTTTTGAGACTGAATCTGGTTATCAGCCAGATGTGATTGTTTTAGACAGAATGGAATTAGCAAAGGAGTCTCGTTGGCAGAAAGAATCTATTATTACTTTAGGGAATTCAGTGCGGTTGGTGGTAGAAGTTGTGAGTACGAATTGGCAAGATGATTATCTGAGGAAGGCGGGTGATTACGAATTAATGAAGATTCCTGAATATTGGATTGTAGACTATCTTGGTTTAGGTGGGAGACGGTTTATTGGTAATCCTAAATCCCCGACTATTTCGGTTTATCAAATGGTGGATGGGGAGTATCAAGTTAGTCAATTTCGGGAAAACGAGAGAGTTGAGTCTTTGGCTTTCCCGGAGTTAGAATTAACAGCAGCAGAGATTTTTCAAGCAGGTTTACCTTTGAATCCTGATAACTCGAATTGAGGCTCGATCATTGTCAAGAATGAGCAAATTTAGGAAATAATGTTGTTGTTTTTGTTGTTTCATCAGGAGCGCTATCTATTGAATCTAGATCCGGATGAGCAAGCGAGCATTCTCTCACGAAGATTTTAAGAATGCTCGCTGAAAATATCAACAACTTTTAGCCTTTTGGCAGCTAATTATTGAGGAATGAAACTGCGTTGCAGGATTGAAAAACCGCGAATTGTGTCAAGCTAAATTACGGCATCAATTGCCTTTGTTAAAGCTTCGCAAGCTTCGTCTACTTCCTCAGTGGAAACAATCAAAGGTGGGACAAAGCGTAACACTTTCGGACCCGCAGGTGCGAGGAGTAAACCTTGTTCCATTGCGGCTTTGACAACCTCAATTGAAGTAAGTTCGACATCGGGGTTAATTTCCATACCATTAATTAAACCCCAACCGCGAACATCAACGAAAAGATCGGGATAATTAAGGGCGATCGCGCGAAGATTTTTCCGTAACTGTTCGCCTTTTTCGACTACACTATGGAGGAGATCCTCTTTTTCGAGAGTTTGAGTAACCGCGATCGCCGCCGCACAAGCAAAAGGATTACCTCCAAACGTGCTAGCATGGTTTCCAGGCTCAAAGACATCACAGAATTCCTTGCACATCATTGCACCAATCGGAATTCCGCCACCTAAACCTTTCGCAGAAGTAAAAATATCGGCTTCCACACCCAGGTTCTCATGTCCCCAATACTTTCCAGTACGACCCATACCTGTTTGTACTTCGTCGAACATGAGGAGGATACCCGTCTCATCGCAAATTTTCCGCAAACGCAAGAAATATTCTAAATCTCCCGGACGTACACCACCTTCCCCTTGTAGAGGTTCAATTAAAATTGCCGCTACCCGACGAGTACCTTCATCAAAATCAGCGATCGCGTTTTCGAGGGCGGTGATATCGTTGTAAGGAACATACTCGAATCCGTCTACCAAAGGAGAAAAATGCTTTTGATACTTCGGTTGTCCCGTAGCTGTAATCGTCGCTAAAGTCCTTCCGTGGAAACTGGACTTAGCCGTCAAAATTACAGGTTCCACAATTTCTAGCACCGTATGGGCGTATTTGCGAGCCAATTTAATCGCCGCTTCATTCGCTTCCGCACCAGAATTACAGAAAAAGACGCGATCTGCACCAGAATGTTCTACCAACCATTTTGCTAGTTGACCTTGTTCGGGGATGTAATAAAGATTAGAAACGTGATGTACCTTCTTAATTTGCTCAGTCACCGCTTCAATCATCGCTGGATGCGCGTGACCGAGAGTACAAGTAGCAATTCCCGCAACAAAATCAAGATATTCCTTGCCGTCAGTATCCCACAAACGACAACCCTCCCCACGCGCGATCGCGATCGGGAAACGCCCGTAAGTCTGCATCACATTAGCATCAAACTGTTCTTGAGCGAAAGCCGTTGTTGCGACTTCGGTTTCCGTGTTGGAGATATTTTCCGCGATGTTATCTTGAACCAGAGTTTCTGGACTCACGATTTTTACCACTCCTAATTCTGCACTTATTTCCTTCAAATGTTAATCGCTCTTGCGGAAAATTTCTGTTCTTCTGAATGCAGCAAAAGAATTGGGAGTGTGGAACTGTGGAAAAGAAAGGATGTGAGTGAAAGAGTCGAGAAAAGAAGAAACTCTTGGATTGGAGGTTCACAGACAAGGGAGGAATGAGGAAATGATGGGATGATGAATAAGGTGACATAACCGATTACTCAATCACCTCGATTCTAATCTCCACCTTTTTTGTCGGCAATGTGGATACCGAAATTTCTAACTTCTCACCTACCACTTGATAACTCTGAGCTATATGTATCAACCAAAATATCAACGACTGAGACAAGAGTTAATTGCAGGTGGTGCTGGACTAGCTGGGGTTTTCCTGATGGGAACCCTTTGGTACTGGTTAATCGAACAGTGGTCATGGTCAGAAGCAGCATATATGACGATTATCACTTTGTCTACCGTTGGGTTTAGCGAAGTTCATCCTCTTGACGAGCGATCGCGCATTTTTACCATTTTCTTGATTTTGATGGGGATTGTTACTATTGGCTATATCGTCAATCGCTTTACAGAAGCGCTCATTCAAGGCTACTTTCAAGAAGGAATTCGGATGAGGCAACAGCGACGTTTGATTGATACGCTCTCAGAACATTATATTCTTTGTGGGTTCGGACGCATGGGTCGTCAAATCGCCCTAGAGTTTCAAGCGGAAAATATTCCCTTTGTGGTGGTAGACTCTCAACTGGAACAAATCGAAGCAGCACAAAGTTTCGGTTTCGCGATCGTTCAAGGTGATGCTACCCTCGACGAATTTTTGTTGAAAGCGGGAATTGAACGAGCAATTTGTTTAGTCGCTGCTTTGGGTTCGGATGCAGAAAATTTGTATACAATTCTCTCTGCGAAAACTTTAAATCGGGAAATTCGCGCGATCGCTCGTGCAAGTACCGAAGAAGCAGTCCAAAAGTTACAACGAGCAGGCGCAGATGTGGTAGTCTCTCCCTATATTACAGGTGGGAAGAGATTAGCCGCCGCCGCCCTCAGACCCCAAGTTATGGATTTTGTTGATGGTATTCTCGCAGGTAGTAACAATTCGTTCTACATGGAAGAGTTTCGTCTCGATCCTGATATTTGTCCCTACATTGGACAAACTTTAAGTGAAGCTAGACTGCGATCGCAAAGTGGCGCTTTGGTCTTAGCGATTCGTCGCGCTGATGGTAATCTTATTGGTGGTCCCACTGGTGAAACTTACTTACAATCTGGAGATTTGCTCATCTGTATGGGAACCGCAAATCAATTACGCATCCTTAACCGTCTCCTCGGTCCGATTAGTTCCCGTTTCCCTCGTACCCCCAAGGGAGGAAAATAGGGAGGTGGGGGGTGGTGACTGGGGAC
>JAWQFW010000236.1:0-8281 GCA_035968095.1 Oscillatoria sp. PMC 1068.18
ATTTTATCTTTTAGATTCATTGTTACAATTAAACTTTTCTACTTTTCTTGATGTTTTAGCTCATTTGATTTTACCAGCTTTAGCTTTAGGAACAATACCTTTAGCTATTATTGCCAGAATTACGCGGTCGGCAATGTTAGAAGTTTTATCTCAAGATTATATTCGCACAGCAAAAGCGAAGGGATTAGGCGCAATTTATATTGTTTTAGTACACGCTTTTAAAAATGCTCTTTTACCTGTTAGTACAATTATTGGCTTACAATTTGGGACGCTTTTGGGTGGAGCAATTTTGACTGAAACTATCTTTTCTTGGCCCGGAATTGGTACTTGGATTTATGAGGGTATTTTGGCACGAGATTATCCGGTTGTTCAAGGGGGGGTGATGTTTGTAGCCTTAATGTTTGTCTTGATTAATTTATTGGTTGATATTTTTTATGCTTTGATTGACCCTAGAATTAGATTTTGAATATTTTTGTAACTATAAATATAAAGTAGTTACACTGTTTAAGACAAATAACTTAAATTTAAAAAATAAATGGTTAGGCAAATAATAGGTAAAGAAAAAAAATTAACTAATAATCAATTACCTGGATTGAGTATTTTTGGAAATATTTGGCAGTCACCTGCTGGAAAAATCGGTTTAATTTTGACAGTTTCGATCGTAGTTTTCGCAATTTTAGCTCCAGTATTGCGTCCTTACGATCCTACTACTGCTCGTGATTATGCAGCAAGATTGAAACCGCCGAGTTGGGAACATTGGTTGGGGACTGATAGTTTAGGTAGAGATGTTTTAACGTTAACTTGGTATGGCGTGCGGACTTCTTTAATTGTGGGACCGATTTCTGTGGGGTTAGGATTAGTAATTGGGACGTTTTTTGGGTTGGTGGCTGGCTATTTTCGGGGATTAGCGGAAACTTTGATTAATTGGTTAACGGATATCTTGTTAGCCTTTCCGTCAATACTTTTAGCGATCGCCATTGTCACGGTCATCGGTCCGAGTTTGTTCGGTGTTATGCTAGCTGTAGGGATAGTGCAAATTCCCATTTTTATCCGTCTCACTCGGAGTATGGTACTTTCTCTGCGAGAACAAGAATTTGTTGAAGCGGCAAAAGCTTTAGGCGCATCCCCCCAAAGGATTATTTTAAGGCACATTTTACCTGCGAGTTTAAGTCCAATTGTAGTTCAAGGAACACTGGCGATCGCCACCGCAACTCTCGAAGCCGCAGGTTTAGGATTTTTGGGTTTAGGCGCACAACCACCAACGCCAGAATTAGGGACAATGATTGCAGATGCTTTTAAAGGTGGTTATTCTCTTTCTGCTCCTTGGACAACGATTTTTCCGGGTTTATTTATTACTTTAATTGTCCTTGCTTTTAACCTTCTTGGCGATGGTTTACGAGATGCTCTTGACCCCCGCAGTTAAAATTTAAATATAGAGTTTTGCTAGTTTTTTCTTCTTGAATTTGTTAATTAATAACTAATAACTGAAACATGGTAAAATCCTTTTATACTGTCACCGATGAAGAACTAAGACAACTTAGTTCTCAAAATAGCGAACTGTGCTTTGAACGTAATGCCGATGGAACATTAATAACTATGCCACCAACTGGGGGAATTTCGGGAAATAGGGAACTAAAAGCAGGAGCTTATCTACTAATTTGGGTAGAAAATAACGACCTGGGTGATGTTTTTAGTTCTTCTACTGGTTTTAAACTAAAAAATGGAGCAGTGCGATCGCCAGATGCAGCATTTGTCGCGAAGGGACGCTTACCTGTAAACTGGGATCGGGGAGAAGATGAATTTCTTAATTTAGCTCCAGATTTCGCGATCGAAATTCGCTCGAAAACTGACAGTTTAGAGAAGCTGAAAGCAAAAATGCAGGAGTATATTGCTAATGGGGTAAAGTTAGGATGGTTAATCGATCGTCAAAATCAACAAGCTTTAGTTTACCGTGCCGACGGCACAATTACCTCATATCCAGCTACGGCAACTTTAACTGGTGAAGAAGTTGTCCCAGGCTTTCAATTAGCTCTCAAATTGTTATTGTAGAGAAATATTTTTTGAGATCAAAATTGGGTTAAACTTGTAGTCCAACCCAATCTCTACTTACTTAGATTCCGCTACTTAATTGATTCCAAGATTTAACTATATTTTGCAAAGCTAATGGTAGCCGATCTTGATTAAAATCCACGTAGCTAGTTACACTTTCACGACTGATTAAAGTCACTGTGATAAAATCAGCAGCACCCCTCGGCGCAGGGTAACTGAGACGGTTGAATTGAGCAAAATTTTGCTGTTGAAGTAGGCGCTGAAATTCGCGAATTTGCTGACGAGAAACGATCTCGCTCTCGGTTGACAAAATTGTCCCATTCCCACCTAACTGATTGCGAACTAAGCGCCCGTTAGTATACAGAATTGTTTCCGAAGTGCGTCCAGCAAATCCACCAGAGGAAACAGCGCGGAAAATTACATTTCTGGGTAAACTTTCTGGAAGTTCAGAGGTAGGAATGCGAACAGGTTTAACTTCATTTACCAATCCCAATTCGCTATCAACTGGATTAAAACGAATTTCTGAACCTTTGAGATCGGTATGATAAACGAGTTTTTGTCCATTTTCACTTTCAATAATAACTCGCCAACCAGGAATTCCAATTTCCGGACAAGCGCGGCGATCGATATAAATACCATAACAGCCATCCCAAGTCTGGCGAGAACTTTCCACAATTCGTAGCTGACTCATTGGTAAACCCGACTTTTGGGAAGCTTGACGCAAAACTGCCTCAGCTAGCGCGATCGAAAATGTATCTTCAGCAGCATAAGGGTTTTCTACCTTGACTAAATCGCCTCTTTCGTCGGTACGATAAACCCAAATTTGGTCGCCGACATCAACTTTAACTAGCCAACCTTCGACAATAGCTTGGGCGCATAAAGCTAAAGGATCGGGGATTCCCAAACAGCGATCGCCCCAAGTTCGTTTTTCGGCGCTGATAACACGGAAGTAACTTGTCGGAACTTCTAATTTCTCCGCCGCATCTTCTAACACAGCATTAATAACTCGACGCGGTGCATTACTAACCGGAGTATTTGCTGTTTCTAAGCGAATATTACTACCATCGTCATTAGTTCGATAAACTAACGTTTCTGTACCATTAGTAACAGTAACTCGCCAACCTGCTACTAAAGCTTGTAAACAAGATTCATTAGCTTGTCCTAATCCTAAACAACTATCACTCCAAATTTCTTTCTCGGCGGCAAGAATCCGTAAACTAGAACTAGAAACATTCCACTGACGCGCCGCATTTGCTAATACAGCTTGCTCCACAGAACGAGGTAAATTACTCACAGAAGTATTCGCTGTTTCTAAACGCACGTTTGTCCCATCTTCGTTAGTGCGATAAATAAACTTTCTTTCCCCGTTTTTGACAGTAACTTGCCAACCTTCTACTAAAGCTTGAGTACAAAGATCATCGGGTTTTCCTAGCCCTAAACATCCATTACGCCAAGTTCGTTTTTCGGCGTAAATTATGTCTAATTGCTCCAGAGGAACGTTTAAATCTTCGATAGCTTGGGTTAAAACTCTCGAACCAATTAATCTGGGTAACTCGGAACCAAGGGAATTTTCTGCAAGATATTCGCCCAATTGACGAGAACTTACAAATCCCGCCGCCAGATCGGGTAAAGTTAAAACTGTCCCCGCCGACAAAATTCCAGTTAAAAGTAATATTGAAAGTGATTTATAGGTAGATTGGTGCATATTTTGTTAGTTGGAAATTAAATCTGATTAGAAATTAGGTCGCTAACCTAGATAACTAGACGGTCTAATTCTTGCATTCAGTTCCCGTCTTTTTAATTTCCTATCTAGTCGGTTATTATTATATTGATCATCTCAATTGTGTCTTCACCCAAAAGGATGATTCGTAAGTAATTATTATTTAGATAAGTTATTCAATTAACAAGAAAAAATTGTCAGGGAAAAAATTTTATCCATCTCTAAACAGGGGTTTTTAAGATAACTAAAAATTTTTTTTTAACTCCAGATTCGACGCAGATTCAAAACAAAATTAGGTAAGATATTTTCACCGGACAACTCAGCAGGATTTTCTAAGATTTCCACAGCTAATCCTTGTCGATAAATTTCTACTCGTTTTTGCGGTGGATCGATTAACCAGCCTAGTTTTGCGCCATTTTCGAGGTATTCGCTCATCTTAGCTTGTAAAGTTCCTAACCGATCTGAGCTAGAGCGTAACTCGACGACAAAATCCGGACAGATGTTCGCAAATGTGCCTTTTTGTTCATTCGTCAAGGCTTCCCAGCGTTCTCGACTCACCCAAGAAGCATCAGGGGAACGAGTTGCACCATTGGGTAAAATGAAGCCTGTAGAGGAGTCAAAAGCTTTACCCAAATCTTCGTTTTCTTCATACCAACGATCTAATTGTCCGGTAAGGCTACGATTACGTTCTCCAGTTTCCCAGCCTGTAGGTGGATTCACAATTAACTCTCCTTGGGCAGTTCTTTCGAGTTTCAACTCACGGTTAGCGGCGGCGAGGGCTGCAAACTGTTTTTGAGTGACGTACAGTGTAAGATCCTGGGGTAACTCAAGCAAGAAAGTTTCCGTTTTTGGACTGATTGATGTTGATGTTAGTGTCACTTGACCTTTTAATTAATTAATGAGAAAAGATGGTAACGCGATCGCCAAAATATTACTATCGACAAACTAAGATTTTTAGTTATCGCAAAAAATTGTTTTTTTAACTCCAGATTCGACGCAGATTCAAAACAAAATTAGGTAAGATATTTTCACCGGACAACTCAGCAGGATTTTCTAAGATTTCCACAGCTAATCCTTGTCGATAAATTTCTACTCGTTTTTGCGGTGGATCGATTAACCAGCCTAGTTTTGCGCCATTTTCGAGGTATTCGCTCATCTTAGCTTGTAAAGTTCCTAACCGATCTGAGCTAGAGCGTAACTCGACGACAAAATCCGGACAGATGTTCGCAAATGTGCCTTTTTGTTCATTCGTCAAGGCTTCCCAGCGTTCTCGACTCACCCAAGAAGCATCAGGGGAACGAGTTGCACCATTGGGTAAAATGAAGCCTGTAGAGGAGTCAAAAGCTTTACCCAAATCTTCGTTTTCTTCATACCAACGATCTAATTGTCCGGTAAGGCTACGATTACGTTCTCCAGTTTCCCAGCCTGTAGGTGGATTCACAATTAACTCTCCTTGGGCAGTTCTTTCGAGTTTCAAGTCACGGTTAGCGGCGGCGAGGGCTGCAAACTGTTTTTGAGTAACGTACAGTGTAAGATCCTGGGGCAACTCCAGTAAGAAAGTTTCCGTTTTTGGACTGGTTGATGTTAGTGTCACTTGACCTCTAGAAAAATGGAGGATTTAGTAAATAATTTCTACTTTTAAACTAACAGATTCGCGATGCTGTTTTCCCAAGTTTAAAATGAATACAGTGCGAGAGGAGAAACATATCGAGATGCGAACTACAGAGAAAATTTTACCCTTAGAAAATGGCGATCGCCTAACTCGCCTCGAATTTGAACGTCGCTACCAAGCAATGCCTCAGTTAAAAAAAGCCGAATTGATTGAAGGAGTAGTTTATATGGGTTCCCCGGTTCGCATTATTCACGGTACACCTCATGCTCACATTATGGGCTGGTTATTTAATTATTCTCTAGCTACGCCGGGAGTTCAAGTAGCTGATAATACCACTGTACGCCTCGATTTCGATAACGAACCTCAACCCGATGCTCTCCTAAGAATTGAATCAGATGGACAATCAACTATTAGCGAAGATGGCTATCTCGAAGGTGCGCCGGAATTAATTGTCGAAATTGCTACGAGTAGTGCTTCTTATGATTTAGGAGCTAAGTTAAAAGTGTATCGTCGCAATCGCTGTCAGGAGTATTTAGTTTGGCAAGTTGCAGATCGTCGTTTTGATTGGTTTCAATGGCAGGCGGGAAAATATGTCAATTTATCACCCGATGAAGCCGGAATAATTCGCTCTCAAGTATTTCCGGGTTTGTGGCTTTCGGTAGAGGCACTTTTAAGTGGCGATTTACCACAAGTAAAGCGTGTTTTGGATCTCGGTTTAGCAACAGCAGAATATGCTACTTTTGTGCAACAATTAAGCCGAAAATAATTACCAAACTAAATAATTATAAAGGAACAATAATTCCTTGTAAACCGCTCCGATTGAGGGTGCGAATGATTTCTTGAGCATTTTCGATGTTGTCAAATAAACCGACTTGCATCATCGATCGCCCGTTGTAAACGATTCGGAAAGCACCAGGAACGAGCGATCGCACAATTGCTTCTTGTCCGGAATTTCTGGTTTCGACGATCACTTTATATTGAGATGTCTGAGGTGTTAAGTTGGGGTCGGTGGTGTTAGGAAAGTTATTGATTGGTGGCGAGAATACTGAGGTTTCAATTGTTGGTAGTGCTGGGAAGTCGTTGAGGGAAATATTGTCGCCACGAACGTTGGGTAAGGGACTTGGTTGGAGATTTAAGATATCTCTTAGTTCTCGGTTTTGGTTCCTGAAGGTTTCTGAGGGCGGAGTATCGTTAGCTGGTGGCAAGATCGGAATGGGAATTGAGTCTTCTGGGAAGGTTTGCACTTGAACTGAGTTAGGTGGATTTTGGGTGTTTCTTGGTTCGGTTAATACTGGTTGAGGGGTGGGTATTTTGCCTGTTTCGATTATTTCTGAGAGTGGGACTTTGGGTAAATTTTCTCGGTTGTTAGTTGTTTGGGCAATTAAAGGAGAATTGGCGTTGATTTTGACGGGATATTTATCTGATGTTAAGTTGATTTCTGCGCCCGAAAGCTTGGTTGAATTTTGGGTTGGGCGCGATCGCGGTTCAACAGCTAAATTTGGGAAGTTAGTTCTATTTTCAATGGTTATCTTTGCTGCTGGTGGAGAAGCTGCTACTGCCCCAGGAGTCAGGAAAAATGGTAGGATTATTGCTCCTGCTAGAGGCAAAACTAGGCTCGCTGAACAATTTTTTGTTCTAGTTTGACTCTTGTTGAGATAATCTTGAGGCGAGATCGAAAATTTGTAACTCAAAGCTTCCCTCCTAACTTGAACCAGGTTTTGTTGACAAATTATTTATATTTACAATTATGACAATGGTAAGCTGTGTAAGGTAATTGCTGGATAACAGTTATTGCCGGAAACACTTTGATCGTTTATTCCCAAGGAAATTACCCACTGCTAATGAAAATATTTCACTACCACACCCCTGAACTTACTCCGACGGATAGCTTACCTGATTGTGCCGTTGTGATTGATGTTTTACGCGCTACGACGACAATTGCGACTGCGTTAAATGCTGGTGCGGAAGCGGTACAAGCTTTTAGCGATCTCGATCGGTTAATGGAAGTGAGCGCTAGTTTACCACGGGAAAAAGTGCTGCGGGCTGGGGAAAGAGGTGGTGCGAAGGTTGATGGCTGCGATTTGGGTAATTCGCCTCTCGATTGTACTCCGGAAGTGGTGCAGGGTAAGCGTTTGTTTCTCTCGACGACGAATGGCACTCGCGCTTTACAACGGGTGGAAAATTCGCCTGTGGTGATTACGGGGGCGATGGTAAATCGCCAAAGTGTGATTGCTTATTTACAGGAAAAACAGCCGGAAACGTTGTGGTTGGTGGGTTCGGGCTGGCAAGGGGCTTATTCGCTTGAGGATAGTGTTTGTGCGGGCGCGATCGCGTTATCTTTTTTTCAGGCTGATCCCGCAGTTATTGGTAATGATGAAATTATCGACGCGATCGCTCTTTTTCAGCAGTGGCAAAGTCAGTTGATCCAAATGTTTGAGCTATCTAGTCACGGTAAACGTTTACTTGGTTTGGATGGTCGCGAGGATTTAGAATATTGTGCTAAAGCTGATCTTCTCGATGTTTTACCTATTCAAACTGAACCGGGAGTTTTAGTTAAGTTTTGCTCTTGACAAATTACGTTTTTTGTGAAGCAAACTTTTTAAGGCAGATTTTAACCAGAATTGATTGAAATTTGCTTTCAAAATTGGTTATTGACAAATTGCATTTTTTGTGAAGCAAACTATTTTTACTGTCAATAAAGTCAATCGGGTCAAAATTAACTCTCAAAATTAGTTCTTGACAAATTGACAATTTTGTGAAATAAACTTTTCCAGTAGCGCGATCGCCACTAAACCTAAAATTTTCCAGAAATTAAACCCTTGACAAATTGACAATTCTGTGAAGTAAACTTTTTTCCAAAAGCGCGATCGCCTAAATTTAGCTTCCAATACCCCCAATAC
>JAWQFW010000237.1:0-8235 GCA_035968095.1 Oscillatoria sp. PMC 1068.18
TAGTCTGTGGAGCGAGTGTAAGACCGGAACCGAGTAAATCGGTAAAGGCAACTGCGAGGAAACAGAAACCTAAATCGTAAGGTTTAGGAATCACTGTCCCTTCTAGGGCGGTGAGGATGTCAACAAGCTGCACACTATCTCCTCTTCGCCATTTGCTGTAGAGACGTACAGCTAACGTCTCTACAATAATTCCCAGAATATCTTTAATTTTTGAGTTCGCCTTTCATCAACGCAGTTGCGGCTGCTTGTAGAGAAAAGTAGTCGATTTCTGGATGTCCGTTAATGTAGCATTTCCCATCCTGAGATTCACAAATTATCCCTACTTTTTGTCCATCAGAATAGAGAACTTCTAAAACCTGTTCCAAATTTTCGGCTGCAAATTTTTCCAGAACTGTATCCCAGTCCTGACGCTCAATTGCACGAATTCTAATTGTTTCTTCCATTGCTGTGTTTTACTCGGATAAAGAAATAATCTTTCAGTCTATTTTAATTCTATTTTCTGGTTGGAACTCGATTTGACAATCTAGATTTCTGCCAAGTATTTTAAGACTTTTTCTAGACTCGCATTAGCATCCAGAAACGAAAATAAATGTTTAAAACGTAGTTTACCTTGGCGATCGAGGATAAACTGGGCTGGTAGAGGTGCGCCTAATGCTTGTCCTGTTTCATAGCTTCGGAAAACATCACAGCTAGGATTACTTAATAAGGGCATTTTCATCCCTAAATCTTGGATTACTTGCTGGGTTTGGGGTTTGTCGGTGCTAGTAATCATTAAAACTTCTGCACCTTTTTCTGTGAACCGCTCGTAATTTTCGTTTAATTCTTTGATGTGAGGATAACAAAGAGGACAATATTGCTTTTCGGTAAAAATGCGCGTGAAAGCTAGTAAAACAGGCTGTTGACCTTGGTATTCTGATAATCTAACAATTCGATTGTTGGTAATATCTGGTAAAACAAATTCGGGAGTTTTACTTCCTAGTTGTAAACGACTGGTTGCGGGAATTGGGACAAAATTGCGAAAAAAGCGACCGTTGATTAAGCCTCGGAAATCGGTGGAAGTTAGCATGGGTAATGTTTTTTGGTTAACTATGACAGCTTGTTTGGGCTTACAAATACCAAAATCTAATTAAGATTAGCCCCAAAATTCACAATTTGTAATCCTACTTGAGTGAGTTGGGGCTTAAATAAAAAATCTGCCATAGGTTACTTACAGATTTAGCAGTTGCTTGGAGCAACTACTAAAATCTGTCTCTAGACAGAGGCAAAGTAAACTTTTGATTTAACCGGATCGGGAACCATTGTTTTGTCACCTGGTTGCCAACCTTGGGGACAAACTTCGTCTGGGTGTGCTTGCACGTACTGAATTGCTTTAAGGGTACGCAAGGTTTCGTCAACGTTACGACCAAAGGACAAGTTATTGATGGTAGAGTGTTGGAGAATGCCGTCTTTATCAACGATGAAGAGTCCGCGCAGGGCAACACCTGCTTCAGGATCGAGAACGTTGTAAGCTGTGCTGATTTCTTTTTTGATATCAGAAACTAAAGGATAGTTTAAGTCACCGACTCCACCATTTTTGCGATCGGTTTGAATCCAAGCCAGGTGAGAAAATTCACTGTCTACGGAAATACCGAGAATTTGCGTGTTGACTTCTTCAAATTCATTGGCGCGATCGCTAAAAGCCGTGATTTCTGTGGGGCAAACGAAGGTGAAGTCAAGGGGATAGAAAAATAAGACTACATACTGACCGCGATAGTCGGATAATTTAATTGTTTTAAACTCCTGATCGACTACGGCGGTAGCTGTAAAGTCGGGAGCTTGTTGACCTACTCTTAAGCATCCTTCGTTAGTCATTGGTTCTCCTTTTACTTTTTGAGCGACTAGATAGCTTGGTTTTTCTTGTTTTCAGTTGCCTTGGCATCCCAAGCATTTTGTTGCACTAGGATGCTAATGGCTTCTGAAGCTAGGTTTAACCATTAGTTTACGAACTGTTACAACTATATCATACTCATAACGATTTTGAGTAGGCTTGGTCATTTGATAACTTTTTAGAGAAGGTATGGACAGCTTAGATACTAGAGAATGGTTACTGACAAATGGATTGGGAAGTTTCGCGAGCGGTACTGTCTGTGATGCCAGGACTCGGAAATACCACGGTTGGTTGATTGCGGCGCTGAACCCACCAGGAAAACGTACGCTGTTATTGTCTCATCTGGATGCGAGTTTGGAAGTAGCAGGTAAAGTGAGCGCTTTAGGCACAAATTTCTGGCTTTCAGGCAAAAATCAAGCAGATTATGCGATTAATCCCCAAGGTTACAAACTACTCGAATCATTTCAGATTGACCCTGTACCAACTTGGATTTGGAGTCAAGATAACTGGCGGCTAACTCGACGTTTAATGATGCCTTATGGATTATCGGTTGAGAACCCAGAAACAGAGTTCAGGAACCGAATTCTGATTGAATATAGTTATCAAGGAAACCAACCAGCTACTTTGTGGTTACGTCCCTTAATTGGCGATCGCAATTTTCATCATCAGCAATCAGCCGCTTCCCAAATCCAGTTTTCCCAATTGATCGCTTCTCAACAAATTGCCTTACAAAGCTTACACCAAAACCATCCGGGAACCCCCTGGCAGCTACGCTGGAGTCAAGGTGAATATGCTTCCGATCCTGTTTGGTACTGGAATTATTATTATCCAGAAGAACATCGACGCGGTTTAGGCGCAAAAGAAGACCTTTATAGCCCAGGCTATCTACAAGTCAGTTTACAATCAGCAGAAACTTTAATTCTCGAAGCCAGAACCGGATGGGTGCAAAATTTACCACCTTTATCTCCAGAAACATTTCCTCAAGCCATCCAAGCAGAAGCAGAACGCCTCAGCAAAATTTTCGGGAAAAACTACTCGTCTAACTCAATTTCCCAACGTTTACTACGATCCAGCGACCAATTTATCGCCTACCGCGCTTCAGTAGATAGTCCGACAATTATGGCTGGTTATCCCTGGTTTGACGATTGGGGTAGAGATACTTTAATCGCCCTTCCTGGATTAGCTTTAGCTACGAAACGCTACGATTTAGCTAAAGGTTTGTTGAAAACTTTTGGTTCCTATTGTCGAGATGGGATTATTCCCAATACTTTTCCTGATACCGAAGGCGAACCGATTTACAACAGTATTGATGCTTCTTTATGGTGGATTGAAATTTTGGGATTATACCTCGAAGCGACAGCAGATTGGGCTTTCCTCGAAGAACAATATCCCGTGGTACGAAAAATATATAAAGCTTTTCGCGCTGGCACTAGCTACAATATCCGCGTTGATGCTTCGGACGGATTATTAACTTGGGATGCTCCGAATGTTGCTTTAACTTGGATGGATGCTATTGTCGATGGGAAGCCGATTACGCCTCGTCGAGGCAAAGCTGTCGAAATTAATGCTTTGTGGTATTCCGCTTTGTGTTGGGCAACTCGGTGGGCAACTCGCTTAGTTGAAGAAAACAATCTTAATTCGGAACGCTTTGAGAAAGAAATTTTGATTTATTCACAACAAGCAGAAAAAGTCAAGACCTCATTGCAAAAATTTTGGTATCCCGAAATCGGTTATTTATTTGACACAATTAATCCTGACGATCGCCCGAATGTTCAGGTTCGTCCGAATGCTATTATTGCTCTATCGCTGCATCATTGCGGATTTTCCACTGCACAAGCACGAAAAGCGCTCAATCTAGCACGAGAGCGTTTATTAACTCCTTACGGCTTACGCAGCCTCGATCCAGACGATCCGGAATATGTTGGTTCTTATCTGGGTGCTTCGGAATGGCGCGATTCAGCTTACCATCAAGGTACGGTCTGGAGTTGGTTGATTGGACCGTTTATCCGTAGTTGGGAACGTTTTTATCCCGAACAGCCGCTTCCCTTCGATTGGCAACCTTTACTCGTTCATTTCGAGGCACAAGCTGGTTTGAGTTCAGTTTCCGAAATCTTTGATGGAGACTCACCTCATCTACCTCAAGGGGCGATCGCCCAAGCTTGGTCGGTAGCAGAAATTATCCGTCATTACTCAGTCTAGGCTGAACTTCACTAGAAAACTGACTAGCTATATTTCCCAGACAAATAGTTGAAAAATTTGTAATGGCTCAGGTCGGATTTGAACCAACGACACCAGGCTTATGAGTCCCGTGCTCTAACCCCTGAGCTACTGAGCCATTTTTTTGCACGTTTTCTATCGTAACACAATTAATCTAGTTTTTGGCAAGCTAGTCAAAATTATTTTCTCTCAAAAAAGGGAGCCAGATAGCTCCCCGAAAGTTAAATTGAGACTTAATTAAATTGAGTCCACACAGACTTAATTGCGTTTTGGCAAGAAAGCCATCGGGTTAGCTGCTCCGGCTCCGCCAGGATGAACCTCAAAGTGAAGGTGAGGTCCAGTGCTGTAGCCAGTGCTACCCATTTCCGAAATCAACTGACCTTGAGTAACATTTTGACCGCGACGAACGATAATTTTGCTGTTATGAGCATAACGAGTCAAACTGCCATCAGGGTGCTTAATTTCTACCAAGTTCCCGTAACCGCCGGAGTTCCAACCCGCGCTGACTACTTCACCAGGTGCAGAAGCAAAAATTGGGGTGCCAACAGGTCCGGCAATATCAATGCCTTTGTGCATTCTGCCCCAACGCATCCCGTACCCAGAAGTTAGTACGCCTTTAGCGGGCCAAATATGACCTTCAAAGCGAGCGGGGCTGTCGGGTAAATATTCTTCTGGTGGAGCTAGAGGAGGCAAATCTGGAGATACCATTTCTCCTACAGGGATTTGCAACATGGGATTATATTCTTCTACTGGTGCGGGAGCAACTGCGACGAGTTCTCGTTCGCGACGAGGGTCAGAATTATTTGCTGCTGGTTCTACCTGTACCTCTGGTTGGACTTCAGCGACGGGTTCAGCTTGTTCTTGGTCAACTACTAACTCAGCTTGTTTTTCTTCAACGACTAACTCAGTTTGTTCTTGGTCAAAAACTAATTCTGGTTGAGTTGGGGAGCGATCGCGAGAAGCTAGGTTTGGAGTTGATTCTGCTTGAATTGGTGAGCGATTGCGATCGCTCTGCCACTCTGAATTTACCTGAGCAGAGCTAGCTACATTTCTCTCAGTAGTTGGTGGCTCGACACGAATATTAGCTGCTGTAGTTCCTTGCTCGGCTTGTTGTTCAGCTTGATATTCCTGGCGCATTCTCAGGATATCAGCTTTTAATTTTTCTACCGAGGCATGAGACTCAGAATAGGCTTGAACCTGAGTCGGAGGTAGATGGGCTGCTAGAGAAGGAGCATTATTGCTTTGCTGTGTGTTACTTGCGGTTGAAGAGGAATCAGACAGAGGTTCCGTCGGGACTACAGTGCTGAGATTATTTCGAGGTTGAGAGGAGTTCGATTTTGGTTCATCAGGTATTGGGGTCAAACCTGGAATGAGCGCGACGTTATCTCTATCTTCGTTACGAGCAGTGGTAGCTCGTGGAATTCTTAATTGTTGATCGACCTTAATTAAGTGAGGATTAGCAAGATTATTTTCTTGAATTAGTTCTGCGGCAGATAGTCCATGACGGCGAGCGATCGCGTTGAGAGTATCTCCGGGTCGAACTTGATATACTTTTTGTTCCCCTGCCAATACTACTGGTGGAGTTACTTCATCAGGACGGAATGACTGGATTGCCGCCGTTTGTTGGGGTTCGACAACTAATTCTGGAATTGTTACGCTTTCAGTTACGCTTTGCTGTACTTTAGCGGTTGTGGTTTCCGGTGAGGGAATTGTACTAACTACCGGATTTCCTAAGTTGTTTGAATTAGCTGTTGGTTGGCTGGCAGTAGTTCCTCTAGCTGTAGTTTCTGCCGATTCGATGGGAATAATTACGGCATCGTTTTCTAGCTTAGTAGCTCTTTCTTCTTTTGGAGTGTTGCTAGCTGCTGTTCCTGGTAATTCGACTGGTATCGGTATCGATACGCTTGATTCATTGTTTCCTGGTGTGGGAACGGGAATCAAAACTGAATTTGAGGATTCTGTAGCCGCAATATTTTGAGCTAGATTGCTTGGTTGTACTGGTTTAGTAGTTTCAGTTTGTTCTACTTTTGCAGTTTTTTCTGGCTTCTCAAACTCGATTTGGTTGAGTGTACTATCTAAACGCTCTCGCTGCCTAGTTAGGTTATTGACAGCAACTTGTTGTCTATTTTGCAATTGATCTATTTGTCTGGGAATCACAACTGATTCGTTTACTGACGAAGATTCTGATTGCAGTTTTTTGGTTGCTGTTGGTACTTGAGTTGGTTTTACAGCAGTAGCGAGATCCGTTTTCGCTGCTGGTTCTACCTTGTAGTTTTGGGAAACCTGCCAAAGCGTTTCTCCTTTTTGTACCTCGTGTTTAACTACTGGTACTGTCGGCTGAATTACTTCTGAGCTTAGTTGCTGGGCTGGAGATGTAGCTACCTCTGCTCTGATTGGCTGAGACTGGGTAGTATCGGCAGTTTCCTGTCTGGGATTTAGATTGGTGAGGCTTCCTTCGGCAGCGATCGCTTCATCGCCGACTTTTGGCAGCAAGATCCCGGTTGCGCCCATCGAGATAGCTAGCCCAATCATCGCTGCTGAAGTTCGAGCGCGACGCTGTCCTTCATTGACTGCTATTGGGGCGACCAGATGCTCTTTCGCACTTGGTTTTGCGAGTGCCTCACAGTAATTTACTGGACAGGAAGTAACAGGTTTGGCCTTCTGAATATTTTCGCGTTTCAAAAACGACCTCCTAGTGTGTGACGAGCAATTGACTGTCCGTGAGTGACGATGCTCTTTGCGGTTAGCCAGTGACTTAACTCACTTTATAAAAGTGATTTGGATCATTGACTATAAATATATCAAGTAACCTAGGCAAGATTACCTTGGTTTTTAAATTTAGACAAGTCTTTTGATGTAAATAATTTATTTTCCCAATCGGTAGTTAGATTTTTTTCCACTTTAAGTTTTGAGTGAAAACTGTCGAGCAAAACCTTGTTGTCTCAAGGGTTGTGGTAATTTTCGCGATCGCTAAAATGTAGATACTCAGGGTAATTGCTTTCCTCCGGAAGATAACTAAATCTTATTATTAGGCGATCGCTGCTATTAATCATTACTCTTAGCGTGGAAAGCTGAGGAGATGCACCGATTTTTTTCACAAGCAGTAGACGCTAGAATGCACTCTAAGTCGGTTCTGAGCGGAGTAGCAACCGTATTATTACTGATTTTAGTTTAAATTTTGGTTTTGAATTATCGATCGTAATTATTTAAATATCTAACTTTTACTTTATTTGAAGTCAAAATGCTTTTGGTGTCAAGCTTTCAGGTTAATAAATCTGTCTGTGGAGGTGTTTATTGGTCTTCTGGGAAATTTTTCATAGAAATTTCTTATCAAACACGCATCTATTTGTAGCTTAATTAACTGATTTTTTCGCTCAACATAGTTTTATTGGCTGCTTTTCTTGTCTATCTCTATCTCTATCTCTATATATAAATAAAGCGTTGATAGCACAATTGTCACAGGAGTTATCTAGAGTTTGAGTAGCTTCATGCAAGCAGTAACAAACTTTCTTCAGGAAGAAAACTTTAATCAACTCAAGAATTAACTGTTGATTGGAGATAAGTTTAGTTGTCTTCTGGCTTCAAATAAACCCACCGCAGCGCTGACAGAAAGATTTAAACTGCGTACTTTTGGTTGACTCATGGGAATATATGTTGTTTCGTCGCAACATTCCAAGACTGCTGAAGCTAAACCTTCAGTTTCGCTACCGAATAATAACCAATCGTCAGCCTGAAACTGCAATTGTGTGTAACAGTTTTTACCTCTAACGCTGAAACCAATTAATCTACCACCTTGGTGTTGATGAAATTCCTGAAACTCTAACCAGTTCTGATGGCAGTGTAACTTCACATAGGGCCAATAATCTAGACCTGCTCGTTTGAGGTAGCGATCGCTAATTTCAAACCCTAGCGGTGCTACTAAATGTAACTCTGTTCCTGTCGCGGCACAAGTCCGGGCGATATTTCCCGTATTTGGCGGTATTTGCGGCTCAACTAACACAACCCGAACCATAATTCAAGAGTTATATCCTATCTGTTAACAATCTTTAGCTTAACTTCATATATAGATTTTTCTAATCATACCCGAATTTTTCTCATTGATTAAAATTTGTAATCATTCTCAAGGGGGACTGGGGATTGGGGATTGGGAG
>JAWQFW010000238.1:0-8093 GCA_035968095.1 Oscillatoria sp. PMC 1068.18
ACTAAATTTAGGATAACTTTACTAAAAAATGAAGCTCAGGTTATTTATTGACGAGAGATAACCCCTAGCTGAGTGCGATCGCGTTAGCTAGGGGATTTGTAGAGAGAGTAAGATAATCTAGACTTGAACTAAATTAGCCTGTTGCTGACGAGCAATTTCTAAGAGACGTTGAATGCGTTCTGCGGTGGGAGGATGGGTACGAAAAAGAGCTTGTAATCCTTGTTTCGAGAGAGGATTGATAAATAATAAGGGTGCAAAAGCAGGATTCCCATTCATCGGGATTTTTTGACCGATTTCTTCGAGTTTTTGGAGTGCGGTTGCTAAAGCTTGGGGATTTTGGGTAATTTCGGCTGCGCCAAAGTCGGCGGCGAATTCGCGGGTGCGAGAAATGGCTAATTGAATCAAACTAGCGGAGATGGGGGCAAGAATAATTAAAAAGATAGCACCAAAGGCATTTCCTCCGCGGCGATCGTCGCGGGTAACGGGTCCGTAAAGTGCGCCAAAACTAATAATTCTGCCGACGAAAGTAATTGCTCCGGCTAAGGTTCCGGCAACTGCCGAGGTGAGGGTGTCCCGATTTTTGACGTGGGTTAATTCGTGGGCGAGAACGCCTCTGAGTTCTTCTGGAGAGAGTAATTCCAGTATCCCTTGGGTAACAGCAACGGCGGCGTGGTTGGGGTCTCTCCCGGTAGCGAAGGCATTGGGTGTTTTTGTGGGGACAAAAAATACTTTGGGCATGGGAATGTCGGCTTTGTTGCTCAAGTCTGCTACCATGTCGTATAGTTCTGGGGCTTGGTTACGTGCTAGAGGTTGAGCTTGGTAGGACATTAATGCTGCTTTGTCGGAATAGTACCAGGAGCCGAAAGAACTGAGGGCGGCAAAGATTAAGCCGAGAATTAATCCTTGTTCGTTACCGACGAGATAGTAGCCACCGAGGACTAAAATACCACTGAGAAGTCCAAGTAATGTGGCTGTTTTTAGTTGATTGACAAACATGATTTTGATAATTTGACAAGCTAATTTTTGTAAATTGTATTACTAGGATGTCAAATTTAATCGGTTTAATGTCTCTATCCAGTGAAATAAGTTGGTGAAGTGGCGATCGCGTCAATCTCCAAAATTCTATCTCATTAACACTAATCTGTCGCTCTCCCCAGAAACAAGACTATAAGTGAGAAAATGTCAATATCTAAGCAAACCACCAAAAAATTTTCATCCCAACAATTCAGGTAAGCTTAACTAAATTATCAACTATTTTCTTCGTAAAGATAACCCACCTCACCTCGGCTTTCAAACTTAACTTGAGCATTTTCTGCGAGAAATTTTTCCACACCCGCTCTAACTTGTTTCCCCCAATAATCTAAACCGACATCATGGAGAATAATTATCCCGCCAGGAGCTAAATAAGGATAAACTAATTTCAGGTCGCTAGCAACTGCTGAAGTTCGATGATCGGCATCTAAAAAGACTAAATCAAACGGTTGATATTGTTCGCAAATCTGCTCACCTATTATTTGATTTTCGTCAAGGTTAATTCCATAATTCTTGACTTTCTCTCGGTCTTCTTGATGAGGAAAACAACAAGAGAAAAACCCTTTTTTGAGAGTAAATCTATCAATAATATTTAAATCTTTAAGTAACTCGGAGACAAAATATAAATTACTTCTTTGCTCGTGAATCTGAAATTTTTTGACCGCCAAAACATCTTGTATTTCCACCGGAAGTCCGGGGTCAATTGAGACAATTTCAGTTTCTGGTAAACATAATCCGAGAATTGCGGAAGAAACACCTACAAAAATGCCAATTTCCAAAATTTTAGTTGGTTTTTTGGCTCTAGCGAGAGCGATTAATTCCTGAGCATCATTAATTTTCAGTGAAGCATTTGCAACAAACTCACGATTGAGTTCTTTTTTCGTTAAAATTGCTAATGCTTGTTGATAAGCTACTTCTGGGTCGAGCATTTGTTTAGTTATTTAGGTTCTTTAAAAAAGTTAATCCCGCCACAAAGATAACTAACTGCGGCGGGAAAATTATCTCAACTAAATCCAAGTTAACGCACTTGTTTGAGACTTTCAATCTTATTCGTAAACAATTCAGTAAACAAACTCAAGACGGTACGGTCTTCGTCAACTTTAATATTTACGCTTACTTCCATACCTGACTGTAAAGGTAATTCTTTACCACCTTCAAGAATTAAAGTTTGACTATCTAGCTCAACCGTAGCAGGAAAACGGAAGAAACGATAATTTTCATCTGGAGGTAAAGCATCAGAACCAATCCAAGTTAACTCTCCTTTGATGTCACCAAACTCGCTGAAAGGAAAAGAACTAATACGGATATCAGTGCGCATTCCTTTTTCCACAAAACCAATCTCGCGGTTAGTAATAAAGACTTCTGCGACGAGATTGTCGTTGGGAACAATTTTGAGTAACGGTTCGGTTTTACTAGGACTAGGAACATAACCGGGTCCTGCTTGCAAATCAAAGACAACTCCGGCGACGGGGGCTTTAATTTCTTGATATTCGAGAGTTACTTCCGATTGAGAAATTTGTGCTTCTAGTTGAGCGACACGTTTTTCGTTTTCGCTTAAAACTTTGGTCAATTCGCTATCAATTTCCGCGATGCGATTTTTATTAGCGGCGATGCGATCTAAGACATCTTTATCAGCCGCCGCTTTCGTATTCACCAAGCGTTCTCTGCCTTGGTCGATCGCACGTTCAAGACGCAATTGTTCTTCTTGGAGTCGGGCTACTTCTGCTTGTCTTTCTTGGACTTGTTGTTGTTGTCTGGTTCCTTGGAGACGAGCGATACCGCCTTCTTGGACTAAAGGCATAATATCACCCAAAATCTCTTGCTCAGTTTTGAGTTGACTTTGAGCGAAATCTAGCTGAACGCGATTTTGGTCGAGTTGCTTGCGTATTTGTTCGACTTCCAACTGGGCTGCTTGTTCGCGCGATCGCGCTTCTTCTCTGGCTGCTTGCAAGCGCTGTATTTCGTCAATCCCAAAATTAGGATTATTCGCTGCACCGCCAATTTGGATGCGATACAGTTGATTTTCTTCCAGGAGAGTACCACGTTCTCTAGCAATAAAAGCAACTTCATTGGGGAGATCGAGTTGTAAAATTGCGGCTTCGACTGCTGCTCTCGACGGTGACTGTCCAATTAAACTACGATAAAATTTATTTTCCTTGACTAAAACGTCGCGAATTTTCTTTTGGGAGCCTAATTCGGCTTTGGTTGCAGTGGAGTCAAAGACCATCAAAACTTCGCCTGCTTCTACAACCTGCCCATCTTCAACAAAAACTTCAGTTACTTTCCCATTCACTGGAGCTTGAATTTCTTGAACCGAGCCAGTAGGTTCCAGCTTACCTGTAGCCGGAACAACCTGCTCAATTTTGGCGATACTCGCCCAAGCAATCCCGAATGTAGCGACCCCCATAATTGTCCAAACGATCGCCCGCGACCACATTGGGGACTGTTTCAGAACTACGGGTTGCTCGAAATAGTGATTTTGGATCGCGTTACCTGGGGAACGAACCAGTGCTTGGGAGTTTCGGTCTGAAGCTCCTTGTCGAAGCAGTCCAGAGCGATTTCCGGTAGCTTGATTGCCGTTGGGTTGGTTTCTATTAGCTTGAGTCATAATCTGAATCTTATCTAGCTGATGCTGAAGAAATTCTTAGTCGCGAGCTTGCTAGGGGAGGTACTTGGCGCGTTTTCGAGCAAATCCGGCAAAGGACATTTACTTATTTAGCGATCGCTTCTCTCTCCGGGAGGAAGAAAATTTTTTTACTCTCTGTTTATCATCTTAATTGCTCTCTACAAATATGTTGCTTTCGTTAAGTAATAATTTGATTTTTTCTTGCCTACACTTTCTCCTGCCCAAATTCCCAGACAAATTCCTGAAATTTGCGAAAAAGTCCAGAAATCTTGCTGCTGTCAGACTGGGTTAAAACCTTAATTTTGCTAGGGCTTTTCGAGCGCAAGTTGGTAAAGTTTTCCCAGACTGACCAAACACAGAGAATAGATCAAGACAGCTACGTGCTAACTCCTAACCGTTACACCTGAGACTCTTGCTGCATAAACAGATGATAATAGCGACCTTTAAGATCCATCAACTCCTTGTGAGTACCTTTTTCAGCAATTCCCCCAGCATCCATCATCAAAATTACATCAGCATTTCTAATCGTACCCAAACGGTGAGTGATGAAGAAAACCGTAGTCTCTTTAAATGCTGCCGCCAAATTAGTACAAACCTCTTGTTCGGTTTGATAATCTAGAGCAGAAGTTGCCTCATCCAAGACTAACATTCGAGGGCGCTGCAAAACCGTCCGGGCGATCGCGATCCGTTGTCGTTGTCCACCGGACAAACTCGAACCTCGTTCCCCGACTTTCGTGTTATAACCCATCGGTAAACCCATCACAAACTCATGGGCGGCGGCAACTGTAGCCGCTTCAATAATCTCTTCAGGGGTCGCATCAGGATTAGTTAAAGCGATATTTTCTTGCACGCTACCGTCAAACAATAAAGTATCTTGAGGAACCACCCCAATTTGTCGCCGGAGAGAATACAGTTCGACCTTCGCCACATCGTACCCATCAACCAAAATCCTCCCAGCTTCAGCATCATAAAGCCTCACGAGCAACTTCGTTAACGTACTCTTACCTGCACCACTTTGTCCGACAATGCCCACAAACTGTCCTGGGAGAATTTCCACACTGACATTATTAAGCTGCAACGGACCATTGTGCTTAAAGCGGAAAGAAAGATTTTCGTACTTCACTCCACCTTTAATCGCGGGCATCGGAATATTTTGGCGGTCAGATTTATCTGCTTCTTGAGGAGTATCGATAATATCGCTCAAGCGTTCCAAAGACAAAGCTGTTTCTTGGAAATTCTGCCAAATTTGTGCCAAACGCAACAGTGGCGAAGTTACATAACTAGAAATAATTCGGAAAGCGATTAACTGACCCAAAGTTAACTCACCTGCAAGTACCAAATTAGCACCTACCCATAACACCAACAACGCCGCGAGTTTGTTGAGGAAATTACTTCCTGCCCCTGCCCCAGTGGAGGTAACGACCGTTTTGAAACCTGCCGAAACATAACCAGCATAACGTTCCTGCCAAGTCCACCGAGTTTTTAGCTCAATATTTTGGGCTTTAACAGTTTGGATACCCGAAAGTACCTCAACCAAGTGAGATTGAGTTTGAGCATTTTTTTCTGCTTTAAGTCGGAGTTGTTTACGGACAATGGGCGAGAAAACCAGCGTCAGCAAGATAAAGAAAGGAACAGTCGCCAAAGCCACTAAGGTTAAAAGTGGACTATAGACGATCATGACCGCAATGTAGACTACAGAAAAGACTGCATCCAAAACCACTGTCAGTGCAGTTCCCGTAAGAAACTTCCGAATATTTTCTAGTTCGTTAACCCGCGAAGAAAGTTCGCCAACTGGTCGTTTTTCAAAATAGCGCAAAGGCAGACGCAGCAAGTGGTCGATAATTTCCGAACCCAAAGCCATGTCAATACGGTTCGTGGTATCGACAAATAAGTAGGTGCGTAAACTACTTAAAAAGGCTTCAAAAACTGAGATCGCTAGCAGGAAAACACCCAAGACATGGAGAGTATCGGGGCTATTTTGCACGATCACCTTATCAATGATCACCTGAATCATCAAAGGATTGACCAGAGCAAATAGCTGCACGAAAAAGGAAGCAATAAATACTTCCATCAACACCCAGCGATAACGAATCAGCGAAGGAACAAACCACTGTAAACCAAAACGTTGTTTCGGAGTTTCCTTCGTTTCCTGAATCAGTAAGATTTCGGTTTCATCGCCCACCAGTTGGCGCATTTTCGCGGGTTTATAGCGACGGATACCTGCTTCCGGCAGAGCCATAACGATCGCCTGATCGCTGACTTCGTAGATTAGGGCTAGAGGTCGATTTTTGCCCTTTTCTTCATCTACGGCTGTACCGAGTCTAATGAGAGCGGGAACGCGAATTTTGGGGAGTGAGGCAAGGGGGATTTTGATTAACTGAGCATTCAACCCCATCAACTCAGCCACCGCACCACAGAAAGGCAAAGCGATGCTTCCTTGACGATTGATTTGTTCGCCAATTACCCTCCGAATCACATCTCTGCGAAAAGGCATTCCATAATATTTTGCCAACATTTCAAAACAAGCTGCCGCCGTACCGAGGTTTTTTCTGCCTCGCACAAACGGGTATTTGCGATCGCGATTGTCTTGTTTTCCAGAATCTTGTCCTGGTAGCGGTTCGGCAGGAGCCGCAGCTATTTCATCAGGATAATCGACTGTTTCCTCAGCGAAATCATTATCGTTTTGGCGATCGAGTGGTTGTAAATCTATATCTTCTGGTTCTTCGTCCAGGGCTTCGATGGGAACACTAACTAAACGAGCCGGACTGTTTTTAACGGTAATTTTTTCGTCGAGACTGTTAAAAAGTAAGCGGCTATTGGGAGGGAAATTTTCCACAGTTCCGCCCCCGCTAACAAACCAAAGTTGATCTTCGAGTTGAGATACTTTGGTTTTTCCGGGAGGGAGATAGACAACGCTAGCTTGGGGATGAAGATCGCGAGTTAATTTTTTTAAATCGCGATCGCCTAACGCTTGTCGGTCTAATTCTGCACCGAGTAACTCAAAAATTTCTAATGGGCTACATTTTTCCTGAAAATAAGCGCGAAAGTCTTTGTGTCGCTCAATCAGATGTAAAAAATCATTGGTATTTAAACTCAAACATATTGATTCATTCGAGGCGATCGCCGTTTCGCAAGGTACTCCCCGCAACAAACTTACCCAGCCAATAATTTCTCCGGGTTCCATTAATTTCAGCGTTACTGGCATTTGGGTGCGCGGATCGTATCCTAGCAGACGCACTTGTCCTTCATAAACGATCGCCATTTGCGAGGGCATTCTTTCTCGCAGTAAAATTGTCTGACCCATGCGATAGCGCAAAGGCTGCAATTTTTCTGACAATTTCGTCAGATCGTTGGGATTGAGTAAGTTAAAAGGCTCTACGCCAGCTAAAAACTCTTTAATACTGGTTTTTGTGTAGGTCATTGGGTTTCACCAGATGTTTTCCTCAGTCAAGTTAAGGGCAATTAAAATTAAACTGTAGCAGTTACACCTATTTACTTGTTTTGTAGACCTCACTGTTAATTTATGCGTGAGTCCACCAGCAACCAAAGACAAATTTAACTGTTTTGGTTAGGAATCTCTTCTTCATTTTGCCCATTAAACGGTGGAAAAGAGACTTTTTGTTGAACTTGTTCGGAAAGCCAGCCCTCAAATAGCTCATTGAGCAACTTTTGCCGCATCGCTTCGTCTAGTTGTGCGGGTAACAATTTTTCTAACCTGACGATTACTAACCATTCTCCCACTCTTGTTGGGGGCCAAAGTTGTCCGGGCTTACCCGAATTTAACATTTGGGCGATCTTGACGTGAGGAGTATTAATTTCCACAGGTCCAATTAAACCACCAGTTTGCGCTTCCGAACCTTCGGAATATTGTTGAGCTAATTCAGGGAAACTTTTTTCTCCTTCCGCGATGCGAAAATAAAGTTCTTGAGCAATACCCGGATTTTGCGTTCTGATTAAAGAATAGACGACGCGATCGAGTTGCCCTTTTCTTTTGAGAAAATAAGATTCTATTTTATTGCTCCAAGTCAGACGCTTGAATTTTTCTAGCTTTAATTTTCGTAACAGCTTGTTTTCCAGTTGCTCTTTCGAGATTTTATTTTGTTTTAACCAAGCTGGTAAATTTTCTGGGCTAAGTTGATTTTGTTGAAAAAATTGTTGATAAACAGATTGGATCTCTTGGGGAATACATTCTACCTCCGCGATCGCCTGATCGATGACTATTTCCTTAATTAGCTGGGGGAGGAGTTGATAGTCAGCTAGTAAAGGGACTACTTCATGCGCGTTTATTACTTTGTCACCAACCTTAAATATAGGAGTCATCTTTACTCAATCGCTCTCACATACCGCCGTTAGACAATTTGCTAACAGTTTTAACTAACTTCAGCAATTACAGACCATTTCCCAGTTTAACTCGTTTGGGGATTGGGGATTGGGG
>JAWQFW010000239.1:0-8062 GCA_035968095.1 Oscillatoria sp. PMC 1068.18
CTAGTCACCAGTCCCTAGTCCCCAGTCCCCAGTCCCCAATCCCTAATCCCTAGTAACTGCGGACTTAATTTCTGGATGGTTAGCCAATTCGCGAGAAACTGCAATTGCTCCGTAGCGGTTGAGATGACTAGGATCTTGAAAATAACTATTTTCGTTTCCCCACTTTGTTAACAAATCGATAAAGATAAAACCTTGGGTATTCGCTTGTTGCTGCATCCACTGACTAAATTCTTGTTCGTAAGCTAAACGGATTTCATCGAGATATTCATTAGATAAAGGAATATTGACAAAAACTACCGGAATATTCAGTTTTTTGCTATGAGCAATAATGCGATTCAAGGCAACAGTTTGCTTTCCATTTAAATTGAAATCAAGATAATCTGCGTCGTAATTACCAGCAATACGAGCATTTTGCTGATAGTAAGTACCAGGATTAAAACGAGTAGCGATCGCTAAAAATCCATTTGCGTCAGTGCCAATAATTTCCGCAGCCAAGGCTCTTTTTCCTGGTGCAGGTAAAAAATCTTGGAAAGCAGATTTTCGACCCGATAAGGAATCAAATTGAGCGGGTGAGAGGATTTTTGGCGAGGGTAGTAGCGATTCGGCTAAGTTGCGTGACAGTAAGGAATCTCGCGAGATGGAACTGAAAGGAATTAATTGACAAGAAGAGTTAATTAAAATCGGGTTAATTCCTAGTTGAGGGCTAATTCCAGCGCTTAAAACTTGATACCCTCTAGAAGCCGCTAGCCCATTATAAGTTATGTCTTTGCGTCCACTGTTGAACGAACGTAAGCCATCTGCCCAGATAATTAACTTTGGTTGCTGATTTGGGGAAACTATTTCCCGCAAAATTAGGTCAACAACTTGAGTAGTAGCACCATTGATCCCAAAATTAAAGATTTTTAAACCCTCTTTCCCTTGAGTAGCTAAATCGTACCGCAGTTGATGAGGATCTACACCTTGTACAGCGCGAGAACTACCGACAATTAAAATATCTGGCGCTCCCATTGCTGCGGTGTATGACAAATATAATAAAAGTTGTTCGTTAAAAAACTGACTGTTAAAACTTTCAAAAGGTAGCTGCTGACGTAGTGGTGTGGCTTGGAGTTGAGCGATCGCTAAATTCTGTTGATATTCTTGTGCCTGTTTTTCCGCATCAGCACGTTTGGGACTAGATAAAGCCACCCCTTGCATTCCTTCAATTGCTTGAATCCACTTGATAATAACTAAATTCCAGTCTTGAGCAGTTTGTGCCGATCCCGCTAAATTTTCAGCTAGGGAAGCTTTTTGTTGAGCTTGCTCGAAACTATCTCCTAATGAACATTGTCCCATTGATTCAGAAGCATCCGCGCTTGGGGAAGATGAGGATTTCGCTTCTGGTTTTTGAGCGCTGACCAAAATCTGAGTTAAACCAGCAATCAGAGCTAAAATAACTGTGGCGATCGCCACCCCGAATTTCCGGGATCGGTTTTGAGTGAAAAAGCGGTATTGGGGCATAGTGCTTATTGTTGCCTGACCAATTACAGTAGAACCATAATCGCTGCATAGCTTTTGTTTTGAGAAAGCCTAAAAAGTAAAGGCTAAAAGGAAAATTTACTGCAAAAGCGATCGCGCTAAATTCACTAGCATCAGGATTCGCTTTCGAGATTAATCTTTAATTGGGAAATGAATAATAAATTAACAATCCAGTTTGCGAACCTTTATCCTCTGTTGTATCGTATTCTCAAACCAACGTTCCCTAATTGTCTGTGGAGTGGTTCTCCTAATGTGCAAGAAATTGCGCTTACCTTTGATGACGGACCGCATCCAGAGTATACACCGCAACTTTTGCGCGTCTTAGAGCAGTACCAAATTAAAGCTAGTTTTTTTTGGTTGGGAGCTAGGGTAGAGAAATATAGCGCGATCGCTAATCAAGTTTATCATCAGGGGCATTGGATCGGACTCCACGGTTATCATCATCGCTCTTTTCCCTTACTAAGTCCTGAACAATTAAAGCAAAGTCTCCATAAAACTCAAAATGCGATCGCCAAAGCCACACCACTCTCTCCTCACCACCTCCGTGATGTCCGACCACCTAACGGTCTATTTACACCACAAACCCTGAAATTACTATATTCTTGGAACTATCGTCCCGTTATGTGGAGCGTTGTTCCCGAAGACTGGGTACGTCCAGGAATATCTCTTGTTGTCAAAAGAGTGATGCAACAAGTGCATTTTGGATCGCTCATTGTTCTCCATGATGGTTATTATGGAGGACAAGATGTTGCTCATACCACTGCTCAGTTGATACCTCAACTTTTGCAACAAGGCTATCGCTTTGTAACTCTCGAAGAGTTTTGGCAGCAGCAGCAATCTTAAATTTTGATCCCAAGCAGTTTTTTTTTAACCCAATGGCTGAAAATTTTTTCACTTATGATCTTAAAAATCAGCCTGTCACTAAAATATTTTGCTAACGTAGTGGTCGGGTAGAGAAATTATAATCGTACAAATGTTCTCTTACCGGAGTTAAACTACTAAGTTAGACAAAAAAAATTGTTACCAGGGGCTGTCGTTTGCGTTCAAATTCATTAGAATGGCTGAAGTTATCAAACGACAACGAAAAAGAACACCAACCGAAATCCAAGTAACAACTACATCGTAGTTGTATCTAGCTATAACCTATTTTTGAGGAGAGCGATCGCAATGGGTGTGTCAACTCAATCAATCATGCAAATACCCTTAAAGTTGGCTCCTACATAAACAATTAAACGAAGAGCCTCACCCCAATTTTTGTAAGAAAGGCTACAATCGGAAAAGTCTTGTCAAAACTTTCTAGCACGGTAACACTAACAACCCTAGCATCTCGATTAATTCTGACAGCTAGACAAAGAAATTAGCCAAAAAAGTCAGTGATGGCTAGTAAACTTTAGTGTTTAACGGTTAGTTAACCTAGACAAAAAAACGCTGCTCGCAAAGATGCATCGAGCAAAAAAAATCTTCTGGTACGAAACTGAAGGAGCAAGAGGAAAAAGGCATGACGCAAGCCAACAACGTACTCGCAACTATTACAGATACTCAGAACGAGTTAGAAATTTTAATTGACGATGATACAGACGGATTAAATCGAGAGGAATTACTCGAAGCCTCCGTAGCCGCAGAAGTGGCATCGACGAATCGAAAACGTAAAGTAGCTAATAATCGCCGTCGAGAACAAAATAAAAAGAAACCTTATACTGAAGACTCAATTCGCGTTTATCTCCAAGAAATAGGTCGGATTCGCCTCCTGCGCGCGGATGAAGAAATTGAACTCGCGCGGAAAATTGCCGATCTCCTGGAATTAGAGCGAATTCGCGAAAGACTTTTCGATCGCCTCGATCGCGAACCTAGCGATCGCGAATGGGCATCAGAAGTAGAAATGGACTTAAATCAGTTTCGTCGCCGTCTTCATATCGGCAGACGCGCCAAAGATAAAATGGTACAGTCCAACCTGCGTTTGGTAGTTTCGATTGCCAAAAAATATATGAATCGCGGCTTATCTTTCCAAGATTTGATTCAAGAAGGTTCACTCGGCTTAATCCGCGCCGCCGAAAAGTTCGATCACGAAAAGGGCTATAAGTTTTCTACCTACGCTACTTGGTGGATTCGTCAAGCAATCACGCGCGCGATCGCCGATCAATCTCGCACCATCCGTCTTCCCGTACATCTTTACGAAACTATTTCTCGAATTAAAAAAACTACGAAAATTCTCTCTCAAGAAATGGGACGTAAACCAACCGAAGAAGAAATCGCGACTCGCATGGAAATGACCATCGAAAAACTGCGATTTATCGCTAAATCGGCTCAACTTCCTATTTCTCTAGAAACCCCCATCGGAAAAGAAGAAGATTCTCGACTCGGAGACTTTATCGAAGCCGACGGAGAAACACCAGAAGACCAAGTATCCAAAAATCTTCTTCGCGAAGACCTCGAAAATGTACTCGATACACTCAGCCCCCGCGAACGAGACGTACTCCGCTTGCGTTATGGGTTAGATGACGGACGCATGAAGACTTTAGAAGAAATCGGTCAAATCTTTAACGTCACTCGCGAACGTATTCGCCAAATCGAAGCGAAAGCACTACGCAAACTTCGCCACCCGAATCGTAATAGCATTCTCAAAGAGTACATTCGTTAGCAAAAATCCTTAATTAGGATGTTAGTTAGTAAATAGTAGGTAAATTCTTTGACCTACTATTTGCAAATTTATTCATTTTTCGCGAAAAAAAAAGGCTGGTTTTCTTTCCAGAATTCCAGCTTGCAAACGCGAGATTGACAGAGATATAGAAACGAGAGAGATATTTCGGAGCGTTACATCAAACCCCAAAAATGCAGCACACCTTGACCGGAAAGTAATTCAACGACCAATGCAGCCGCAAAACCAATCATGGCTAAACGACCATTCAAATTTTCCGCTTGGGGAGTAAAGCCAAATTTAGCGTCATTACGGTTATTTTCCATAGTTTGCTCTCCGGTTAATTAATTTTTGTAAAGTTGCTCTGTAAATAAATGTAACTAAAATTTGCAAAAATGGCAAGGTTCTGTTTCGCTTAATTTCAACTCAACGAATTTTTTCGGTAGAAAGGGACGCAATTTGTTGACAGCGCTCGGATGAACTAAGAAAATCGCCTCAAACAACCAAAAAATCAGGGACAACCCAGAAAATTGCCCCTCAAGTTCAATTTTGTCTAAAAACAGCTATCAGCAGCCCAAGGCTTGTTTTTGAGGTTGAGATAACATTTCTTGATCCGTAGTTTCTTGAGAAAGATTCTCAACTTTTTCGAGTTTAGCCAAGAAAGTTTGCGCCTCCAAATCTCCTTCATCAGCTTGTTTATGGAGATAAGCTTTTATTTCTGCAACTAAAGTATCAGGAATATTCATATTTCAGTTATCAGTGAACAGTTAGCAGTTAGTAGTTAACATTGACCAGTGATTAGGTAACAGTAAAAAGTTATCGGTTTATCTTCTAATTTCTGCTTGTCCCCCTTGTCTCCCTTGTCCCCCTTGTCTCCCTTGCCTCCCTTGTCTTCCAGTCCCCAATCCCCAATCCCCAATCCCTAATCCCTCAATTACCAATTATAGCCGCGACTGACAAACCCATTTCCATAAAGGATGAGTCGGACCTTTAGCTTGAATGCGCCTAACTTTCTTTTCCAATTGTCGCCTTTCTTGAACCGGAAGCCCAAAAAGAATATTGCGACTTTGCCATATCAAAACCGCAGTCGTCATTCCGAGACAAAAAGCCAGACAAACCGCAGCTAGTCGATTATAAGCTAAACCGTAACGTACAGCAGCCCAAGTAAAATGTTCCAGCCATAAAGAAATTTCTTCCCGCAGTCCCCAGATACCCAAAGGAGCAAAAATCAACCAAGACAAACCAACTACTAACCACCTACCATAAACAGTCAATCGATGTAATCTTTCGACTTGTTTATTAAAATCAGGATCTATATTTTCGGGTTCCTGTGGGAGATTTGTCATAAATAGCCAAAAGGTAAGAGGTAAAAGAGCAAATCAGGATAGATAATTGTCAATTTATGCAAGATAGCAAAAGTCATAAACAGCGACTTATTTGCTATCTTTAGATCAACCAGAAAAGTTTTTTATTTTGATTGCAACTAAGTTTCTTGAGGAGGTTGAGCATCAACAAAAGCTGCTCTTTCTTTACCTTGACGTATTCTCCACCAAGACAACGAAGTGCTAGCAATAAAAATACTCGAATAAGCACCGAGAACAAAGCCGATAATCAAAGTTAAAGCAAAAAACTTCAAAGTTTCGCCACCAAATAAAGCAATGGCTATTAACGGCAATACAGTCGTTAAAGTAGTATTAATTGAACGACCTAAAGTTTGATTAACAGCATCATCAACAATATTACTGATATGTTCTTTCGGATTCTCAGCAATTGTTTCGCGAATGCGATCGTAAATTACTACTGTGTCATTCACCGAAAAACCAATGATGGTTAAAAGTGCCACGAGAAATAAACTATCAACTTCGACACCAAAAACTAAACCGAAAATAGAGAATATACCCGCAGTAATAAAAGCATCATGAAACAAAGCGATAATTGCAAAGAGAGCGTAATCAAATTGAAAGCGAAAACTCAGGTAAACAATAATCCCGAAGAAAGAAACAATTAAAGCGAGAATTCCAGCAGTGAAGAGTTCTTGACCAATCGTGGGACCAACTGTTTCAATTTGAGTTGTATTTGGGTTAAAAGTCCCAATTTGTTTGCTTAAAGCCGAGGTTAAATCAGTACGTTCATCTACATCTAAAGTTTTGGTACGAATCGAAAGAGTTTGCTTATCTTCACCAATAATTTGAATGCTACTATTTGCTAAATCTTGGGCTGCTAAAATTTCGCGAATTTCAGCAGAGTCGATTGGTTCGTCGCAGTTACCGGGAACAGAACAATCTCGTTCTAACTGAAGACGAGTTCCACCGACAAAATCCAGCCCAGGACGTAAAGGTGCATCAAAAGTGAACCAAGAGACTGTCATGGCGATCGCGCTAATTAAAAAAGCGATCGCGCTAATTGTCCACCACAGTCGTTGCTGCTTAATAATATTTAACTTCATAATTGACCTCCGACTATGATTTGGCACTCTGATTGAGATTCGGACAGAAAAGTTCTGGTTTTTGGCGCACTCCAGGCAAACTTAAAACAGTTAAGAGTAGCAAAGTACGACTACAAGTAATCGCTGTAAACATACTCACTACTACACCAATCGCCAAAGTCAAAGCAAAACCTTTCACCAAACCCGAACCCAACCAAAACAAAGCCGCACAAGCAATCAACGTCGTGACATTACTATCCAAAATACTTGAAAACGCGCGATAAAAACCCGACTCTACCGAGCGATACAAAGTCTTACCAGAACGTAATTCCTCGCGAGTCCGCTCAAAAATCAGCACATTCGCATCAACTGCCATCCCAATACTGAGAATAAACCCAGCAATTCCTGGTAAAGTCAAAGTCACACCAACCAAAGCAAAACAAGCTAACGTTAGCAAAGTATAGATCGCCAAAGACACATCGGCAATCAACCCAGGCAATCGGTAATAAACCCCCATAAAAATCAAAACTAAGATTAAACCAGCCACAGCCGCATAAATACTACGTCGGACACTATCTCGTCCGAGAGTAGCACCAACAGTGCGGTTTTCCACAACTTCTACCGGGAAAGGTAGCGCACCACCACGCACCTGCACCGCCAAATCATTAGCAGTTTCGAGAGTAAAATTACCAGTAATCACTGCTGCTCCACCAGTAATTCCCGTTTCCGCGAATTCGGGTCCCACATTCGGAGCGCTAATCAATTCATTATCGAGAAAAATACCCAAACGGCGACCAGTACCAGCGACATTTTTAGTTAATTCGGCAAACTTATCTCCACCTTCCGCATCGAAACGAAGGGCAACTTCCCAACTATTACCATTTTGAGTTGGTTCAGCGCGAGCATTTTCCAAGTTTTTACCAGTCAACCCCAGAGTTTCAAAAAGTTCCGCCAACTGCTGATTAATTGTTTCCAGAGACGCAGTAATTTCTTCAATTTCAGCTAAATTTTCCGTTTCACCTGCTCGCAGTTGCTCTAATTGAGCTTTCAATTGCTGCTGAATTGTAAATAAAGCCTGAAAATCTCCTGCTGTTTTTGGTTTTTGTTGACGGAACTCAAGTTGCGCCGTTCCCCCAAGAACTCTTTCTGCTTGTTCCGGGTCACTTACCCCAGGTAATTGCACCAAAATTTTATCATCACCTGCGGTTTGAATTACTGGTTCCGATACACCTAAACCGTTAACCCGATTTTCCAGAACTCGTTTAACAGCAACCAAATTTTCCTGATTGATTTCCTTACCGGGAACAGGTTTCACCTGAATTGTAAGTTGTGAACCTCCCCGTAAATCTAACCCTTGAGGAATGGGTAGTTGAGTTAAGAGCGCGATCGCCCCCACTACCAAAACTATAATTAGAGCAATTAAAGAACGCTGTTTTTCCATTATTTGCTATTTTCACTTGTAGATTCGTCATCGTGTGATTGGGGAC
>JAWQFW010000240.1:0-8030 GCA_035968095.1 Oscillatoria sp. PMC 1068.18
TAGTCTGTGGAGCGAGTGTAAGACCCGAACCGAGTAAATCGGTAAAGGCAACTGCTAAGAAGCAGAAACCTAAATCGTAAGGTTTAGGAATCACTGTCCGTTTACGGCAGTGAGGATGTCAACTTCAATCCTTAAACTTATGTCGTCTTAATTCGACGATACCGTGCTTCTACCCACATATAAATCCCGTAAGCCACTAAACCGAGAGCAACTATGCCCAAAAGCAACTTCCCAAAAGGCTGCTGTGCTAAAGTTTGTAAAGCTCCATCTAGTCCTCTGGCTTTGCTAGGATCGTATTGATAAGCTGCTTGTAAAATGAAAAAGCCAACCATGCTGACAACTAATCCTTTCGCAGCTAAACCAAATCTACTGATGCGAACAGCCCATTTTTCTTGTTCGGAACTCAATTCACTTAAGTTGAGCTTTTTGCGGAATTTAACACTATAACCTTTATAGATCAGATAAAAGCCAACACCGATCGCGATCGCGCCCGCAACTCCAACTAACCAACGCCCAAAAGGTTGTTCCAGTAGTTTCGCAGTCCAATCTTGGGTAGAATCACCATTACTACCACCTTTACTCGAACCCATCGCTAGCAAAGCAGCATTAAAAGCTAAACCTGCGTAGATTAAACCGCTACCAAAATATCCGATCCGAGCAATAATGCCTTTAGCATCCGTACCTTTATTATCCGGATCTTTAATCGCTTCCACAAAGCGCCAAATGACATAACCAAATAAACCAATTGCCACTAATACCAACAAAAATTTACCAAATGGTTGTCCGGCGATCGTTTCTAGTGCGCCTTTAGTATCCGTGGTTTTCCCACCAACACTAAAAGCTGCCATTACTGCTAGTACACCCACGATCGCATACACTACTCCTTTAGCTGCATAGCCGAACCGGGCTAGTTTTTCAACCCACATTTAAATCCTCCCTCGCGCCAGTTTATTTTTCTTGGCGACTCGATAACTATCTTTTTGTCTAACTAAGGAGGATAAATCACATAACCCTGTATTTGCATCCACCCCACTACTTAGCTTGATTTCTAGGTAAAGAAACACTAACGATGGAAGCTAAAAAAATCACTTTCTGTTAAGATTAGAAAATTTTGCAAGCAAAAATCAAACTACTCCAACAAGTCAGATTTCTGCTCAATGCAAGATTTCTAAAAAAATTTTAGCACTTTACTAAACATCCAGGCAGAAACAATTAATTTACTCGCTACCGCCGTAAGTTCCCGCAGTAATTTTCCCGCGAAAGACAACATAAGAATAGATATTGTAGAAAATCATCACCGGAATCAACGCCCCAATAAAGATAATCATAAATACTAACGCACTAGGGTCGGCTGCGGCTTCGTAAATCGTAATCTCTGTCGGAATGATATAGGGAAATACAACTAATGCTAGTCCAATAAATGTCAGCAAAAACAGCAAAATTGCCCAAACAAAAGGTGTTCTTTCTTCTTTCCGGTTGAGACTTTGTAAAAGTAGCCAAATTAAGAGAATCCCCAGTAAAGGAATCAGCGCAAAAATATAAATTTGCGGCGGATTCAAAAGGCGAATTCTGGCGTAGCCATAGAAGATGGGAGTAGCGATAGTAATTAAAATTGCTCCAATTAAAGTAGTTATTGCCGCAAGTTTAGCAGTTTGGTAATGAGTTTCCTGTAACTCGTCGCTAGTTTTCCAAACGAGGTAAGTGGAACCAATTAAAACATAACCTTGAATTAAAGTTAAAGCTACTAAAACGGAAGGTAAATTTAACCAGTCCCAAGTAGTCCCAATAAAATGACCAGCTTCATCTACTTTAATTCCTGCAAGTACACCACCAAGGGCAAATCCTTGACCGAGGGCGGCGATAAAACTACCAATTCCAAAAGCAAGATTCCAAAACCATTTACGATTAGCTTGTTCGCGAAATTCAAAAGCTACACCGCGAAAAATAAAGCCAAATACCATTAAGATAATTGGGATATAAAGGGCGTTTAAAATTGTCCCGTAAGCGAGAGGAAATGCGCCGAATAAGCTACCACCCATCAGAACTAACCAGGTTTCGTTAGCATCCCAAACGTTGCTAAGGCTGGTCATTAAAATGCCTCGACGTTCTTCATCTGAAGCAGTAAGGGAAAGAATACCAACGCCGAGGTCAAATCCATCTAGCATGATGTAGAGGAAGAGAAATAAGGCGAGGATGAAAAACCAGACTTGCGGCAGAAAATAACTTAGGGTTTCCATCTAATTTTTTTCTCCATTAATTAATTGTTTGGTAATTGATGATTAGTGATTTGGGATCGAAAATTGGGGTTTTCAGTGAACAGTTACCAGTTACCAGTTATCAGTGAATAGTTACCAGTTAGCAGTTTATCTCCCTTGTCCTCCCAGTCCCCAATCTTACTGTTGGGCTTCGACGGGGCGTTCGTCGGGAATGAATTGTCCGGGTTTGGTATCGACGGCTGGTTGAGTTTCTACGCCCGGTACTGGTAAGTCTAATCTTGGTCCGCGACGAATGATGCGACTGCCGAAGTAGAGGGCGGTAAAAAAGAGTAGGGTATAGGTAAGGGCGAAGCCTATTAAGGAGGTTAAAACGTTGCCGGGAGGCAGATTTGAGGCTGCGTCAACGGTACGAATTTGGTTGTAAACAATCCAGGGTTGTCGTCCTACGCAACGGACAATCCAGCCTGATTCTACGGCGATGTAGCCAAGGGGGGCGGCGAAAATCCAACCTGCTAGTAGCCAGCGTTGTTGGTTGATGTTGTCTGGGGAAAGTTTACCTCGCAGCCATTGAATGACGGTGAGGAACATTAATCCGGCGAAGAAGAAACCGATCGCGATCATGATCCGGAAGGCATAATAAATTAAACCTACTAGGTGGGGTCTATCTTCGGGTTTATATTCTTTTAAGCCTTGGACGGGTTCAGATAAATTGGGTTTGAGTTCGAGAATGTAGCCCAAGGCGTTTGGTACTTTGATTTCCCAGTCGTTGGCTTCGGCTTTTTCGTTGGGAATGGCGACTAAACTCCAGTCTGCGGGTTGTCCGGCGGGAACTGTGTCCCAAAGTGCCTCCATTGCTGCCATTTTGGTCGGTTGTCGGTGATATACTTGTTCGCCACTGAGGTGTCCGACGTAAATTTGGAGTGGGGCTACGGCGATCGCTACTGCTAAAACGATTTTAAAGGCTTTACTGAAGAAGGCTTCGTTACGTTTGTTGAAGATGTACCAGGCGCTAATTCCACCAATGACAAATAAGGATGTTTCTAAGGTGGCGAGAAACATATGAGCTACGCTTACTGCCATGAATGGATTTAAAATTGCTTGGAAGTAATCACGAACGATATATTCGCCATTAACTAATTCTACACCTGCGGGTGTTTGCATCCAAGAGTTAGCGGTTAAAATCCAAAATGTTGATAAGTTGGCACCGAAGGCAACAAAAATGGTGGCGAGAAAGTGAATAATCGGATTTACTCGTTCCCAGCCGAAGACCATAATCCCAAGAAAAGCTGCTTCGAGCATGAATGCCCAAGATGCTTCAAAGCCGATTATGCTACCGAAAAAGTTACCGACTGCTTCGGAAAATGGTGCCCAATTTGTGCCGAACTGAAATTCCATTGGGATACCTGTGGCTACGCCAATTCCGAAGTTGAGAACGTAGAGTTTTGACCAGAAGCGGGCGTGATAGTAGTAGTCTGGGTTACGGGTTTTTAACCAGATTGCTTCGACAATAACTAAATAAATTCCTAAGCCTGTAGTTAAGACGGGCCAAAGCATATGGAAGATTGCTGTTAGGGCGAATTGCATTCGTGACAGCACTACTGTGTCAGAGAGAAATTCCATGTTTTAGTCAGTTTAAGTGTAAGTTTTCATAACTGAACTTTTTTATTATTACCGATTAGTTATTTAGTTAACTATTTTCTTAAAGATTTTTTTGTTTTGTTAATTGAAGATTATTTCCCATAGTAATCATAGTTGTAAATTATTGCTTTTGTCAATATTTTTAGCTGAAACTAATTTGTGCAGCTTAAGCTTGAAAATTACTGAAATTTATTTGCAATTTGGAAGTAAATTAGAGGAGTAACATTTAACAAATTTACTTGATAGGTCGAGTAGCACAAGGATAGCTATTGTGTCTGTAAGCGCTGCTACAAATTAGTAAGTTAAACTCAAATTTTAGTTTGAGAAGAAAGACTACCTCGTTTAATTTGTTCGCGTTCAATTGCTTCAAAAAGCGCCCGAAAATTGCCTTCACCAAAGCCTTTTGCTTGAGAACGTCGCTCGATTAATTCAAAAAAGAAAGTTGGTTGAGGAAAAATAGGTTGAGTAAAGATTTGCAAAAGGAACGGATCTCGCTGTGCTGAATTTGAGGTAAACTTTTTCGAGGCGTGGGAATTGCTGAATGGGGATTGCTTTTCGCTTCGTTTCTGGTGGTCTAGCAATATTTGCTGTGCGGCGATACGCTCCCACTCCTCAACAGCCAAATTCAAGTCTGGATGTCGCTGTTGAAGCTCAAAATAATAACTTTTTGGCACTTCCAAAAAGTTTACCCCAGCTTGACGTAACTTAGCAGTCACCTCGACAATTTGCGGTGTTGACAAAGCTAGATGTTGGATTCCCGCACCTCGGTTAATATCAAGAAATTCTTGAATTTGTGAATTAGCTGAAGCTGGTTCATTGATGGGTAATTTTACCCCAGTTGTGGGATGAATCAATACCTGAGAAGATAAGCCTGAGCGCTCGGTTTGGATTTGAAAAGTTTGCTCTGGTTGAAACCCAAAAACAGTTTGATACCAAGCCACTGTTTCGGCTAACTTTCCCTTCGCAACATTCAAAACAACATGATCGATACCAGTAAAATAACTTTCAGCAAATCGAGTTGATGCTAACTTATCTTGGGAATAATTTGCTTGGCGATCGCCAAATTCCCCATCATCAGTCCCAATTCCCGAACAACCTTCAGTCAAAGTGTGACGTAAACCAGCGACACTAAGAATTTGAGCAGATTTCCGTAAACCTTGACCTAATTGGCGTTGCTGAATCGGTTGGAGAAGCTTCCCACCAGAAGCAAGCACTTTAGCGAGATCCGTTTCCAAATTTTCCACCACAAAAGCGAGATCGGCAACTCCCGGTGGATGCTGCTGTAAATACTCAGCCACCGGACTATCATCAGTTAACGGTGAAGACAAAAAAAACTTCACTGCACCATTTCTGACCACTTCTGTCTGGGTATGACGATTTTTACCGCTAGCTATCGACTGAAAACCCATTCTCCGAACAAACCACGATCGCCAGACTTGGGCATCTTCAACGTAGAATTGAATGCGATCTATTTTCATACAAATTCAGTCTGAGAGCTTCTTCGTTGTTAATTCTCCCTGGTTTTGTCCGAGCCAAGGTCACTCTCTAGACAGAATCCCCAGTTAATCTTTTCTCAATAATCTGACGCAAAAAAGCAAATCGAGTCTTTCGAGTTTGACTCCAGAGAACAAAAATTAATTTGAGCCAGGGTCGGTAGTATTGTAAGCTTACTGTGCGAAATCGCCAAGCTGTCACCTTTTGAGCCTCAAGCGCAGCCAATCCAGTGTTCTAATCTTTGAAAAGCGTTAACCTGAAACAGCGCCATCAAATGAGTGAAATCCCTTTCCTCCAGAATCAAATTTCTAACTCCGCAATCAGCGAAGATTCAACCCACAGAACTAGCAAAAGTGACCAATTAAATTAATTACCTCGCGCTGCTACAAGGAAACTGCTAAAATTTTGTTCTAGAAACTGGTAAAACTTTTACAGTCAATTTGTTACTTAAAATTTGCACACGAGGGGCAGATGGCAAACTACTCTTGCATGGCAATCGGCATTAACCGTTATTTATATCTTCAACCTCTCAATTATGCTCAAGCAGACGCACAGGCGATCGCCCATGTTTTGGCGAATATTGCCGAATTGCCACCAGAGCAATGTTTGCTGTTAACTGATGCTTCTAATTGGGTGGAAGAACAACCGACTTATCCGACGCGAGAAAATATCCTCTCCTGGGTCGATAACATCCAGAATAGTTTACCGATTCAATGGTTCTTTTTCAGTGGGTATGGAGTTAGCTGGGAGGGAGTAGACTATTTAATGCCTGTGGATGGCAACCCAGCAGATATTCCTGGAAGCGCGATCGCTTTGCGAGATTTGTTTGATTTACTCCGAAATAATAGCTCAGATCGCCTTTTGGTGTTGTTGGATATTAACCGTTCTCCAGGCTTATTTGCGGGGAGTTCGGTGGGTGAGGAAACCGTCGAGTTAGCCGAAGAAATGGGTATTTCGCTGGTACTTTCCACTGAACCAGGGGAATTTTCCCATGAATCAGCCGATCTCGATCATGGGATTTTTACTGCGGGTTTATTAGAAGCGGTTAATTATTTTGAAAAAGAGCTTAACTTAGAAAATCTTGACCGCTATTTACGCGATCGCCTTCCGGAGTTGTGCGAACACCACTGGCGACCGATACAAACTCCGGTAACGATTATTCCTTCGTCTGAAATTGCGCTTCAGCCATTGCTTCCGGAACCGGAAACAGAAAACGATCGTTGGCGGCTTGATGGTAGTGTTCCCGATACAGTAGAGGCTTTGACGGTTAATTCTCAAGCTCAAACGAATGGTGCTGGTGCGATCGCTTCTCAATCAGTTTCGACGCTCGAAAGACCGACGACTGCGACTTATTTGCCGACAAAAGTACCTCCGGGCAAAAATCCGGCTTTGACTTCTTATGATGCGCCAGATTTACCTCCAGGAAAAAAACCAACTTGGCAAATTTTACTGTTGCTCGCGGGTAGTTTGGCGATTTTCGCTGCGGCAGTTTTTGCGGCGGTTTTACTTGGGGAACGGGATCGCACTCCAGATTCAACTTCTACTGATGCTGCGGGAACGATTGTTTCTCCAATTACGGAACCACCATCACCAGATTTAGAGGTAACTGAGGTTTCACCGAACCCAAATCAAACTACGCCTGCTCCAGAAACTACCCCGGTTCCGCCTACGGCTAGGGAAATTACACCTGCTCCAGAAGCAACAGATAATGGTTCAACCCCAAACCCGACTACATCACCAGCAGCGACGGCAACTTTAGCCGCCAATCAGGATTTATTAAATCGAGCCACAACTTATATTCAATCGAATCAAGCTTCTGGATTTAGTCGCGCAATTAACGAAGTGCGTCAAATCAAACCAGATGCGCCACTTTACAACGAAGCTCAAGCTGCTATTGCTCGTTGGAGTCAAGTAATTTTAGATATTGCCCAAGGACGAGCCGAACAAGATAATTATGCGGGGGCGATCGCGGCTGCTAAATTAGTTCCTAATGATGTACCGCAAATTAAAAATGCTGCAAATCAGGCGATCGCTAAATGGTCAGAAATGGCGGAGCTAAAATGGGCAAATCAAAATGCGATCGCTGCGGCTCAAGAACAGATTAATCCGGCTCAAGCTTCTTCTTACAGTTTCGGAATTAGCCTCCTCCGGAAAATTAACTCCGGCGAACCAGAATATCGTCAAGCACGGCAGTTAATCGAACAGTGGAGCCAACAAATTTATCTGATGGCTAATTCTCGCGCGGCTGTAGGTAATTTAAACCAAGCCATTGAAACCGCTAAATTAGTTCCGCGCAATACTCCAGCTTACGACCAAGCACAAAAGGCGATCGGTCGCTGGCAACAAGGACAAAGGTGAAGCACGTAGCCGCATCTACAAGTTATCAGTTACCAGTTACCAGTTACCAGTTATCAGTTATCAGTTATCAGTTATCAGTTACCAATCCCCAGTCACCAATCCCCAAAAGAAGAGTGTTGGGGGAATGGTCGGAATGGTCGGAATTGGAAGTGTTGGAAGTGTTGGAAGTGTTGGAAGTGTTAGGAATAGACAGCGATGGTTTTACCAACATTTACTCTCCCGTTTCCCCCGTTTCCCCCGTTTCCCCCATATCTTCCCAATCCCCAGTCACCAATCCCCAGTCACCAATCCCCAAAAGAAGAGTGTTGGGGGAATGGTCGGAAT
>JAWQFW010000241.1:0-3838 GCA_035968095.1 Oscillatoria sp. PMC 1068.18
TTTTTAGTGTTTTTTTAGGAAATCTTTATATTTTTTTGCTTTAGCTAAAGCTCTTTTTCTTAGTCCATGTTAAGTCAAATTGCCTAAAATTTAAAGTTGTTGCGACTATAGTCATTTTTTTTTGATAAAAAAATATTTGCTCTCTGGTTCTTTTCTGAGTAATTGTCAATAAGTTTAACAAAAAAATGTTTCTTTTTATGGCTAGGTAATATCTCGAAAAATAGCGCTATTTTAAGGCGTTCAACAATTGAGTTTATCTAAATAAAACTAAGCTTTTTTTTATTATTAATGAAAAACTTTGATTTGCCGAGCAATTTTTATCGAAAAACTAGGTAAATTAGCTAGTAATATCAATTTGCTTGATCTACGCTACATGAAATTTTGTAGAGACGTTGTCTGCAACGTCTCTAAAGGGTGTGTATCTGTAGAATTAATTTAGGAAAACAGTATAATCATGTACAGTCTTCAACAATTACTAGCTAACCCACCAAAAAAAATTAGCTCAGGAAACTCTACCAATTTGAATATTTTGCACTCGAACTGGAACACAAGCGTGAGTCATTTGTGCGATTTGAAGCGGTTCACCTTTACCGCAAAGATTGGTTCCACATTGCTCTAATTCGGAAGCGTTACCAATCGCATCGACGCTATTCCAAAAGTCGGTTGTCATCGAATGATAGGTAACATTTTTCAGCATTCCGACAATTTTACCTTGTTTAATTTGCCAAAAAGCATCGCCACCAAATTGAAAATTACGCCGTTGTTGATCGATAGAAAAACTACCGAGACCATCGATTAAAATGCCGTCTTTTGTATCAGCAATCATTTCTGCTAAACTAGCAGTATGGCTGTCTCCTGGTTTACCTGGTTCTAATCCTAAGTTAGGAATGCGTACCATCGGAACACTCGACCAACTATCAGCAAAAGCACATCCGTTACTACGATTTCGTCCTAATCTGGAGGCGGTTTCGCGATCGGTGAGATAATCAACTAAGATTCCATCCTTGACAACGTACCACTGTTGTGATTTAACTCCTTCGTCATCGTAGCCCATTGTACTGCGTCCGTGGGGTTGGGTGCGATCGCCGATAAAATTAATCCAGGGTGCGCCGTATTGTAGTTTACCTAATTTGTCGGTGGTGGCGAAAGATGTCCCCGCAAAGTTGGCTTCGTAGCCGTAGACGCGATCTAATTCGGTGGGATGTCCCACTGATTCATGGATAGTTAAAAAGAGGTTGCTGGGCTTGAGAATTAAGGTAGTATTGATCCCAGAAGGGCTTTCGGGAGCGTTGATTTTCTCGATCGCTTCTGTGGCAACTCGGTCAATATTGCCTAAAAGAGCGTCTTTGTCAATATGTTCGTAACCTTTATTTAAAGGTGGCAATTCATAGGTGCGATTCTGTGCGTCACCATTCGCGATCGCGGTACACCAATAACCAGGATAGCTACGATAAATTGTTTGTTGAATCAGCGATCCTTCGGTGGATGCGAAAGTTTTCTCTTCTCGGTTGAAGTGGAGAAAAGAAAAGGCTTTTTTCACGCCGCGATCATTGTAACTCAAAAGGATCTCGCTAATTGTTAAGAGTAATTCGGCTTTTTCCGCGATCGGAATTTCAAAGGGATCGATTTCAATCGGGGTAATGTAGGTATCTTGATATGCTTCTTGAGGGACTAAACGCACAGGTGTTTGCTGCGACAGACGACTACCTTTCGCTGTTTCCACCGCTAATGCAACCATACGCGTAATTTCTGCGGGAGTTTGTCGGTGAGAAGCTGCGAAACCCCACGCACCATTATGCAATACCCGCACCCCAAAACCTGCACTTACGTTATCAGAAAGATTGGAAAGAGAGCGATCGCGTGTCATCAAACTTTGATTACGATAGGAACAAATGCGGATATCTCCGTATTCGCAACCGGATTTGCGGATTAAAGCGATCGCTAATTGTGCTAATTCTGTGCTAGCAATCCGGACAGGAGCTTGTACCATAAATCTTAATTCTACATTGGACAACTTTCTCTATTGTGGCGCTATTTCAGTTAAATTGTCTGATAGAGGATGTCACTAAACAATCTGAGAAATTAGGTATTAGCGATCGCTAACTAAATTTTTTTACCATAATCTATTAACTGGATAAGCATCAAAAGCTACATCTCTACTCAAAATTGGAAGATTTTCCACAATCCCTTGTGCAATTAACAAGCGATCGAAGGGATCGCGATGATGCAAAGGAAGAGTAGCAATTACTTCAATTTGTTCGAGATTAATATTTAGTAATTTTATTTTGTTAATACTGAATTGATGTTCTACAAATGCTCTTAATGGTAAACCGAAACTCAGCTTACCTATACTTTGCTTAATTGCCATCTCCCAAATGCTAACCACACTCAGTAAAATTTCGTTATCTCCGTTGTCGATGATAGTTCTTCCTGAGTCACTTAACCGCGAGTTATCCGTAACGTACCAAATGAAAGCATGAGTATCTAACAATATCCTCATTACATATATTCCTTAAATTCCTCTAAAGGTTCATCAAAATCATCAGCTATCCACACTAATCCTTTTGCACTACCTGCTTTGCGATTAGTTTTAGCATGAATTGGAACTAATTTAGCAACAGGTTGGTTATTTTTAATAATTACAACTTCTTCGCCGCGAGTTGCTGCTTCTATTAATTCTGATAACTGTTGTTCTGCTTTAGCTAAATCGATTTGATACATATTTTTTCTTTCAACTCAATATTCGCCTCGAACTTTTTTATCATAGCATTTTTTCAATCAGATCGCCTTCTTTTTTAATTATTTTCAAAGTCTGTTTCTGCGAGGAAAGAAACAATTGCTTGATAAATTAATTCTGGACAACTTCCAGCCGCATCATGTCCGCAGTTGGAGAGAATTTCTAAGCGAGAATTCGGCATTAAATTGTGTAACTTTTCTCCATGAGAAACAGGAAACCAGCGATCGCTGTCACCCCAAAGAATTAAACTAGGAATAGCGAGATTAGGCAAGTTATCTTGGACTTTAGTCAGTAAATTTGGTTGCTTGCGCTGTAAATAACTAATTTCACCTAAACTGATTTGTAACTCCTCGACATATTTTGCGATCGCACCTTCAAATTCAAGATAAGGATAGCTAATCCAATATATTTCTTCGTCAGTAATTTTCTCTGGATTTGTTACTACTTCCCGACGCGCAAATTTAATTATTTCTCTAGCTAAAGGTGCAACAGGTTTAATTAACCGCCAACGATCTAATATTTGAATTAATTCTAAAGGAATATTTGCAAAAAATCGCATGGCGACGCTAGGCAAATCATCGGGAAAAATTGCTGGATTAATTACTACCAAACGAGTAAACAAATCAGGATTTTCTTGTGCGGCTGCTAAGGTTATCAATCCTCCTAAAGATTGTCCCACAACTACCGCAGGTTCGCTACATAATTTTGCGATTATTTGCTGTAATTCTGTTATTTGATGTCCTGGTTTTTCTAATTTATTTGACTTATGAGAAAAGCCGTATCCTTTTGCATCAAAACAAATTACCCGGAAGTTTTGAGCTAAAGGTTCAATGAGATAACGCCAACCGTAACTCCAGCTACCAATTCCGTGAACTAAAATGATTGGTTTTCCTGTACCTTTTTCACCATACGCAATTTTAATTAAGTCTCCATCAGCATCAATTATTTCTAAATTTTGTCGTCCTTTTGGGAAGGTTTTTTGCCACCAATCTTGCATAAGTTAATTTTAATTGTAATTTGGTTATTTTTATGGTAGATTAATTATCGAGGCAGAGCCTCTTTTTGGCATTTCCCGGCGGAGCCAGGAAACGAGTTTTTGTG
>JAWQFW010000241.1:3938-8013 GCA_035968095.1 Oscillatoria sp. PMC 1068.18
CAGAGCCTCTTTTTGGCATTTCCCGGCGGAGCCAGGAAACGAGTTTTTGTGGTAGTTTAGTTATTGAGGCGGAGCTAGGAAACGAGAATAATTACGATGATAAAGCTTGGAACAATAAACTTAAAAGATATAAGCTTAATAGGGTAGTTCCAATTACTACTATCAACAAGATCGCGAAAAATAGACCAAGAAATAACCAATCGGTTTTTCTTCTTTGTTGAGGTTGAGGGGAACCGAGATGTTCTTCTAACAAAGCGATATTTTTTGAATTAGCTTTCCAAGCTGCATCAAACAAATCGCCTAACATTGGTACAGTACCAACTAAAGTCTCAAGAATGATATTTCCTGCCATTTGGAGAAGCAGATTTCTTGATACACCTAAACGGGCGGCTTCGAGGACAATATAAGCAGAAATTGCTGAACCGACATAATCTCCCGCAGCCGGAAATAAACCTAATAAAGGATCTAAACCGATGCGATAATTAGTTCCAGGAATACCAATAGCATTATCTAAAAGATAACTTAGCGATCGCACTCTGGCTAATCTTTGTTGGTGTTTTTCGTTAATTAACGGGGGTTGGTGGTTGTGAGTCATTTTTTCCAAGGTAGTTTAGTTCCCATTTCAGTCAAAGCTGAGAAAATCAAATACACGACAAGTAAACTAACTCCAATTAAAAAGGGAATAAAATCGTCAGGCATCTATCTTGCGTCCTTTTCTTGCCAAATTAGCGATATTTTCTTGCTAAAAAACTTCTAGCGTCTCCCAGGTAAACGAGGCAAAACATAGCGTTGAAAATCTTGTTCTCCCGTCTCTAACTGCGGCGGAATACCATTTGGATACTGTTGGTTAATCAACTCTTGCAATCTTTGGACGCGATTACTAGGATTAGGATGAGTGCTAAAAAATTCCGGAGTATTTGCCCCTCTTGCTTGGGCTAAAACCTGCATCAATTGCACAATTCCTTGAGGATTATAACCCGCATCGGTCATAAATCTAAGTCCCAGGCGATCGCTCTCCAATTCGTCTTCGCGACCATAGTTTAAATTTACCAGTTGGTTCACAGCCTGGGCAATTACTTGAGCATCTCTCCCGCTACCTTGTCCATCTTCCACCGCTACTCCCACTGCTGTCACCAAAGCCGCCCCTAGCTGTTGTTTCGCCAATTGTTCGGCTGCGTGTCGGGCGACAACATGACCAATTTCGTGTCCTAAAACGCCTGCGAGTTGGGCTTCTGAGGTTAGCTGACTCATCAAAGCCGCCGTGATAAACACTTGTCCCCCCGGTAAAGCAAAAGCATTAATTGTTTGGGGGTCACGCAATAAGTGGAATTCAAACGGGTAAGGCGACTCAGCCACATCCGACTGTCGAACGATGCGTAAACCTACTTGGTCTACATATTGTTGTAAAGCTTGGTCGGGATATAAACCGCCATGCTGTTGTGCCATTTCTGGGGCGGCTTGTCGTCCTAAAACTACTTCTTGGCGTTGGGATAACTGGACGCGCTGTTGTTCTCCGGTGATCGGGTTTTCGACGGTATTGGTACAATAACTAACGAAGCCAAATACTGCCATTAATAAAGCGATCGCCAAACGCACTAAAGGTCTCATGGCTTTTCTCCAATCTGAATTGCTGAGACTGTCTTATTTATTTTCTCTCAAAGTGGTAACAAAAAGTTTCCTGAAGCGAAAATTTAGGCGGGAACTTCAATTTTTTTGTTACCAGCTAACTCAAATGCGCTGTGAATTGCTTGTAAGGCGGTCACTCCATCGCTTTCGGCAACAACACAACTAATTTTGATTTCGGAGGTAGTAATCATCTGAATATTAATCGCTTTTGCTGAGAGGGCGGCGAACATTTTTGCTGCTACTCCGGGTTGTCCCATCATTCCGGCACCAACAACACTAACTTTAGCAATTTCTGGGTCTAAAAGAACCTCACCGCAGTGAATTTCTGTAGCTAATTCTTGTAAGACTTTTTGGGCAATTTCGGCATCGGCTTGGGCGACGGTAAAGGCGATATCTCGACTGGCGATGTTGTTAATAATGCGACAGCGTTGGGATTGAATAATCATGTCCACGCTGAGATTATTTTCCGCTAAAACAGTGAAGATTTTTGCTGCCATACCGGGAAGATCCGGGACGTGACGAATGGCTAAACGGGCTTGGTTGAGGTCGAGGGCGACTCCTCGGACGGGGGGTAAGGGTTGAGTGTTGGTGAGGGCTGAGGGCTGTTTAACAGGGGAACTCTGGATGTCGAAAGCTTGACAAAGGGCGGCGATCGCACTTTTGATGTCTGCGGCATCGATAACGCAACTAACTTTCACTTCTGAGGTGGAAATCATCTCGATGTTCACCCCTGCTGCGGCTAAGGTTGCGAACATTTTCGCGGCAATTCCGGGACGACCAATCATTCCTGCACCCGCGATCGCAATCTTCGCAATTTTCCTTTCGATCGCCACTTCCGCTTCTTCAAGCTTCGCTGGATGTGAGCGTAACACGGGCGCGATCGCTTCAGCCACAGCTTCAGCTTTATTTAAGGCTTTCTCAACCACAGTAAAGGCGATATCGTTACTATTTCCTTCATGAATTGACTGAATAATCAAGTCTACATCAACATTTTGGGACGCAATTTCGCCAAATAAACGGGCAGCGATTCCGGGGCGATCGGGGACGCGCAACAAAGCGACTTTTGCTTGGTCGGTATCGAACTCCACCGCATCTACCGCACGGACGATTTCTAAACCTTCAATAGTTCGTGGTTGCGGTGCAGGTGAAATCACCAACGTTCCCGGTTCCTCGCTCCAACTCGATAATACCAGCAAAGGTACACCGTAATTGCGGGCAATTTCCACCGCACGCGGATGCAACACTTTTGCACCCAAAGAAGCCAATTCCAGCATCTCATCACAAGTCACTTCCGACATCAGCCGCGCTTCTGGTACAATGCGAGGGTCAGTGGTGAGAATACCCGGTACATCAGTGTAAATTTCGCAACGTGAAGCTTTTAAAGCTGCTGCGAGGGCTACCGCCGAAGTATCCGAACCACCGCGTCCTAATGTGGTAATCTCAAAATCGTTAAAATTAGTAATTCCTTGGAAACCAGCCACAACTACCACTTTACCTTGAGTTAAATGGCGTTCGATGCGTTCGGTTTTGATATTGAGAATTCTGGCGCGACTGTGATGAGCTTCAGTTACAATACCAACTTGAGCGCCTGTCAGGGAAATCGCAGGTTGTCCCGATTCTTGCAAAGCCATACTCAAAAGCGCGATCGAAACTTGTTCCCCAGTCGAGAGTAACATATCCATCTCGCGACGACTAGGGTTAGAGGAAATTTCTTGAGCTAATTTGACTAAACCATCAGTAGTTTTCCCCATCGCGGAAACCACAACCACGACTTGGTTTCCACCCGCGAGGGTTTTCTTGATTCGTTGTGCAACAGCTTGTATTCTGGTTGTTGAACCTACTGATGTTCCGCCGTATTTTTGGACAATTAGCGCCATTTACAATCCTCCCCTTTTTTTTTAGCAGTTTGCGCTCCACTGGGAGACTTTTGCTACCAATTTATTAAGTTAACAAACTTTGGTGAACCAAAACTGCCTAAAGTTATATTTTATTTACAATTCCCGATGTGTATTTCCTAACAAACTTGCAGTGTAATCCCTACTACCAGGCGAGGGGAGAGTTTGTCAAGATAAAGATAACAACTCTGGGAGGCTAAATCGCAGCTTATGAAATTATCTGTAAAAGAAATTTATAATTGGTATCGGAACACGCTTCGTAATCCGAAGTATCGTTGGTGGATTATTTTAGGTACACTTGCTTATCTGATTAGTCCGATCGATCTTGCTCCTGATTTTATCCCGATCGCGGGACAGTTGGATGATATCGCTTTGTTGACGTTACTGGTTACGGAATTGTCCCAGATCGTAATTGAGTTTGCTAAGTCTCGTCAAGTGAATTCGGCTACGACTGCTACTGTTACTGAAGAGACTGGTAAGGAAACTGTTGATGTGAATGCGATTCCTGTTGAGTAATTTTACAATTAAATTAGTTAAAACCCTCGATTTTGGCG
>JAWQFW010000242.1:0-8001 GCA_035968095.1 Oscillatoria sp. PMC 1068.18
TTAAAGGTCAGTCTAATTAGGTATGACTTAAGAGGGAAGATATTTGCAAAACTATTCTGTTAATTTTGTTACAGAACAAAAAAATAGATGAATAAATCAAATTCATCACTTGTAAAGATCGATTTTATTCTGATATAAGGAGCATAATATGAGTACCGAAGACAGAGCAAAAGCAACAGCTAAAAATATCGAAGGTAAAGCCCAAGCAGCAATGGGTGAAATAACAGGCGATCCTCAAGATAAAGCAGAAGGTAACGCCAAGCAAGCTGAGGCTAAAGCTCAACACGCGAAAGAAGATGTGAAAGACAAAGCTAAAGAAATAGTTGATAATGCCTAATTTTTTTAGTTAGTTAAAAAAATGGTCTGGTAAGTAATAATTTACTCCAGACCATTTTCTGATTTAGACTCTAAAAACTGGAATGAGAAAACAATAATTTCTAAAAATAGAAAAAAGGCGATCGCGCGATCGCCTCTAACTGTAATGATTAAATTAGTAATTAAGCTGTAACTAATTCTTTTTCTGGACGCTTGCTGTGGCGAATACCTTCAATAGCCTCAGCATAGCTAGGTGCTTTAAATACCGCCGAACCAGCAACAATCGCATTTGCACCAGCTTCCAATACCTGCCAAGTATTATCGGGCTTTAAACCGCCATCAACCTCAATCCAAGGATTAAGTCCGCGATCGCTACACATTTGACGCAACTGCTGAATTTTCGGGATTACACCAGGAATAAAGCTTTGACCCCCAAAACCAGGGTTAACACTCATAATTAAAATCAAATCGCACAACTCCAACACATAATCAATCAACTCCAAAGGAGTACCAGGATTTAACACAACTCCCGCTTGCTTACCTAAATCCCGAATTTGACCGAGAGTACGGTGTAAATGGGGCGAAGCATTATGTTCGGCGTGAACAGAAATAATATCCGCGCCTGCTTTAGCGAAATCTTCTACATACTTTTCTGGTTCCACAATCATCAAGTGAACATCCAGAGGCTTTTTCGTTACTGGGCGAACCGCCTTCACAATCAGTGGACCGATGGTAATATTTGGTACAAAGCGACCATCCATCACATCAACGTGAATCCAGTCAGCACCCGCTTCGTCTACAGCCTTGATTTCTTCTCCCAGACGGCTAAAATCCGCCGACAGAATCGACGGTGCAACAACAACTTTATTATCGGAGGGGGTATTGGTCATTGTGTGTTCTCAGTAAAATGCTTATTTGGTAATAATATTAACAAAATCTTTAGCTTTTCCCCAGGCGGCGATCGCCGTAAGCGGCGCTGGGCTAATCTGTAAGTAGTATGTCCAATCGCGTCAATTAATCTATTTTCGGCTCTCCATAAATAAATCCATTCCCCCCAGTTCCCAGAAAAACCCGTCCAAAAACATTCATATCTCCTACCAAAACCCTAAAGTCACCTAAATAGCCTTGAGGATAGTCAGCAATGCGTAGCCAAGTTTTACCGAGATCCGTTGAGCGAAAAACTCCCGACTCCCCACTCACTTTTCCTTGCACAAAAACCGTCGGCTCATTTACCCCATCAGCCGCTTTCCCAAAGCCGAAAACTTCTGCTTCCTCAACATTTGCTACTTTGACAAACTCTGCACCGAAGTTGCTAGAGCGATATAAACCCTTATCTTTTAAACTTACCCAAACTTCACCTGCTATACCGGGGGCAGTATTTACTTTAGCTCCTTTCCAGACACCTTCTGGTAAAGTTTCATTAACAATTTGCCAAGTTTCGCCACCGTCGTCGCTGCGTAACATGCGCCCTTTGACGTGATGATAAAGATAAAATGTACCACCTTGGACTGCATCGGCGGCTAATATTTGTTGACTATTCCAAAGATGAGAATGCGCTCCACCGCCGAGATCTCCTTGGGTAAACCAAGCAATTTTTTGCCAAGTTTTGCCGCGATCTTTGGTGAAATAAGGAGGTTTCCAGTTAGTAGGTTGCCAAACAATGTTGTTGGTATCGGTTGCTGAAACAGCCACATTACCAAAGATTAATTCATTTGGGTGAGTTCCATTTTCTAAAGAAGGAAATTGCTGCCAAGTTTTGCCGTTATTAGTGGAAAATCCGGCACGAATTGAGGAAAAATCGTGGTGAGAGCCGCCGACAGAAACAATAAAGTTAGGATTACCGCTACTGTAGGTGATACTTGTTGTGGTGTTAAAAACGTCGTTACTGTGAGTTTTTTTGGGGAAAGAATCTAAAGAATTATGACGAAAGCCATCAAAATCGGCGATCGCGCTAATTAAGCTTGCTCCTCCGGGCGTACTGATAGCATCAAAGGTAACAGTTTCTTCAATTCCATTGACAACTGCTGACCATTTTACGCGGCGATCGCCACTATTTTCGGTTTTCCAAACCCCAACACCATTAGTTAGCCAAACTTCTTCTGAATTGAAAGGAGAAACAGCCATACCTCCGGTAAGACTGTAGTCAAAAATCCAGTCGGGATACCAGGAAATTTGCTTAGTTGTGTTACTCAAACTAATCCAGCTTTTACCACCATCACTAGAGCGGTAAATTCCTTCAGCTTTCATGGGATAAGTTGCCACAAAGATAGTCTCTGGTTGGTTAGGATCGACAGTAATAGCTGTGTAGTTTTTTCCGGTTTCTGGAGTAATATCTTGCCAACCTGTGGCGGTCAATTTCCAGACACCACCATAAGAATCGTTTTTTTGCTTGTAAATAGTAGTAAATAGTTCTCCTTTACTATTAATAACTCCTTGTTGTGGAACGAGGTCGGTTGTGGGAACTTCTTGTAAAAGTTTCCAGCTAGTTCCACCGTCAGTAGTTTGATAAATTCCTTTACCAGCTACACCTGCGTAGATAACTTGAGTTTGATTATTAAGAGTATCTGATGTGGGATCGAAAACTACATAAGTTACGCCAGCTTTTTGTGCGGTATCTGGATGAGATTCGCCCACAGGAATCATTTTTGGATCGATTTGATTCCAAGATTCTCCTCCATCTTCGCTACGCCAAAGTCCATCTAAACGAGAAGCGAAATAAACGATATTCTGGTTATTAGGATCTATTGCTAAACGTTCTCCCGTCCATCGCCAAGGTTCGTTTCCCCCCATTGGTAGAGAGAGATTGAGGAGTTGCCAAGATAAGCCGCGATCGCTAGATTTCAGGGTATAGCCTGGATTTAATTTGTCTTTCGACTTGGTATAAGCGCCTGTTGCTACATAAATGAGATCGGGGTTGCTGGGCGCGATCGCGACACTTTCAATACTATCGGGTATTTTCGTTGGTAAACTTGTAGCTGTAAATAATTGTGTCCAGCTTTGATTTTCGCTATTCCACTTATACAATCCTCCCACATCTGTACGAACATAAACTAAATCCGGTTCTTGGGGATGGACAACTATACCCGTAACAAAACCTCCTCCACCAATTTTGACAGGTTTCCAGGCGTAAACTTCTTCAGTTGAGGTAGTAAATAAGGTGCGAGCGCTAGATGTAGCTGATATTGAGCGATTGTTTATTCCCGTCCAACTAGGCTTAAAAACTATGAAGCTAAAACATACAATTACTATCCCTAGGTAGGCAAATTTTCTGATAGTTAACTTTTTAATGCCTCTCATTTTCTAATTTTTTTTAAGCTTTACTTAAGTAGTCACTTTATTCCGAGTTATCACTTTCTTCATAACTTGCAAAATCCTTTTTCTTACATTAGGTGATAATAAGCTTTTAGATAAATAAAAAATCGAAGCTCTTAGAGTTAATTTAGAAATCTGACTGAGGTCTTTTAATTTGGGTTTTACTTCAGACAAATTATAATTTGTAGCTTTCATTTCTTCCCCAGCGATCTGTTCACAAAACCAAATTTCTGTCTCGGTCAAATCAGCTTTTTGTCTTTTTCCTTTAAAAGAAGAATTATTACCAAACTTATTAATATCGATCTCATGAAATTCCGTTCCCAAAAACTCACCAATCCGAGATAATTCCGTATTCGGCTCAGTAGTCAAGTCTTCGTAACGAACTAAAATACAATTATCTGCACTTTTTCTTTTCAGAAAACTCCGTATTGCTGTGCGCCAAGCTAATGCTTGTAAAATTGGGTGATAACGGTTCGTTTCATGATAACCATTCGACTGAACATTTTTGTAAGAACGCAGGACTAAGCGAGGATCGCGCATCAAATAAATAAATTTAGCTTGCGGAAAATGCTTCTGTAATCGTTCGAGATGTAGATAATCTTGTGGAGTGTTGTATCCCCAAATTTCTTTGTCTAATAAACTAGCCGCAAAAGACATTATTTGTCCTAACAATTCATCCCAAGTAGCTATTTTTTTTTTGACTAACTTTTTGAACAAACTTTTCTAATTTTTCTTCAGCTTCTGCTGAAAAATACAAGCCACATTCGAGTTCAGGAGAATTATCTCGTTCAATTCTTGCTTTAATTCTGGTAAGAATTGACTCGGCAAAATCTTTAGTCAATTCCTGATTTGTGGTGTTGAAACCATTTACTGAGTCTACATGCTGTAAATAGTAAAAATCGTTAACTAAAAATAATGTTTCTGAGCTTTCATTTAAAACTCTAGTTAACAATGTCGAACCACTGCGGGGCATTCCAATCAAAATTACTGGATTAGTATTATTTGCTGACTCATTCATTTTTTTACTTCACTATTTAAAGATTGCGGATGGTAAAGCTCAAATAAATTAAATAATCTTCTTACTTCTGGTTGAAGTTAATTTACTTTTGCTCTTGAGTAACTAATTCGCTAACTTGCTCAGATTCTTTTCCTCGATAGAAAATAAAGTCTTTGGAGCCTTTGTAGCTAATGACTTTCGCAGGTATACCAACAGCTACAGCAAGATCGGGTAAATCTTTAGTAACCACTGCATTAGCACCAATTGCGACATCGTTACCAATAGAAATATCACCAAAAATTTTTGCTCCCGGAGCAATAAAAACGCGATCGCCAATTTTGGGAACTCCTCTTTTCTCTCCTCGTCCAGCTACACCAATAGCAATATCTTGACCTAAGTTAGCATTTTCGCCAAGTTTGGCATCACAATGAATAACAATTCCATAAGGATGAGGAATATAGATACCTTTACCAATCTCGGCACGATTAGGTAGTTCGATACCACTAATCATTTCAATAAATTGTCGCCAAATTACGCAAAATATTTTCATAATCTGGCGCAAAACAGGAATGTGCAAGTGATAGTGAACCCAGCGACTAAACCGATATTGAATTGTCGCCCAAACACCTTGTTTTTTCAGAAGTACAATTTGCCACGGAAGATTATCGCCATAAACATAACGATCGATATCGGCTTTAATATCATCCAGCATTAATTGGAAATTATTGACCTTATTTTGCCTAGTGTCTTGGTTCGATGAAACTGAGTTCATAATCAAGTCCTCATTTAATTAACAACTTTTTTTTAACTTAAGTAAAGATAATATTTATGCTTGTTAAGCAAATTTAATTCGGTTTTTAAATTGCGGTTAGAGCTTGAGGATTACTAATCATAATTTTCACTAATCAAAATAATTATTATTAGCAAAAATTCAACTTCTAATCAACAGAAAATAACTGCTGATACTCAAAAACAGCTTTTTCTAAAGAAAAATCTAAAGATCGCTTTTGAAGTAACTCTGAATCACAAAATTCTTCTAGAGTTTGCGCGATCGCCGTTGCCATTGCCTCACTATCTCCTACCGTAACTAATTTGCCATATTCACCATCTGCTAAAATTTCCGACGGACCACTTTCGCAATTAGTCGAAACCACAGGAGTTCCGGCTAGCATTGATTCTACCAACACATTACCAAAACCTTCCCAAGCAGAAGAAAGAACTAATACAGCCGCACGTGCCATATAAGCATAAGGATTATCGACAAATCCAGGAAAAGTTATCTCTTCTGCGACACCCAGTTTTTCAGCTAAAGTTTCTAGTTGCAAATGTTCTTCACCTTCTCCTAAAATCATCAGTTTGACTGGTCGCTGTTGTCGGACTTTAGCAAATGCTTGGATCAGGGTTGAAAAATCTTTTTGCTTAGTCAAGCGTCCAACTCCTAAAATTACGGGTGGTTCTCCTGGCGCAAACCAAGAATGTTCTACAGGTTGCCGCATCTTTTCTTGCATCTGAGGAGTCACAATTGGGTTGTAAATAACTTTCAGATTACGCGATCGCAAACCCAACTCGATCAAATCCTCTGCCACACCTTGAGATACAGCCACTACTACATCAGCACTCGGATATATCCACGGAACCAAATAAGGTATAACTTTCCGCTTGAGATTTGTCGCATTACGTGACTCTTGAGAAAGCGTATTATGTACTGTCACAATCAATTGAGTAGAAACTCCTGAAAGCAGTTTTGCCATTAATGCTACTATATTAGTATCTTCCAAGGCAGAAAATAAAGCCACAGGACGCTCTTTTTTTAGATACTCTATTAACGTAGGTAAGCTTAGTGGTAATCTTTTCTTATGCAAATTAATTACCTTGATATTTTCTGGAATTTGAGACAGATAAGAACCTTCTGCCTTAACTAAAATCAAGTCTACCTCAATCCCATTTTTCTGAAATCCATAAGCTAAATTAAGCATTACTCGTTCTGCTCCACCTCCATCTAAAGAAGAAAGAAAAATTGCCACTTTATCCATCAGTTAATTCTCCTTTTTCAATACTTATACTAAAGCAAAAATTTACTAACTCTGAACTAAGAGAAACTAATTAGTTGTCCACCTGTCTAACTGGTATAAATTTAGAACAAGCCAACGACACATACAATACCCAAAAAATTGAGTTATGTTCCACAAGTGTAGATTCAGTTTGATTATAAAATATTAGAAACGATAAATATATTAGTGGCCACAATCCTTCTTTTGTTTTCGTTAAACGGGCAGAAATAACTCCCCTTCTGAGAATACTGAGAAAACTTAATACGAAAAATAAAACTCCGACAAAACCGAAAGCAATAGTTAACTCAAAAAAACCATTATGAGAATGAGGCGGAATATAAGTTGTGCCATAAACTTTTCCTACATAATCCGACTGTCCATAAATACCATGCCAAAAGCCCATATAGCCATAGCCCAACCAAGGACGTTCTTTAATTTTGTCTATTAAAGCACTCCAAATAATTGTCCGTCCAGATAAAGTCAGATCACGTCCCGCACTGGTAACAATTCTTTCTGCATTAGCTGAAATCCAGGTTATTAGAGTACCACCTCCTACAACTACACTAACTACAAAAGGTATGACAATATTCGATTTCCAGCGAAATGCTTCATATAAAGGAATAAGAAGTAAAAGCAATACCGACAATCCTAAAGCCGTTTTTGATGTTGTCAGTAAAATTGTTAAAATACAAATAGCAAAGGTAGACCAAATTAAATAAGTTTCGCGACGATTTTCTTTAGTAATAACTGCAAAAATTATTAAGCCTAACACCATTAATCTAGCAAGAAGATTTTTTTGAATGAATATTCCTCGCCAAGCACCTGCGTGAACTCCGTTTTCTATAGAATGACCGGGTAATGCTAGTGTAAACAAAAAATTGATAATAGTGATAACTCCTATGGCTAAACCTATAAATCTTAGCTGTGTTTTTAAGTTATAACGTGAACCTAAATACAGACTAAATATCGTTGTCTCGAAAAGAGCAATAGAACGACGTTGAGTAAAATCAGGAAACTCTGACCAATTATAAGAAATGACAATTAAACCAACTAAAGCCCAGATAAATTTGTTTCTTAATACTGCCCTTATAGTAGTTTGCCAGCGCAATATCAGTAAACAGATAGCTACTAAAAAAATGCTATGCTGCAACAGCGAAAGTAGAGGAGACAGAGGATTATAAGTAGGTACAGGTGAACCTAGCTCACCTTCTGATTGATTAAACAAACTTTCAAAAGCTAATCCACCTGTGAAAAAAATTAGAGAACCAACAGAATATATATTTTCTAATTTGGCTATTTTTACCATTATTTTAAACTGTAATAAAA
>JAWQFW010000243.1:0-7952 GCA_035968095.1 Oscillatoria sp. PMC 1068.18
CCCCAATCCCCGATCCCCAAAACCAAGTATGATATTTCCGTTGAATAACTTGCAAAAGCGAAAGATGACTTTACAACTACGAGTTTACGTCCCCGAACACCCCTTAATTAAACATTGGTTAGGGGTAGCCCGCGATGCAAGTACACCTCCGGTATTATTTAAGAGTGCGATGACCGAGTTAGGGCGCTGGTTAACCTACGAAGCTTGTCGCAATTGGCTTCCGACAGAGGAAATCACAGTGCAGACACCGTTAGCACCTTGTCCGGCTAAATTAGTTAATCCGGAAGTACCGATGGCGATCGTACCTATTTTACGAGCAGGATTAGCATTGTTAGATGGGGCGCAAACATTATTACCATTAGCCTCAATTTATCATTTAGGATTGGTGCGCGATGAGGAGACTCTGGAAGCAAATTGTTATCTGAATAAGTTACCGTCAAAGTTTGACCCGGAAACGCGAGTGATGATTTTAGATCCAATGTTGGCTACAGGTGGCTCAATTATGAGAACCATGAACGAAGTAACCAGTCGTGGTGCAAATCCAGAATTGATGAGAATTGTTGCTGTTGTGGCTGCACCTCAAGCTTTGCAACAATTAAGTCAGAGTTACCCTAGTTTGAACGTTTATGCAGCGATCATCGACGAGGGTTTGAACGAGCAAGGTTATATTGTACCCGGACTAGGAGATGCGGGCGATCGCGCCTTTGCCACCTAGTTGTTAAGTTAGCAGTTATGCTGGAAAAAAGTTAGTTAGAGATTAGAAATTGAGATAGGATATTTAACCATGAGTCAGCGCGATGGTTTTGCGGGTGGATTTATTACTGGAGCAATCTTTGGTGGAGTTATTGGTGGTGCGATTGGGGCGCTAGTGGCTTCTCGAAAAGATAACTCAAAAGCAGATGAAGAGGAATCTTTACTAAAGACGAAAAGGAATGAAAAGGGAACGACAGAAGAAAGCATCGAATTTGCACGTCGCCGATTGGAAAAGAAAATTGCTCAGTTAAACTTAGCGATTGATGACGTACGCGAACAACTGGGCGCAGTTAATGGTAATGTTGAAAAAACCGAAGCTGAAGAAAGCGTTTAATTAGGTCGGCTCGGTGTAAGCTACCAAATCTTGAGCTTTGGGTTGGAGGGGGAAACCGAACTTTACCCACCTTTTTTCATTTATCAAAAAATGTAAAATTAAAACATTACTTAGGAATATTTTCATTCAATCATGGCAACAGAACTTTTAACAACCAGTTTGGCAAACTTTATCGAACTTTATACAATCCTGTTGATTGTCCGAATTTTGCTGACTTGGTTCCAAACAATGGAATGGGCTAATCAAGTTGCGGCGGTGTTAAGTCCGGTTACAGATCCTTATTTAAACATTTTCCGTTCTTTTATTCCTCCTATTGGCGGAGCTTTGGATATATCGCCGATTTTAGCGATTTTATGCCTACAAATTTTATCTTCGCTGTTAATCAGTGTCTAGAGTCGCCGAGAATCTCAAGATTGAGCAAAGCTTCAGAAATCCCTCACTTGATGCGGAATGTAGTGAGGGATATTTTCTTGGTGAGATTTTCAATTGGTAATTGGCATAATTGTGCTAGCTTTCCGCTAATTCACTTAACTAATTTTTTTACCACATAAAGTTACAAATGTCAAGGAAAATTAGTAACTGGTAAATGGAGGTAGATAAAAGAGCGATCGCTACCAGCGTACCGGGCTAGAAAAGCCAGAAGCCTTGAATTGTTTCAGTTTCAACGGTGTGGGTTGGTTAGCAGAGACAGTAATTCTGACCTCAAAATCGCTGACACCGGGAGGAACTTCCACAATGGAACCAACGCGACTACGGTTTTGCATCACCGGATTATTATTCGCATCGTAGATTCGACCGAAGACATCAGCATCATAAACCGTTTTCCCAGATTTATTATTAGCTTTACCAGTAACGAGATAACATTTAGAAAAGCGGCTACCACCACCGCTACTAACAATTCCCTCTCCCACAGCCGCAGGACATTCGTGATAAGAAAGGTCTGATAGTTGAATTTGGGTTAAAGCAGAAGCAGAAGGTGTAACTACCAAACTAGCAACCCAAAAAAAACCAGAAAAAAGCGCGATCGCCAAAACTCGAAAACGTTGCATAAACTAACCTTAACTAAGTATTCATTAATAATTACGATTCTCAGCTTAACTCGAATTGTCGCACTTACAAGCCAGCCAACTACGCTTAAATAGTGAATAGAAACACCCGCTAATTAGGAAAGTAGTTTGCTTCCTCGTTCGAGTTATGAATCAAGCTGACATAGAAGCCGCCTTAAAAGCAGCATTTAGAAGCTGTGAGATTGCGTTTAGTCCCTTGACAGACCAACAAAAACAAATCTTGTTACAAATTGTACTCCAAGAACTGATCGATAATGTTGGGGAGCGAGGAGGAGAGGATGCGGGAGAAAATCCTCTAGGGGAATTAACCCCAGCAGAACGACTCGCTTTGCTAGAATTTGTTCAAACCCAAGAAGAAGCAAATCTGCCCTGGAAAATTACTTTACTTAACGATTGGTTGCACGATCGCGACTCTGGTTCGGTACAATTTATTCGCGATCGCTATGGTACTGCTTGGTTAAACCGAGTTAAACCAGTACATTTAGCTCAATATTTCGAGCGAGAAAACTTTCGCGAAGGTTTAAAATTAAAAGTTGGCGATCGCATCGAAGTTGCTAATGCTTTGTGGGAATGGGTACAAAATCAAAATCCTTGTCAGCGTGAATGGTTTCCTTGTACCGTGATTGGAGTTTCTCAACTTGCAGATAATGACTCTACTTACAATAACTGTACTATCCGCTTCGATAACGGTGCAGAATTTGAGATTCAAGGTATTTATCAATGGAATGCAACTAATTGGCGTTGGCTTAATTAATCAACAAAGATCCCAATTTACTTAATTACCATTATTGCATCTCAACTAATAAATTTACCCTTAACTAAACTTATTGATTATCAATCTAAAGTAAATTAAGATTATCTTCAACAAATTTTCGTGAAATTTACGTTACTGTAAATTAGTAATAGCGCTTTGCTCTGAATGATTCCAAAAAGTTTGGCATTCAATTATACACAAAAAACAATTTCTTGAACAAATGACAACTCAACAAACTCTCTTTGATTTATCATTCAAAAACGACCAATTATGAAAAAGTTGAGCATTGTAAATACTAATTTTATCCCCGATACTAGAGTTCTTTTGTTGGAGAATTTCAAACAACTACAGCTAGAGCAAAGTGAAGCAATCAAGGCTTGGGTAGCAGCGATCGCCTATCTGATAGTTGCGCTCCTACTAGGCTCAATTCCTCCGGTGACAAAAATGGTTGTTTCTCAGTTAACACCTACCATGTTGTTAACTGTCCGGTATACGATTGCAGTATCATTCTTTCTGCCTTGGGTTGTCAAAATCGTTCTCGATCGCTGGCTAAACTTAGTGTGGAAAAAGCCAATCGCATCCAAGATAATTTTTAACAGTAATCAACTGTCTGAAACGGTAGAAAAACCACCAATTAGCTTGAAAATTAATAAGACCTTATTACGACATGGCTGTATACTAGGTTTGCTTACCTATGGAGTTAATTTAGGCTGTAGCTTTGGAGTGCAGACTATTTCCGCCAATCGAACCTCTTTTTTATTTGGTTTGTGCGTTATTTTTGTTGCTCTTTTCGATTTACTATATCGAAAGCGTTTTTCATTCAGAGTATTTTTAGCGGCAATTTTTGCCTTGAGTGGAAGTGGTTTAATGTCATGGGAACAAAGTAACGAACCGTTAATTGGTAGCCTTTGGGTTTTAGGAGCCGTTGCTTGCGAATCGCTCCTGCTGATTATTCTTGAAGACACTGCCGATAGCTACGATCCCTTTTTGTTATCTCTCGTTAGACTAGGAGTAGTAGCTTTGTTATCATTGGGAGTTTCTCTCAACCAATTTTCAGATCAGTTACCAATAATCCAAGCCAATTTGTTCCCGCTATTGTACTTGGGTGCTGCTACCGCCGCAATAGCCTACTTAGTCACTTTTGCTTTGCAAACTTTATCTGCTGTTGAAGCAGCACTTATTCAAGGATTAGAGCCAGTTTTTGGTGCATTAATTTCCTTTGCAGTGCTTGGTGAAGTATTTGGAGTTCGCTGTTGGGTGGGTTCTGTGCTAATACTAATTGGGATTACACTTGCAGTTTTGGCTTCCTTCGGGGGGTCAAGTAAAAAAACTTACTTAATTCGTGAGGATTTATGATAGTACGCAATCTAGATCAATTAGTTGGAACTGAGCGAGATGTCGCTTGGGGAAATGGTCAAAGCCGTCGATTTTTGATTGAACGTGACCAGATGGGCTATAGCTTGACAGATACGATTATTGACGCAGGTAGCGAGTCACTTTTGCAGTATAACAATCATCTGGAGACTTGTTATTGTATTGAAGGTGAAGGAGAAATTGAAACTATGAATGGGGTAGTTTATCCCATTACCACAGGTACGATGTATGCTCTAGATGAACATGATAAGCATTATTTGCGAGCCAAGACGACTATGCGTTTGGTTTGTGTCTTTTCTCCTCCTTTAAAAGGAAATGAATCTCATCAGCTAACAGATAGTAGTGAGAGTAGTTATTAAATTGCTCTTTACTTTCAACGAACTTGAACAATTACTTGTGCTGGTTGAAGTTGAGGTAAGAAAAATTGCTCTGAATTTGCAGCAATGAGCTTCGCGGGACAAGATCCTGCATAGACAATCGGGGCGAAAAATTTATCTTGAGACAAAGCCCCGATAATGGTTAACTTTTTGAATTGCTAATTATTTTCAAAACAGCTAATCTTCTAAAAGTTCAGTCAAATAGCTATCGAGATTTGGGCTAGAAGTTTGCACTTTGGAAAGAGTTTGACGACGACGGAAGAAATTGGGTGCAAAGGGAAGAAATTTCGCAGTTGCGAGGGGATCTCGCTGAGTTTCTTCGAGGGGCGATCGCGCAATCGGGCGATCGCTAACTCCTAAAACTTGCAACCAGGCTTCGAGTCGGGCTGGGAGTTGGGTGGTTAAGCGTAGTTGTAAAGGAGATCGATTTTGACCGGAAATTGTCGGAGTTAAGCTTTGGGCATATTCTGGAGTTAGAAATAATTTATAGTTGTTCGCTTCCGGGCTTTGTTGTTTAATAAAGGCTAAAGTGGTAGCTTTGAGCAGTTGTCGTAAGGGTTCGGCTGAACTACCTAAAAGTTCTTTGACGAGAGTGGTTTGTCTGACCGCACTATTAATATTACCAACATCGGTGACGCTCATGTGGGTTCCTCCGATCGCTGTCAGTAAATATTTTTCTCCTTTTAGTTGAGTAAATGGTAAAAGTTGATGGTGTAGAGGTGGAGCGATCGCGTCTTCGCTTCCAGCTAAAATCATCGTCGGGATCTCGATTTTACTTAAGCCTTTGTCACCAAAGAGTTTTCCCACAAGGGGGTTAAGGGCGATCGCCGAAACGATGCGCCGATCCTGTAAAGAGTTAGGGTTATTTGGTAGGCTAATCCCCGCACATTGTAACCAATCAGCAGGCGATCGCCCCAATGGACTTAAATCGGAACAAAAAAAGCGCAGTTGAGGTAAATTTAATTCCCCTCCTGCTAAAGCTAAAGCCGTATAACCTCCCAAGGAATGACCGATAATCGTTACTTGTTCGGTATTAAATTTATTTCCTAAATAACCTGGATATTTATTGAGTCTTTCGAGTTGGTCTAATAAAAAGCTAACATCTTGGGGGCGATCGATAAATTCAGAAGCGGGTAATAAATCCGCAGGGTTTAAACCAATTGACATTTCTGCCACTGCCTCAATATTACTACCCGGATGTTCTAAAGCAGCAACAGTTAAACCATAGGATGCTAAATGTTCAGCCAGATAAGCTAAAAATTTGCGGTCAGCAGCAAAGCCATGAGACATTACTATCAACGGACCTCTCGTATTCTCGCTGTAGTAAATATCTACCGGGATAGTTCTCTGACGCTGGCGATCGCGTAAAATTAAGGTTCGTTTCTGAACTTGTTCTCCTCCCTGCGCGGTAGGATCGAAACTGGAACGAATCGACCTGGTTGTAGTTTCCACGGTTAGTTCTCGTTCGAGCATCGGAGCTAAAATTCGACTTTGTAAATTTGAAGCATTTAACTGTACCGCAATTCCTACCGCAGCAGTCGCATCTACCGTCAGATTTTCCGCAGGAAAGGCTCGTAAAAAACTAATTGCATTTAAACCGTCTGCTTGCTGTACCGCAATCTGAATTGCCGCTTTTAGCTGTTCTGGTTTGCTTCCTGGTAAAGCGATGCTGAGTTGTTCGATTAATCTTTCCCCATCAGGAGAGCTTAAAAGTTCTTCGAGAAATTTTTCCGCGACGCTAGGTTCGATTTGCAAGCTGTTTCCCAGAATTTGTCGCACTTGGGGCGTTAAGAGTGGAGCGTAGAGTCTTAGAGATGCTGGTAGTTTACCTGTATTGGTAAATTCTTCTAAATCATTTACCGCAACTGAACGCTGAATTGGTCCTAAACGTAAGGTTAAACGTTCTGCTGCTGAAACGGGTGTTGCGAGGCTACAACACAAGGCGAACAAAACTAAGGACAGTTGTGAAAAAATTCGGCGCTGCTGAAGTTTTTTTGCACCTGACGCTAGTTTTCGCGGGCTTTCTAGTTTGAGCTTGGATGTTCTGTCACCAGAACAGTCGAGCTTAGAGTTCATAGTTTTGGTTTAACTTTCGAGATGCCTACTATTAATCTTATTTATGCAAGTTCCTGAATCATCCGGATTAAAGCGACTGTTGCGAGTGAATTTAAGTTTCGCTTCCGGAATTTTGCGGAGGAGGGCAAGGTTTTTTTGTGTTAAAGAGCCGTTGCTTAATGATGATTTGGGCATAAATACTCAAATAACTTCGTGTCACCATCTATCTTCTATAGATACACCAATTTGGGTGGCGATCGCGAATTATTATTATAATTGTTAATTCCTGTTTGTCTGCTCTTTGTCTCATCGCTGCTTCGATCTAATTCTGAGTAAATCAGAAATTAAATTCACTGGCTGCATCTGAGCAATCTTGTTCCTGATGTTTGTTTCGTTTGTCGTTACCGACGAGCGGGTTATTTTAACCGACGCAGGTGTTGATAATTCTTAAGTGATTCTCAAGCTGTCTTGTCTAGGCATCTTCCTGCAATAGCTAATCTTTATTCTCAGCAACTTTTTTCGGTTTTTTCGGCGTTTGTTATGAAATTTACTTCTTTATTCGTTGGTTTGTTACTAATGTTACTTTTTTGGGGTAATTTTTCTGGTTCAGCTTGGGCAGATTCTGTGTCGGTTTTTAGCGATCGCTATTATCTTATCGCGCAAGCTGTTGATTCCCCAGCTAATTTATCTAGTAATAATGATAATTCTCCTTGTATTCTCAGTTCTAGCATTCGGAACGCTGATACTTTAACAATAGAATTAACTTTAGAATGTTTAGCATCAAAATTCGCGATTCGTTCTTTCTTACAAACAATTAAAAATAATTTTAATCAGACAAACGAACACAATATTGAGTTAACCGATATCACCTACTCATTAATTGATAATGGTTTAAATTTTCAAACGGATTTACTACTCAGTCAACCTTTATTAGGGACTGTTCCTGTTCAAATTAGCCAGGATATATTTCTGAGTATAGTTAACGGTTATTTGCAAATCTCAATTGGTCAAACTGAACTAAAAAGCACTAGAGTTCCCGTACAATTACTTACACAAATTTTTCAACAAAAACTCAAGAATTTGTTGGCTACCTATAACGGTAAAACTATTCATGAACTTTTTAGAAATCAGGATTTAGAAAAAATGGCTCGAAAAATAGGTGTCACCAAAGAAGCTGTTAGCTTTGTACTTGAGTCAACAGAAGAAAACATTAATATCAATCTCAATAATCAAAAAAT
>JAWQFW010000244.1:0-7929 GCA_035968095.1 Oscillatoria sp. PMC 1068.18
AAAGAGCGATTTTCACAACCAACATTTACTCTTCCAACTCCTCCTTATCCCCCATTTCTTCCTTGTCCCCAATCACCAGTCCCCAGTCCCCAGTCCCCAATCACCAATCCCCAATCACCAAACTAACAATTAACCTTTTTTCCACTGGGTAAAATCGCGTGACACAAATCGGCAGCTTCAATTTGAGCGCGATCGCTTTCGGCTCGATTCAGATTCGCATAGCGGAGATTAGCATTCGTAAAATTAGCCTCAATCAAATTACTACCCGAAAGATCCGCACTTTCGAGATTAGCATCCACCAACTCCGCAAACTGTAAAGTCGCCCCAGAAAGATTAGCACGAGTAAGATTAGACTCAATCAGATTAACTTCTGCCAAATTACTCCCACTAAAATTAGCATCTTGCAAATTAGCTTCACTCAAATCCGCCTTTTGTAAATCCGCACCCCGCAAATCGCTTCCCGACAAATCAGCCGCATTCAGACTCGCACCTCTGAGGTTAGCACCGCGCAAATCTGCACCCCGTAAATTAGCATTGCGAAACATCACCCCACTTAAATTAGCACCGCGCAGATCGGCATTTTCCAACTCTGAACCAACCAGATAAGCTCGATCTAAGTCAGCCCCAACTAAATTAGCCCCAGCGAGATTAGCTTCTCCCAAATAGATATTTCGCATATCAGCCCCAGAAAGATTAGCATTTTCTAGATCATTACCTTCGAGACTAATCATGAATAAATTCGCATTCGCCAAATAAGCACTTCTCAATTTCGCTCCCTCCAGCAGAGTTGCCCTTAAATCGGCTTGTGCTAAATTAGCACCATCAAGCAAAGCATATTCGAGGTTTGTACCCCCTAAAGAAGTTTCGCGCAAATCTGCTCCTTGGAGATTTGCCCCACGCAAATTAGCTTGGGAAAGATCGGCACCGCGTAAATCAGATCCATTTAAGTCAGCACGATTATTGGATAAATTAAGTCCTCGAAGATTAGCTCCTGTCAAGTCACAACCGGGACAAAAATAGCTTCTCCTGAGTCGATCTAGATCAGCCACATTTTCAGCAATTACAGGTGTAGCTAATCCAATCGCGATCGTAACAGTAGCGATCGCCCAAATTTTCTTCATCTTTACCTTCTCTCAATTTATTGGTTGGGAATTGGGGATTGGGAGGAATTAGGAGACAAGGAGGAATTGGGAGACAAGGAGGATAAACTGGTCACTGTTCACTGTTCACTGTTCACTGTTCACTGTTCACTGAACCCAGTTCCCACCTCCCCAATCTCCTTAGACTCCACACTCACAAATAAGGATTCAGCAAAAGCGATCGCGCTTTCTTAAAGTATCGATGGAGCCAGCCAACCACGTAAGAAATAGTAAACAGAAGCCAAATACTCATCAATCACTTGCGTAGTTACCTTCAAAGCTTTAACTGAAGGTACAAAATCAGCCACATCCAAACGTCGCTTCGGCGTAGCTAAACGCTGGAAGGTGTAAAAATCAGTTGGTCGGGGAATTATTTCCAAACCAGCATTCGCAAAAGTTAGAGTAGCGCGACGAATATTAATCGCCGAAGTGACCAAAATCACTGGTTCGTCAGCCAAACCTCTGCGAGTTAAAATTTCCCGAACTTGAACCGCCGCAGTGCGTAAATCCACTCCTGTAGGTTCGATTTCAATTCGACTCCGGGGAACACCAAATCTTTGTAGCACAGTAGCAACATCATTAGCTTCAATGCGCCTTTCTCTTGGTCCTTCTAAATCATTTCTCGGTCCTGCACTAACAATCACCAAAGGAGCAGAACCTTGTTGATAAAGTTGCGCCGCATAGAGAATGCGATTCCCCTTTTCGGTTAACTGAATCTGAGTCCGATAAGGTAAGTAAGGCTCGGTAGTCTCCTGTCCTAACAAAACGATCGCTCCCGCACTTTGTACCCTCAATGGTCTTAGCGGTGTAGGACATTCTGCTTCACAAATTTCTGTACGTTGCTGTTCGACTCGAATCGCTTCTTGTTCTGCCGCTTGTGCCAAACTATAAGCAAATACAGGCAAACTCGAAAACAGCAAAATTATGAATGCTGCCCAAATTAAACCGGGTCCTGGGTTACTGATACCTCCCTTTTTGATCCGAATTACCCCTAAAAACAGCAGAAACAGCGATAATCCTAAAGGTCGCAACAAAATCGAGATGATACTCCAAGCTGGAGATACTACAGTAGTATTCGGCTCGACGAAATTAACAATAATAATTGATAAAAGTAAGACCGCCCCAACAATAGCTAGCCACCGTCGGGGAATAAGCCGCACCAGGAGGTTATACAATAGTATGCCAATCAGCAGCCACAGCAGGATTCGCGTAATTAGTAAGAACATAGGAATTAGTTGTTAATGGTCATTTTTCTGTTTTTCGAGGAGCAGTGGTGGCAGTTACCTACCAAGAGAATAGTATTTGTCGGTAATTGACACAATCGTCTCTTCTGCTGATGTTTTTACAGAATTTTACTAAGGCGTGTATCTTTTCGTTAATTAATCGCACAAGCTGAAGTTACATTCATAACTTTGATTGTTGCTGATAATTTATGTCTACTATACTCGGAATTCCATCGGTTACTACGCTGAGTAAGTTGAGCGCTCGATTTTAGGTTGGCTGTAAACAAGAAATTCAAGTGTGAGTCGCGAACTCTACTCAATTTATCCTTGACAAAAGACTCAAAATGTGAAATAAAAAGTTGGCGATCGCACTTTGCTGAAATTGAAGCAGACCTCGTTGAAACTTTGCTCAATAGGAAAGCCCGAATTAACTTTCCCTCCAAATTCTGTCAATGAAACAAACTCTTCCCCGTTTATTCCCCAACTACATCACTCTTTCCTCCTGAATAATCCTCATTAATTTAGAAAATATCTACCAAGCAGCAAAAAATGTGCTACTAAACTAAAGAGCTAAATTTTCGATTCGGAGTCCTCGATGCGTCCTGATCTGTTTAGATATTCGATTCTGGTTACTCTCAGCACCGCCATTAGTTTTACAAGTTTTGGTTGTGCAGACCCAAAAGTGTCTCAGTGTAAAAAGATTATTGACATTGCCAATGATGTAGCAACAGAAACACAAACTCTCTCCGATCGTGGTAATAATACTGACCCCCAAGCCGCACTGCAAGTAGCAAGTGCTTTTGAGCAAGCAGCCCAAGCAATCGAAACTCTCGAAAGCAAAGATGAACAATTATTAGACTACCAAGCAGGTTTAGTTCAGGTGTATTATTCCCATTCTCAAGCAACTCGCCAGTTTCTCGAAGCTTATGAAAAGAAAAATCGTGGAGCGGCGGAGGAAGCGCTGAAAACTGTTCGTGAAGCTGGAAATTTAGAACAAGAAGTTGTTAATGGAATTAATAATTATTGTAATGTTAATTAGCAACTAAATGCTCTCTCGTTAGTCCTCTTTTGGGTAATCTGAGGTACTATTAAATTTATCTGCCACCAAATCTCAATTTGGTGGCTAATTTAATTGAATCCAGTTGAAAAGAAAAAGCTCAAAAAAGCGATTTTTGTAGTTTTTCACCTCATCTACTAAGTTGAAATAAAACCCAAATATTTTCTCAAAGGCTATGCTCCGGAAGCATCGAGGGATAAAAAACTCTTCTTAAATTACTCAACATATTTTCATACAGGTCTCATCAATAATTCTAAAGGAGTGATTAAAGGCATAATTGTTTCTTTCATTTGGAGATTTTCTGGTTCAGTTTCCTTGTTATTTGGTTGAGTCTCCTCTTCTTCAGCTAAATAAATTATTTTGAGAGCTTCGTCTTGATTAGAGTTTGGTAAATATTCTGGATAAAGCATCGTTGTTAGTTGAATTCGATGCTTCTAAATTAGAAGTTTTGATAAAGTTTCCGGAAAGGGGTTGTGTCGGTAGGGAAAATGACTACGAAAGTGGCGAGATTGTGCTTCAATGACAATTTTGAGGGGAAGATAGTCAAAATCTTCTCCTGAGAGAATTTGTAGAGAAAAAAACCGCGATCGCGCTCTGTGTTTTCCTCTTCTCGTGAGGAGACGATTCTGGAACTGGTTTAGACGATTCCTTCAAGCTCTAATTCTTCAATCATCTGAAGCCCACGTGGGTCGCCCACTTTTAATAATGATGCTCTTGCGTCTTCTTTAACACCTAAATCTTCGTCTTCGACTAAGGCTTCAATCAAAGCATCAATTGCGGTAGCATAAACCACATTTGAAGGTAATTCTCGGCATAACTGTCCGATTGACCAAGCACAATTACTTCGGATAGCCGCCACCGAATCGCGCCTTAAAGCCTCAATTAGCGGTGGTAGCGCCGAAATCATATCTTCGTATTCGAGTTTGGCAATTTGCGCTAAACTGCTCGCTGCCCAAAGCCGCACGGCTGCGATATCACTTTTCAGCGCTTTTGTCAAGGGTAACAAAGAACTACGGGAGCGGCAATTACCCAAAGCCCAAACTACACCTTTACGGACATAACCATTCCAATCATTTTCAAGTTGAGTAATCAAGGGTTCTACCGCATCTTGACTAGGATTACGCCCTAGAGCATAAGCTGCGCTGACACGAACCAAAGGACAAACATCCTTCAGTAAACGAATCAAGTGAGGAATCGCCCGTGCGTCCTCAATTTCACAAAAAGCCCTCGCCGCCGCCATTCGTTGTGGCGTTTCTGGGGAAGATAGCAGCGCTAACATTACCTCTGGGTTCGGCGGCGGAGTTTTTTCCTCTACAGGCTCCAGACGATCCAGAGGGCTTTCTAGCTCTGCATCAACGTCGAGTATAAGTAGATCGTCATCGTCATCATACATACTTGTTAACTTAGCATTACCGAGGTAATTTCACCAGTCCCTTTTTAGGGGGATTGGTGATTGGGGACACCGGAAGGGGAATTGGGGGAATTGGGGGAATGGTCGGAATTAGAAGAGTAAATGGTTGGGTTCGATGTCTGTTGGTAATTTCTAATTCTTCTCACATCTCCCAACACCTCCCACACTTCCCATACCCCCAACACTCTTCTTTTGGGGACTGGGGACTGGGGACTGGGAATTGGGAGAATTGAAATAATGGTCGGAGCAACTGATCGATGGGAGTACGTGACTAAAGAGGTTTAACCATTAACAACGACTGAGTTTGATAGCCGAGACGAGTATAAAGATTGAGTGCAGGTTGGTTTTCTTGGAAAACATGAAGCCCAATTTGGCGATCGCCTCTTTTTTTTGCCCAGATTTGTGCTTGATTCATTAAAGCTGAACCAATCCCTTTACGTCGATGTTCAGGAGCGACATAAAGCAAGAAAATATGAGTATAGCGAGAACCGAGGATCTGATCGATTCCATTTCCCATCCACAGACAACCAACTGGAGTCAAAGGTTGTTTTGTCTTTAGATTTGCTTCGACAAACCATAAAGGTGTTTCCGGAGAAAAATAACGCCTTACTGTATCCGCCAAATGAGCAAAATCATTGACTGCGGGAAAAATTTCCTGGTAAGTTATTTGCATAAACTTGACCAGTAAAGCGCGATCGCATCCGAGTCCAACTCGCAACCGATAACCGGGTAATAACTCTTCAGACACCGAAATTTACCTTCAACAAAGATACATCAGCAGAGGGCTGTGGTACTGACTCTACATCCTCAATCGGTGCGGGTGCTGCCATATCGTTCGGTAAAAAGATTCTCGCACTAACTGCTACTAGCGCGATTAAGAAGACGACGACGATGAGCAAAGGAAAAACGAATTCACGCAAAATTGCCATTGTGATCTTGTTAATAACTCGATGAAAAAAAGATTTCTGTAAGCTGATCGTAATCTAGTGTAGCGATTTTCTGTCGAGGATTAGCGGCGATCGCCTTAGATTTACCTTTCTTCCGGTGAATCTCAGATTCTAGTTCCCAGTTCGACTGCGATCAACTCTTGTGTAATCCCTTTGAAAGTATCCCGACAGCGATCGCCCTCCGGTAACTAGCAGTAGCTAGCACAAATGCTGTATTAGGTTTCTCGAATGAGACAAATTCCAGCAAAATCAAATTACCTTTTCGTAAATTCAAGCAATCAACTAGCAGATTTAGGCTCAATGTATTCTCGCCAGTATTTAATTTTGCCATTTTCTACTGCAAAAACAATTGCATCTTCGGCGAAAATTAATTCTCCTGTTGCTTTATTTTCCTCTTGCCAATCCCATTCAACAGCACCATCCCTACCATCAAAAATAATTCTTTTCACTGTAATTTTGATATTGGTGTAATCAGCAAAATGACTGACTACCACTTGTTGAATCGCTTTTTTTCCTTGATATCTAGTGCCAGGAACGATAAAAAGACTATCTTCTGCAAAATCAGCAATAATTTGGTCAGTATTAGCAGTTTCCCAACCATTTACTTGCCTTGCAATTAGTTCTTGAATTTGTTCTAGTTTCATAAAAGAATAATTAACTAAGTTACTCGCGAAAACTATCTTTGTCGGCAAGCTTAAACCAGAAATCATGAAAGTAACTAAAGCAACTCTTATCAATTTGCTAGGAAAATTTAGATATTTGTAATCTTGGGTCATGATTTTGCTGCTTAAATACTTTCTTACATAATTTTCAGCAATGAAAAGTTAAAGTCTCTGTCAAGCTGTAGTGTTAACATCGTGACGGTAAAAGTTTCCAGATGCGGCGGGCGATCGCCTAATTTGTCCACAAAACTCCGCTCAACTACATTATGTTAGGCTACCGTCAGCGATCGCGGATACCCCAACTACTGCCATCGATAACGCTAAACTAGATCATCTCTCTTGGCAAAATGTACCTACTGTTACAATAATTTGATTATCTACGGTGATAGAAAGTGACAGATTCACCTTATAAATCAAGACGAGTTGAAGAATTATTGAGGAGTTGAACAGTTGAAAAAAGTCGAAGCTATTATCCGTCCCTTTAAACTAGACGAAGTTAAAATTGCACTCGTCAATGCTGGTATCGTGGGGATGACTGTCTCGGAAGTCCGAGGTTTCGGACGACAAAAGGGTCAAACCGAACGCTATCGTGGTTCTGAGTATACCGTCGAGTTTCTCCAAAAACTAAAAATCGAGATTGTCGTTGAAGACGAGCAAGTCGATATGGTGGTTGATAAAGTTATCGCCGCCGCGCGTACTGGAGAAATTGGTGACGGGAAAATCTTTATCTCTCCTGTGGATCAAATTATCCGTATTCGTACTGGAGAAAAGAATTTAGAAGCAGTCTAAACCGAAGCGATTCTAGCTTCTCATTGGTAGAGGGAACCATCGGGGGTTGCCTCTACCTTTCGTGTTTTTGACTCAGTTTTCTTGAGATTCAAATAATTGTGGCTAGTTTCGGCAATAATGCTTCAAATGCTTTGCCTCGATGACTAATTTTGTTCTTGACTTCTGGCAACATTTGTGCAAAAGTCATTTTTTGCTCTGGAACATAAAAAATTGGGTCGTAGCCAAAGCCACTTTCACCACGAGGAGTGTGGAGAATTTCGCCTCGACAAATACCTTCAGTTTCTAAAACAATTTCGCCATCAGGACGAGCAACAGCGATCGCACAAACAAACTGAGCTTGACGATTATTTGCCTCTCCTAGCTCGTTTAACAGCCGTTTAATCCGATCTTGGTCTGTTTGACCATAACGAGCCGAATAAATGCCTGGAGCGCCATTTAAAGCCTCTACTTCTAAGCCTGAGTCATCAGCGATCGCCCATTCTCCTATTGCTTTCGCAATCTGGGAAGCTTTCAAAACAGCATTCGCCAAAAAATTCGCCCCTGTTTCTGCAATCTCTAGTTCCTCCGGCTTCAGTTGCAACTCGATCGGTAAATTTTGCAGATATTCCTGCATCTCTCGCAATTTACCTGGATTTCCCGTTGCTACAATTAGTTTTTTCATGATTAGGCTGGGGATTGGGGATTGGGGACTGGGGATTGGG
>JAWQFW010000245.1:0-7913 GCA_035968095.1 Oscillatoria sp. PMC 1068.18
ATATAATATTTGCTTTTATTCAAGCGCAATCTCCTAAGAAGGAGAACTCTAATTAGATAAATTTCTATGTAAATTAAGTTAAAATTTTCTTATTCCTCTCGAATAATTCTTAATCTCAAATGAGAACGCGACCTAAAATTTTCTCTTTCTTTGCTGGCTCTGGTTTTCTCGATCTTGGTTTTGAACTAAATGGCTTTGATATTGTTTATGTAAATGAAATTCACGCACCGTTTTTAGACGCATACCGTTACTCACGTCAGCTTCTAAAATTACCTCTAGCCGAATATGGATATCATCAGGAAGATGTAACTCTTCTGACAAAAGCAGAAGCAGCATTAAACCTTTGGGATTTATTACAAGATGCCCGCAAAAATAGCAATTTGATTGGTTTTATTGGCGGATCGCCCTGCCCAGATTTTTCAGTTGGTGGTAAAAACCGAGGCGCTAAAGGAGATAACGGTAAACTTTCAGCTTGCTATATAGAATTGATTTGTCAACATAAACCCGATTTCTTTTTATTTGAGAATGTAAAAGGTTTGTATCGAACTAAAAAACATCGTAGTTTTTTTGAACAGCTTAAATATCGGCTTAATCAGGCTGGATATATATTGACAGAAAGGTTAATTAATGCTCTTGAATACGGCGTAGCTCAGGATAGAGATAGAATAATTCTCATTGGTTTTAGTCAGGATTTAATTAAAGATCGGGGAATTAAAACTGAGCGCCAAAAGCAAGTATTACCTGAAGAAATTTTTCCCTGGAAAAATCACATTTTATTTACTAAAGAAAAAGCTTTTTCTTACCCTTGGGCATCGACTACACCATTTCAGGAAAACTCTATAATACCCTGTCCAGATAATCTTGCTCAAGAATTAACTGTCGAATATTGGTTTAGACAAAACGATGTGCGGAATCATCCTAATGCCCAACATTATTTTAAACCAAGAGCAGGTATCAAAAGATTTGCCACTGTAGAGGAAGGAGATGACTCGAAAAAGTCTTATAAGCGATTGCATCGTTGGCGTTATTCACCCACAGCTTGCTATGGTAATAACGAAGTTCATTTACATCCCTACAAAATTCGCCGCATTTCTGCTGCTGAAGCACTAGCAATACAGTCTTTACCGAAAGAATTTGTGCTTCCAGATAATATGTCATTAACAAATATGTTTAAAACAATTGGTAACGGCGTTCCTTATTTAGTAGGAAAAGGGTTAGCGAAAACTATCCTTGACTTTTTAAACACAACTAAATGGTCTGATGAATCTCCCCAGCCAAAACAGTTAGAGTTACCATTAATTTTGACTAGAGTATAGTTTCGATGAGAGGTACTAAATCAGCTTTACATTTGTATAAAAATGTACCATCTACAAGCTTAAAATCTTCTTCTAGTGCAATACCATGAGGAGCGATCGCTGTCCTGAATATAGTCCTATCCATAGAAGTTAACTCGCTGGCTACCATATAATATTTCCACCTTTGTTGCAAGACATAGCCTATTGCTTTAATTATCGCCGCCTCAAACAAAGGTTGATAGCGTCGATCGGGACGATTAGATGTTTTGAGAGAAACTGCTGCTTTCACGTCTTCTAGATGCAATTTTCCCTGCAAAAAACCATAGATATCCAAATTATTTGGCTCTTTTGCCTGTTTTTCCAAAAGAGACTGAACAGATGCACGAATTTCGCGATCGCCCTTCAGGGTGCTGGGTTTTGCCCAATCGCGTAAAACTGCAATGATATAGTCAGGACTAGGAAGAAAAATCTTTTCTTGGAAAGGCGCAATTCTGGCTAAAGTTTCCCTAGCATCAAAGTCATTGTTATTAAATAGACTTAAAAATTTAGAATAAGTTTCATTGACTCCTTCTGTTTGTACTCGTGAGTTAGGTAAAGGAAATATCACAATACATGATTCAGTAGCCTGATTAAAATCTAAAACAATTTCGGAAAATAAGGTAGTTGCTATAAATTCATTCCATCGTCCTGTAGCATTATTGAGAGCGCCTACTTCAGGATTTTTACCGTACTTTCTACTAAAATTTTCCCTAGTGGTACTTCTCAGCCAATCAATTATTTCACTAACAGATAAATTTTGCTCTAGCTTGTTTACTATTTCTGAGGACAAATCTTGATAAATAGTAACACTATTAATTTGAATTTTACCCTTTTTAGTTACAGTAAACCAAGATTCATTACTAATCATTTTTTATTTATATCTTAATCTTATAATTGGCGCTTAATGACAAGATTTACTGACTTAAAATTTGTTTCAATATACAGTTTCACCACTGAGTGATTCTCCTACATCAGTTGTTCCCTCATCAAGTAGTGCTAACAAACCAATTTCTGCGATTTCTTTAGATGCGGGTGGCGTTGCCGATTTCCAATGATAAGCTAAATCTCGTAACCAGGCTCTAACTAAGCCTACTAAATAATGATGAAAGATCCGTTTTTCACCGTATTTCGGTTCGTAGTAGCTTAAGATAAAGGCAGTTTCTAAAGAGAGAATTAGTTCGAGCGTATCTAAGTCATAATCGAAGTTAAAAACTTCAATCTTGTCGCTACCGATAAGCATAGCAAAAGGTACTTTAGATTTACCTGAACTGAAATAAGAGTTCAAATGAGCTATTAATAATTCTCGGTCTTTTTCGCTGCTGAGTTTTCTAGCTTTAACCTCAACTAAAAGTACGACTTTGCCGTTTTTATCTGCGGCAATCAAATCGAAAGTAGTCTCCAAAGGAGAGGGTAGAATTGGAATATACATTTGTTAATCTCTTTTTGCTAGTTTCTAGAGACGCAAGACTTTACGCCCCTAGTAACATTTTAAGCTTTACTGATTCAATTGTTTCACCGAATCATTTACTTTTTGCTCGTAAAGGTTCCAGAAAGCTCCTCCTAATGATGAGTATTTCACATTTTCAATGCGATCGCGTACTGCCTCAAAAGAAAGCGCATTAACTAAATAGAAAAATGGTAGTTGTTCCGCAACAATTTTCTGAAATTCTCCATAAATTTCTCGGCGCTTACTTTCATCTAATTCGCGCACACCTTCCTGGAATAAACGGTCAATTTCTAACTCCCAATCAGATGCTTCCCAACCTGTAATTCCTTGTTCTCCTGCTTGTGGGGCTTGATTAAATTGATGCAGAGAACCGCGACTATACCAAATATTATAACCGCTATGAGGCTCTACTCCGCCGCCACCAAAAGCACCGACATAAGCGTCCCAATTGCGGCTTTGAAGCTTTTGCAGTACGGTGTTGAAATTAACGACTTGCAAGTCAGCACGAATGCCAATTTTTTTCAAGTCTTGTTGAACTTGAACTGCTGTATCTACTCGTGATTTTTCCTCGGATTTTACTAATAAAGTGAATCTAACTCGATTATCTTCGGCATCGTATAACTCGCCCTGGTCATTATACTTAAAGCCAGCATTTATCAGCATTTCTTTAGCCTTTTCAGGATTATAGTTATAAACTTTTAGTCCTTCTGCTTCCGAAAGATAAAAAGGACTTTTTAGGTTAACTGGTGAATTTTGAAAGGTTCCTAAACCGCGATAAATATAGTCAATCATGCGCTGGCGATCGATTGCATAAGCTACTGCTTGGCGAAATGCTAAGGTATGGAACCATTGAGATTTAGTTGGCTCTACAAATTGCTCTCCATTAGCATTTTTAACTTTACTCAAGTTGAAACTAACAAATCTGGTTGTTGATTCAGCCCCGCCGTTGTAAATGCTATATTTACCTCGATCTTCTTCTCGTTTCAGCAAGGGAAATTGCTCGGCTTTAACGTCTAAACTATCTAAGTCTCCTGAACGAAAAGCGATTAATTGGTTGTCGTCAGATTCGATAATTTGGAGAACAATTCGCTCGATATATGGTTGTGGGTTTCCTTGTTTGTCTTTGCGCCAATAGTAGGGATTTCGCTCGAAAACGACGCGCTGGGAGGGAACATATTCAATCATTTTGTAAGCACCTGCCCCAACAATTTTTTGGGGATCTGTGTCGGTTCCCCAGGTAGAAAGAAACTTTAAATCTCCGTCTTGATCGGTGGTTTTTACTGCTTCTTCTAAGGCGTGTTTCGGTAAAATTGAGATGCCTCCTGCGTATCTTAAAAAAGGTGCAAAAGGTTCGGGGACGGTAAATTTTACGCGTCTGTCGTCGATTTTTGTTACTGTCGGAAATTTACCTTCGCTACCAATGCGGAGGATATCTTTAATTCCGGTGGGTACTTTTTCGTTGAGGTAAACATCGTTGTAGGAAAAAATGATGTCGTCCGCAGTTAAGGGTTCGCCGTCTGACCATTTTAAGTTTTCTCGTAAAGTAAAAGTAATACTAAGATTGTCCTCGGAAATTTCCCAGGATTTGGCTAATGCTGGTTCTAATTCGGCGGTGAGTCCGTTTTCGTTGATTAAGCCTTCGTTGATGAAGCCAAAGATGCTGTAAGCGGAGCTATTTAAGGGGGCGTTGAAGGTAGCAGGATCGCTGGGGCTAACGAATACTAATTGATCCACTTGTGCTGCTTCGGTTCTAAATTGTTGGAGGCTACAGCCTGTGATGAGGAAGAAGCTAAGTAGCCCTAGGGTGAGTAGTTGATGTAGCCGATTTCGCCAAAAATTTATCAAGATCTCGATCATGGTTGGGGATTTTATGTGGTTCACTTTTCTCATGCTACAAATTACTGCGCCTCTTGTGGCGATTAACCGCAAATTGAAAAATCCGCTTTTTGAAACTTTTGTGCTACGTTGATAATACGGAGCTAGAGAGGAGGGTTGATGCACCGCAAAGAAATTGAGCCGAGAATGATTTTATTGGCTTTGGTGGGTAGTCAGGCTTACGGTACGGCTACGCCCACTTCTGATTGCGATTATAAAGGTGTATTTATTGCACCGAAAGAGTATTATTTTGGTTTCAAAACGATCGCACAAAAAGATGCGGGTTGGGAGAGTGAACCGGGAAGTGGTCAGTTTCCTTTTTTAGATAATGTGCAAGATTGTGTTGCTTATGAGTTGAGGAAGTTTCTCACTTTAATTGGGAACAATAATCCGAATATTTTAGAACTGTTGTGGTTAGATTCTAATTTTTATTTAGATCTAACTCCGGTTGGAAAAAGGCTAGTTTCTTATCGAGAAGATTTCTTATCGCAGAAAGTTAGAGGTTCGTTTGCGGGTTATGCTTACGCGCAAATAAAAAAGGTAGAAAGCCATCGCAAGTGGTTACTAGATCCGCCGAAATGTAAGCCTATTCCGCAAGATTTTGGTTTGAATGAAGCTGATTATAAACCCTTGACAAAAAGCGAAATGAATGCTTTTCTGGAATTTCTTTATATGTTGGTCAGGGATTGTATTGAGTATTTGGAGGAGGCGGCAGAGTTGCGTAGTTTGTTACTAGAAAAGATTGATTATAAAGGTTTGCTGAAGCAACATAATTTACCAGAGGAAGTCTTGCCAAAAGTACAGGAATATACGCGCTCAACGGACGATTTTATGCGTTTGCTGCACGTTTCGCAAGCGTATCGGCGATCGCTGCGGGAGTGGGAGGCTTATTGTCAGTGGCGAAAACGGAGAAACCCCGCACGACAAGAGTTAGAGCGTAAATGTGGCTATGATGCTAAACATATGTCGCACTGTATTCGCTTACTCAGAATGGGGATTGAGGTCTTGAGAGATGGGGTAATTAACGTTAATCGGAAAAAAATGGGCGATGCTGCTTATTTGCTCCAAATTCGACAAGGTGATATTGCTTATGAGGAAGTGAAAGAATTGGCTGACAATTTGTTTGAAGAATTGCAAGCAGTTTCCACAGATTTGCCAACTTATGTGAATCGAGAAAAGTTGAATGAGGTTTGTGTGGAGTTGGTAGAAATGGCTGGTTGGTAATTTTTAGTAGCTGGATTTGCTAGTTATTATTTATTTGTGAGAAACTTTTCCTCCAAATCTCTAATTTTCTCTTTCATCAAACTGAAATATCCGGTAATTGACTGCTAAATTTAGGTTTTTCCGCTACCAATGAGATATAACAAAGCCATGCGAATTGCGACACCGCTAGTTACTTGTTTACCGATTAAACTTAATTGAGGATCGTCCATAAGATCGGAACTAATTTCCACACCTCGGTTAACGGGTCCGGGGTGTAAAATTTTTACATGAGGTTGAGATAATTTGAGGCGATCGCGCGTGATCCCATATAGTTGATGATATTCTCGCAAACTCGGTAACAAGTGCTGAGTCATTCTTTCCTTTTGTAAGCGCAATGTCATGACAAAATCGGCATTTGCTAACGCAGGTTCGATTTCCCAGTGTAAAGATAATTTTCCTGGTTGCTTAGTTTCGACGGTATCCGCAAAGAATTTTGGTAACAGTGTTGGTGGTGCGGCTAAATGGACATCAGCGCCAGCCGCAGTTAAACTGTAAATATTGGAGCGAGCAACGCGAGAATGTAAGATATCACCCACGATCGCTATTTTTTTTCCTTTTAAGAGTTCAATGCGAGGATTCTCCACATCAAGCAACGAACAAATTGTAAACAAATCTAGTAAAGCTTGGGAAGGATGTTGATGCTGTCCGTCACCTGCATTCAGTATACTCGCTCCAGTCCCAAGTCGATCCATTTCGCGCGCGATCGCACTGGGAACCCCTGCTTCTCGATGACGAATAACCATCACATTTGCTCCCATCGCTAAATAAGTCTTCGCTGTGTCGAGAATTGTTTCTCCTTTGCTCAACGAAGATGTTCCTGGTGCAAAATTAAGCGTATCCGCAGATAAACGCTTCGCTGCTAATTCAAAACTACTGCGAGTCCGAGTCGAAGCTTCAAAAAATAAATTCGCTACGACTACACCTTGCAACGCAGGTACTTTTTTAGTACGTCGAGAAAGAACTTCGCGAAAACTCGCTGCTGTTTTTAATACCGTATCATACTCAGCAGGTGCAAAATCTGCTAACGAAAGAATATGTTGCTGAGTCCAAGTTGTTGTCGTCATCGGAATGTTTGAATTAGGGAAGAATTAGCTACCAAATTACAGCTTACTTGGTTATTGACGTTCTGGTCAGCTTATTTTTTGACAATCCTTGAGGTTGGCTACAATTTTAATTTAAAAAACACCTATCTAAAGGTAGATAAACTCACTTTTATTGAGTTAAAATTATTTAATCTGAGGATAAATTCTTCCTTTCCAACCACCACCTCGTCCTTGCCAATAACGTAAGGCTGAGTCTATAGTCATCATAGTATAAAGAAAGGCAATTATTGGTAAGGAAAAAGCCCACAGAAGAGAAAGACGATAGAAGCGAATGGTAGGAAAATAAGCGAGACTCATCAGTAACCAAGTTAAGAAAGCAATAATAGTTACTAACTCGTTTTTAGTAATAATTCCCCAAATTACGCCTAACGGTGGAACTAAATAAATTAAAGTCATGCCGATAACGGTTCCTAGTAATAAGAAAAGGGAATAATTTAACTGAGTAAATGCTGTGCGAGTTACCATTGACCAAATACTATTTAAAGTTAAATACGCTCGTAAACTCACTGTTTTTTCAGTTAATCCTAGCCAAATTTTGTGTTGTTGGGTATTAGTAATTGTGGATTGAGGATTTGGTGACGGTTTTTGCTTATTTAAAAGTTGAGAAATAGCTAATTTATCACCAGAAAATTGTTGTTTATTTCCCGAAATATTTAAATCTATATTTTGAGTTAAAAGCGAATCAGCGAGTATTTTTTTAGGGTTATTTGCTTGGTTATCTAGCAACAAATTTAGCTCTTTTTGAGGTTGATGATCAGCTAAATTATCAAGAATAAATTGTTGCTTATTTTCCGAATTATCTAAATTTGTATCTTCAGTCAAGCTAGGACTTTCGCTAGCTTTATCAAAAACTTTTAATTGATTATTAATAATAGTATAATTACTATCTTC
>JAWQFW010000246.1:0-7904 GCA_035968095.1 Oscillatoria sp. PMC 1068.18
TAGCCGCCCGTTTACGGGTTCGGCTATTAATACCAATTCGGGTATTAATTTTGTCGGTGTAGCCGCCCGTTTACGGGTTCGGCTATTAATACCAATTCGGGTATTAATTTTGTCCGTGTAACCGCCCGTTTACGGGTTCGGCTATAATTATTTTCTTGTCCGTATAGCCGCCCGTTTACGGGTTCGGCTTAATATCAATTACCCAACTAATTCAGTTGCTCTCTTGACCATATTATCGGCAGTAATTCCATTAATTTCCATGACTTGCGCCGCCGAAGAAGCAGTGTCTCCACGCTTCCACGCAAAGGTATCTCGCTTGCTATTACTGCGTAACATAATTGGTTCTAACATTGCACTAGAACCGCCAGTAACCCCAATTAAAGCATCGCCTGCAAACATCTTTTCAAAACTAGCATCATCTAAGAAACCGCCGTCTTTTTCCGAACAACTTTCCCAAGCAGTATCGCTAGGACGATATAAGCGCCGAGGACTAATTACCGAAACAATTTTAGTACCGATTCCTTGGGCTTTTAATTGTGCTGCGGCTTCGTAAACTGGAATTAAAGTCATGTCGCCAATCACGGCAAAAACAACAGTTTTCTCGCCCGAATTTTCCTCTAAAACAAATGCCCCATCAACTAATGCTTGACGGGTTTGCTCAAAGGTAGAACGAATCAGTAAAGGTGACTTAGAAGCAGTAATTGTAATTCCTTTATTTTTCATTCCTAACGCCCATTCATAACAAGCTTGAATGCTATTCGCATCGCAAGGAAATAAAGGGAAAACATTCCCATTACGCATCATCGCAGCAAAATAGTTTTCAATTTCTGGACGTTGGTGCGTCCAACCGTTACGTCCTTGTTCTAAAGCCCCAGCAGTAAATAAAGTAATTGTTGCGGGAGTTGGACGGCGCAATTCTGCCATTGCTTGGGTTACAGTTTGCCAAATTGGTAATCCGTTGATGGCAAAAGATTCATAGGAACACCACAAAGTTCGCGCGCCAAATAAAGCTAAACCTGCTGCTAACCCGGCACAAGCATCTTCACTCAAAGGTTCGTAAACTTGTCCTTGGGGTTGTTGGTAATAAATTTCGTCGGGGGTAGGGTGAACGATTTTTAAGGCGATGTTGACGTTATTAATTCCCGATGCGGCATTCCCGTCAGCGTTGGTAAGAATAAAGTTGGGGTCTTGTTTTCCCACATGAGCAACGATCGCACCCATCGCTGTTGTCGCAACTTGTTTTTCGCCGCCAACGGAGTATTCTGTTAAGGGTAATTCGCCTAAATCAGCCAGAGGTAATTCTTTCTCGCTAACAACAGTTTTCACCGCAGGTCCGCCATTGGAACGAACGAAATTAGTGCGAATTAATTCCCAAGCTTCGGGAGACAAAGCGCGGTCTTTTAAGGCTTTAACAATGTAATCTTTTTCGACAGTATCGCCAGCATAAAGATTGTGTGCTTGTGCGCCTTTTTTGTGTACCCCTGCACCTTTGAGTTGTTTGACAATTAAGACGGTAAGTTTGCCGTTCATTGCCGATTTAGCGGCTTTGTCGGTGGCTTCTAAGACGGCTTGGACGAATTCCAGGCGCTTGTCGAAAGAAAAGAGGGTACTATCGACGTAATCGCTGGCTTGGTTGGAGTCGTCGTAATCTTTGGCGTTGACGAGAATTATTTCCTGGAACCCGTTTCCTGCCCAATATTCAATCATTTCGTCGTTGGTTTTGGTGGAAACCATGCTGTGATGTTCTTGGGAGTAGCCGTTCCAAACTAAGATGGGGAGGAAGTTGGTGACTTGGGGGTAAGCGGTGTTGAAGTGACCGAAACTACTCATAACGTAGGGTTCGCCAATCCCACCGTCGCCGATAGTTACGGGGAAAAGTTGGTCAGGATGCAGTTTTGCGCCCGCCATTGCGAAGTGTTGTCCTTGTCCGAGGGGTCCGGCGGGGTTGAGGAGTCCAGGAATTTGTCCGGAGAGGTGTCCGAGGAGTCCGTGTCTTTCGCGGAAACGATCGCGCATTTCTTGGACGGTTTTAATCCCCATCGCTTCGAGAGAGCTATCCAGGAACATATTGCTGTAAAATCCTGGGGCGTGATGTCCGACTTCGGTGAGAATATTTTTGTAGCCTAACATCATTAAGGCGGCGATCGCGTCGGCGATACTCGCAAAGCCTCCTGGATGTCCTGATTCTTTAGATGCTGTTACTTGTAAGGTTAGGTAACGCAGCGCATCTGCGGCTAATAACGTTTGGTAGACTGCGGCTTTGTCGGTTGGTGAAGCGATCGCTTTTTGGTTGGAGGCGATCGCCGCTTCTTTTCCATATTCGTCAAAATAAGGTAACTCTTCGCCAAAATGTTGAATTCCTTGACAAAATGCTGGAATTGCGCTAGCAACTGTCATTTAGTTTAATACCTCTGCTGTTCATTAGGAGTGTTAAATAAATCTTACAAGTTCACAGGTTGATGCAGGGATGTTGTAAATAAATTTTCCGCTTTTTTGCAAGATCGATTTCTAATTAGTTAAATTAGGAAAGGTAAATCCTAGCTAGAAAACTTTTCCTGAAATTGAGTTCAACGCGATCGTTGACTGCTATTACCAATTTAGTTTAATTTGAGACAAGCATAAAATCTTAGCATTACCTCAAAAAAACACCAGATAATCAATCAGTTTACCTGGTTTTTGACAAAATTAGCAAACTTAATCAAATCAATAAATTTAATCTTCAGTAAAAGGAATCAAAATGACAGCCACAAAATCAATTAAAAGTCCCAATTCCCCCGCTTTTTTGCAATTAATTAAATGGATAGTTGACCCTCTCGGTTATATGAATAGTGCCGTAAGAAATTGTGGCGATATCTTTGCTGCTAAAGTATTTCGTGGAGGAGAATTAGTTTATGTGAGCCATCCAGAGGCAATGAAAGTAATTTTAACCAGAGACACCAAAGAATTATTTGCCCCTGGAGAAATCAATCAAATTTTCAAACCTTTACTCGGAAACTATTCGATAATTCTGATGTCATCAGCACGACACCAACGCGAAAGAAAACTTTTAATGCCTCCTTTTCATGGTACTCAAATCCAAAATTACGCCCAATTAATTGTCAATTTAACTGAGCAAGTGATGAACCAGTTAACTCCTGGTGAAAACTTCACTGCACGTGGAAAAATGCAGGAAATTTCTCTCCAAGTAATTATCGAAGCAGTGTTTGGTTTACATGAAGGCGAAAACTATCGAAAACTCTCAAAATTAATTACCGAAATGTTCGAGTTGTTTAGTTCTCCAGCTACTTCAGCATTTCTATTTTTTCCCTGGTTACAAAAAGATTGGGGTGTGTGGAGTCCTTGGGGAAATTTTCTGTCTCAACAACGACAAATTGACGAGATAATTTATGCCGAAATTAAAGCTCGTCGTGCTAACCCCGACCCTCACCGTAATGATATCCTAACTTTACTCCTGGCGGCTCGTGACGAAGCTGGTGAACCGATGACTGATACCGAGTTACGCGACGAGTTACTAACTCTACTTTTTGCAGGTCACGAAACCACCGCTACAGCAATGGCTTGGTCACTTTACTGGGTTCACCGCTTCCCGGAAATTAAACAAAAATTGCTTGCAGAATTAGCAAGTCTGGGCGAAAATCCCGACCCAATGGCAATTTATCGACTACCATATTTAACTGCTGTTTGTCAAGAAACACTGCGAATTTATCCCGTAGGAATGTTAACATTTCCGAGAGAAGTAATCTCGCCAATTAAAATAATGAACCATGAATTCGAGCCTGGTACAGTGTTAATTGGTTCAATTTATTCAACTCACCAACGAGAAGATTTGTATCCAGAACCGCATAAATTTAAACCAGAACGTTTTCTCGAACGTCAATACAGTGCTTATGAATATTTACCCTTTGGTGGTGGAGCGCGTCGCTGTATTGGTTATGCTTTAGCAGAGATGGAAATGAGATTAGTTTTAGCGACAATTTTAGCGAATTATCAGTTAGATTTGGCGACGCAAAAACCAGTTAAACCTGCTCGTCGCGGCTTAACTCTCGCTCCGGCTGGAGGAGTAAAAATGGTGATGAAAAGCAAGCAGAAGATAAGTAATAATTGTAATGAACCTATAGTCAGTAGACGACAACTATGATAAACTACAACAATCGTTTTTTGTGGTTTGATCATGAGTGAATAACTCAAACTTAGTTTTGCTATGTAGATGATTGGATTTCAACGTTGAATTTGCTCTCACGAAAGTTTTCTTAAAATTGTAATCAAGAAAAAATTATTCACGTTAATTTAGACACATCTAATTATTTAGCAACACTAAGCAAAGTAATGGCGAAAACTGAAAAATCTGTCTTTGATTGATTGTAGCTTATCAATTTTTTGAGAAACTTAATTATTCTTCTATAGCAGCATAGTTCAGCCGAAACCCCAAAGTTTTAGAGAATATTAGTCAGAACGTCTAGTGGGACTTACAAAATAGTAGTCAGTTTAATAATGAGTTTTACTTCCGCAAATATTAGCAAAACTATCGATAGAAATTTTGATAAAATCTTTCGAGAATGGAAAAATAAAGTTCGCTATGATCGAGATATAGTTACTTCAAAAAAACTTTCAGCAACGGCGCTAGAAGATTCTTTACCAGAAGTTTTGAAGGCAATAATCTTAGTGTTGAAAGATAATGCTTCTTCTCAAGAACGGGATTGGGAAAAAGTAAGAGTTAATAGTATAGAACATGGTAAAGTTCGGGCAAAACAAGGATATAATTCAGCCGAAATTACCCGCGAATATCGAATTTTAAGGGAAACAATTTTTTCTGTATTAGCAGAAGATTTAGAAAAATTAAATCCTAATGAGCTAATTTATACTTTTCGGCTGATTGATGCTGTAATTGACGAAGCTAGTGCTATTTGTTTCGATCGTTTTGTAAATGAGCGAGTTGAAAAATTAGAAAATTTGCAAGCAGAAATAACTCAGACAAATGAAGAATTAAGCCGAATGTTACGCTTAAATAAAAAAAACTTTTCTCACTTTACTCACGAATTAAAAGTACCACTTAATTCAATTATGGGTTATTCCCAATTATTGTTACGTCAGCAAAAAAATCAGCAAAACACAGAAACAAATCAAACTATTGATATGCTGAATCGAGTTTTGCGTTCGAGTAAACAGTTATTACAATTAATTAATGATACCTTAGAAATTTTGCGTAACGATGTCAATAATATTCAATTACAATTAACTCAAGTTGATGTCAGAACAATCATTGATAGCACCAAAGAAATCCTTTTACCTTTAGTTAGAGAAAAAGATTTGCAATTAATAGTCGATTGCGATCGCGCTCCGATGACAGTCACTACCGATCCTTCTCGCTTAGAGCAAATTCTGACTAACTTGCTCAGTAATGCGATTCGCTACACTAATTCAGGCACAATAACAGTTTTTTGTCAAGCTTCAAAAGACAATACTTGGACTTTAACCGTAGCTGACACAGGTATTGGGATTGCACCACAAGAGCAAACAAAAATTTTTGAACCCTTTGCTCGCACGACTGCGGGTGCAAATCAATCCGGAAGTACAGGTTTAGGTTTAGCGATCGTCGCTCAATTAGTACAATTATTACAGGGAAAAATTAATCTGATCTCGGAAGTAGGAAACGGTTCTAATTTTACGATCGTTTTCCCTTTAGAAATAACACCTAATCAATGATAATCTTCAGTCAAATGTCCTAAGAAAATCACCAAATATTGACTCCCAAACCGAGAACCAGCTTAAACTAAAGAAACGGGTACAGAGGAAAAAAACAATGGCATTAGCAGCGCCAGAAACTCAACAACGAGCCAAACAATTGCGGGAACAATTACAAAAAGCAAGTTATGCCTATTATGTACTTGATGACCCAATTATGGAAGATGCTGTCTACGATCGCCTTTATCGAGAACTAGAAGAGTTAGAAACCCAATATCCCGAATTAATTGTAGCACATAGCCCAACACAGCGCGTCGGTGACATCCCTGCCGATAAGTTTACTTCAGTTCGCCACAATATTCCTCTCTACAGTTTAGAAAATGCTTTCAATCTCGCCGAATTCACCAAATGGGAAGAAAAGTGGCAACGGAATTTAGCTTCAATACCCGATAATTTTGAGTACGTTTGTGAGTTGAAAATTGACGGTTCGGCGCTAGCTTTAACTTATGAAAATGGCGTATTAGCTCGTGGGGTAACTCGCGGCGACGGCGTAAAAGGTGAAGATATTACTCAAAATGTTCGCACTATTCAAACAATACCTTTGCGCTTAAATTTAGACAATCCACCCTTCCGAGTTGAAGTGCGGGGCGAAGCTTTTTTACCCCTCGATACTTTTGAAAAAATTAATCAAACCAGAGCCACAAATGGAGAAACTTTATTTGCTAATCCTCGCAATGCCGCCGCCGGAACTTTGCGACAGTTAGACCCCAAAATTGTCAGCGATCGCAAATTAGCTTTTTTTGCTTATACTTTATATATTTCTGATCAAGAAAAATCTCAGTCAGAAAATTTGCAAGTACCCGGAAATTCCTCAAACGAATTACTCAATCCGACGACACAAGAAGAGTCTTTAGAATTATTGCAAAAAATTGGTTTCAAAGTTAACCCTAATCGCCAAGTTTGTCATTCAAAAAAAGATGTAGCAGATTATTACAATTATTGGGATACAGCGAGAAATAATTTGCCTTATTTAACTGATGGTGTAGTTGTTAAACTCAACTCTCACGAATTGAAAGAAAAGTTAGGCTTTACGCAAAAATTTCCTCGTTGGGCGATCGCGCTCAAATATCCCGCCGAAGAAGCCCCAACTCAAGTAGAAAATATTACCGTGAATGTGGGGCGAACAGGCGCAGTTACGCCACTGGCGCTGCTCCAACCAGTAGAATTAGCAGGTACAACTGTCCAACGAGCTACACTCCATAATCAGGATTTTATCCAACAATTAGATGTGCGAATTGGCGATACTGTAATCGTACGCAAAGCCGGAGAAATTATCCCGGAAATTGTCCGCGTTTTACTAGAATTGCGTCCGGAAAATAGCCAAGCTTTCCAAATGCCGCACAATTGTCCGGAATGCAATCAACCTTTAGTTAAACCGGAAACTGAAGCCGCGACTCGCTGTATAAATGCTTCTTGTCCAGCTATTTTAAGAGGTAGTTTAGTACATTGGGCTAGTCGCGATGCGTTAGATATTCGCGGTCTGGGGGAAAAAATTGTGGTACAATTAGTTGAGGCTAATTTAGTTAATTCTGTTGCCGATCTTTACGAGTTAACAGTTGAGCAAATCGCTTCGTTAGAAAGAATGGGAACGAAATCTGCTCAAAAATTAGTTGACGCGATCGCCAAATCAACACAACAACCTTATGCTCGTGTTCTCTATGGTTTAGGTATTCGTTACGTCGGTAAAGTTAATGCTGAATTACTGGCTGAAAATTTTACCACAATCGAGCAGCTAGCACAAGCAAAAGAAGCCGATTTAGCAGCAATAAATGGGATTGGTTCAGAAATTGCTCAATCAGTTGGTGAGTGGTTCCGAATTCCTGCTAATCTAACTTTAATTGAACGTTTGCAAGCTGCTAACTTACAATTAACAAAATCAACTGTTCAAGCAACTTCTCCTCAAACACAATCTTTAGCAGGAAAAAGCTTTGTTGTCACGGGAACTTTACCAAACTTAAAACGTGCTGAAGCCGAGGATTTAATCAAACAAGCAGGTGGAAAAATTAGTAGTTCAGTAACTAGCAAAACCGATTACTTAGTTGTCGGAGAAAATCCGGGTTCCAAGCTAGAAAAGGCGCAAAAATTGCAGATTCCTCAACTCAGTGAAGCTGAACTGCGCGAAATGATTGAATAACTAGAAATTTCACTAATCTATCTAGTTA
>JAWQFW010000247.1:0-7812 GCA_035968095.1 Oscillatoria sp. PMC 1068.18
TAGCTATAGTCTTACCAACATTTACTCTCCCAACTCCTCCTTGTCTCCCATTTCCCCCTTGTCCCCAGTCCCCAGTCGCTGCTATACTGCAAAATTAAGAGCGAAAGTTCGATTACAATTATCAGGGAATCAACTATGAGCGCTAGTAGCACCTCAAATTTTTTACGCAAGCTGTTTGAACGGATACCTTTACCTGTAGCGATTATTATCGGAGTTTGGGCTGCTAACGGAGTGTTATTACCACTGTATCTCGAAAAGTGGAATAATAGTTCACAGTCGCAAGTTGAAGTAGATAATTCCGAATTATTAGCAATAGATAAAACTCAACAAGTTCCTGCGGTTAGAGAGAAATTACCTTTAAGCGAAAAGTTAATTGATTTTAATTCAACTGCGGGAGAAAAGCTACTTTTTGAAAGTGAAGCAAGAACTGATTATTTACCTTTAAGTATTCATTTTGTCACCCAAAGTAATCAAGCTTATTGTGGTGTTGCTAGTATCGTCATGGTGTTGAATGCGCTGAATATTTCTGCCCCAGAAGCGCCGGAATATAAGCCTTATGACATTTTTACCCAAAATAACTTTTTCAACAAGCAGACGGATAAAATAATTACCGCTAAGAAGGTTTCTCGTCAGGGGATGACCCTTACAGAATTAGCCAGTTTGTTAGCAGCTTATCCGGTAAAAACAGAAGTACATCATGGGGGTGATTTAACCCTAGCTGAATTTCGTTCGCTTGTTGTGAATAATTTAGCAGAAACTGATAATTTTGTCCTTGTGAATTATTTACGCAAAGCTATCGGTCAAGAAACAGGTGGACATATTTCCCCGATCGCAGCGTATGATCGAGATACAGACCGACTCTTGATTTTAGATGTCTCTCGCTACAAGTATCCTCCGGTTTGGGTACAAACTGAAGAACTTTGGTTAGCAACACGGACGATAGACTCAACCTCAGAAAAGACACGCGGTTTAGTCTTGGTTAGTCGCTAGTGTTTGCGATTGGGTCGTCAGGAGTTTAATGCTAAAATACTGACGAAAACTCAAATTAATCCTCAATATAGATCACTGGAATGAATAAAGTTTTGTAAGCTTATGGCATTTTTTCATTCCAGTGATAAGAATATTTTCCCAAAAACTATTTGAGATGAGAGTATCAAGTAACTTGGTGATTTCTGTAAAAACTATAAAATTCAACGAACAGGGATTTCAGTTTCGCGTAGAATAATCTTAGCTAGTCTAGAGATAATTTAGTTTAGTGGTGCATCTGCTGGTAACTAAACTCAGGAGAAAATTAGTCATGGGACAGCTTATCAGCAATTGGATTGGGAAATTAACTGTCTGCGGTTGGATGTTAGTAATTGCGACTTTGATCTTTTTACCAGCTTACCAGCCTTCTAACGATCTGGGTACACCCGATCGCACAAGTAGCGGTGGAACTCGCGTTGTTTGTACTTCTCGTCCTCTTTTTACCGGAAATTTTAGCTAAATTTTCGTTCTTTAGTGACAAAGTTCCTAATTTCGGTTGACCTTCTCAAAAAATTCTCCGCTTTAACTTAAATTAGCTTCAGCAATGCTTATCAAGAGATTATTCTTGAAATTGTCTGAGTTTCGTCCTCTGCTATCTCGCAATTTTTCTCGGTTGTTGAAGGAACAAAATATTTTTATCATTGCAATGATAAACCAGGTCAAGGTTATTAGTTAAGTAGATAACGATCTGAATTGTCTTCTTGGGGTGCAGCGCGATCGCCGCTTTAGTTGTCTGAGGTAGATATTAATTCCTGCTGAGATCATCTCAGATCATGAGAACCCAATGCTTAACTACTAATTACCAAAAATCGTCTCATCTGGCGATCGCTGAAACTACCTGTAACTATTTTAGTTGAACAAGGTAGACTTTAATTGTTTCTCATCTCAAATCTGGACAGGAACAAAATTTTCTTTTCATTGGAATGATAAACCAGGTCAAGGTTATTAGTTAAGTAGATAATGATCTGAATTGTCTTCTTGGGATGTAGCGCGATCGCCGCTCAACCTCCGGATAATCTTGGTACATTAATAAGTATCGCTAACAGTGGAACCCTTATTCTAACTGGACATATTTCTCTAAATCGCTAATTTCGGGGTCGGGAAACTCAGTTATAATCTTCCAAACAATAGTATAACCTCCATCAGCGCGTTGACCTACTGGTCGAAAAGCCACAATAATATCGCTACTGGGTGTCTCTAAAATTTCTCTAGCATTGCGACGATTTTCACGAGTAATTGGTTCACCTGTAATAATTGGTTCGGGTAACTGATATTGAATTAAACGCAATAAATAGGTATGGTTGAGTTTCGCAGGTAGTTGAGAGAAAACAGGTAATTCCAAAGGTGGAACTACACCATTACCCAGTTTATGAAAGAAAAAGCGTCTTTGGTCTGCTTGGATAGTTGCTAATTGTTGTGGTGGACGATAGACAAAGAAACATTCCCTTTCTTCTGGAGTGAGAATTGCTCTTTTTAGTAACAACGTCGCGACGTTATTTAAGGGAATATCACCCAAGCTTACCATAAAACCGTAGTTCAAGCTGGGCATGGGAATCGCAAATTTTCCCTCGTCAACTTCGAGAGTTAAACGAGGTAGAAAAGTTTCGGTTGCAGGTTTGAGGGGTGGAAAAATGGAAATATCGGTAAATGAGGGTAAAACGATCTCGCCGACTCGATCGATTTTGCTGCGGTATACTGTTTCTGGAAGTATTGGTGCAATTCCTGTATTTGGTTCCGTCAGCAATTCGTCGTATAGTTGGATTTCTAGAGGTGAAACTGTGTTAGTTGATTCTAACCTTTCGCGGTTTGCTAAAGGATCGTTGAAACGGGCTGAGTCAGGAAAAAGTTGAGTTGCGGTTAAGGTTTCTTGTCTGACAGCTTCGAGTCGGACGATCGCTTCTGCGGGGGGCGTAATCAAAGGTATAATTATTTCTGGTGCATCAGCGATCGCTAATTTTGCAGGTGAACCAATTACAGGTGGTTCTGGTGGGGGAAAGTTTGGTACAACTGGAGTGACGATATTTCCCGATAGTGTGGGTATCAAACGGTCTAAAAAAGGAATTAAGGGCTGTAAAGTTAAAGTGGAATTGTAGAGAGTGCAATAAACTTGTTGTTGAGAATCGTTTAAATACGAGACTTGCACGTTAGTATTAGGGTTATTATCGCAGAGAAACTGAGGCAGGCGATATTGCTGACGCAAAAAGCGTTCCACATCAATAATATGGAAAGTTAAAGCGATTCTTGCTGATTTTACCTGATTCGGGTCGGGTTGCGCTAGCGATCGCTCGACTCTTTCAATTAAGTTTAACTGTTCCTGCAACAACTGCTGCGCCGGAGTCCAAAAATCATTGGTTTGTGAGGTTTGGGTAGTTAAGGAAGGCGATCGTGTTTCTACTGCTAAACTTACACTGGGAAGTAGTCCCCAGATACACAGAGAAACAGATAACATTAATCGAGAGTAGCGCATACCATAGCTTCGCTAGACATAAGTTGAGTTTACCATTATTCTGAGCTAATTTCTGCTTTCGCCCATACTCCCCAGGAAAACTCGTTTCGAGTAAACACAAACTCGCAAACCAAGAGACGTAAAGCAATTTTCGGGTATTTGCTTTAACTATCTTCGAGTTAATTTGTTGAATTTTCGCGCAAAGTCGCAAAGTCGCAAAGAAAGAGACGCAAAAAAATTTTCTCGTTTTTGCTTTGGCTAGATGTAGGATACTTTTGATGCAATAGTTTTCATCTATCATTGACTAAAAAAGCATTTTGCTAATCTAAAACTGAACAAGTAAAATTGTAACTATGACTAAGCAACAAATCTCAGATTATTTTAACTTTCTCGCACCTAATGATATTCGTTTGCAAGGTTCGCGGATTGGAATTGAAACTATTCTTTATGAATATCTTGAACGCGGAAAATCTCCTGAAGAAATCGCCCAAATTTATCCCTCCTTAAGCTTGGAACAAGTTTATGCGACAATTCTTTATTACTTACAAAATCAACAAACTATTAGCGATTACTTAAAAACTTGGCTAGAACACGGTCAAAAGATGAGAGAAAAGCAGCGACTTAATCCTCCACCCGTTTCCGAGAAGTTTAAGCAATTAAAACGTAAATTAAAAGCGCAAATAAAAAATAATGACGCTTAATTATCTTATTGATGAAAATGTCAATCCTCTCTATGCTAATCAAATTAGAAACCGGGAACCTAATATATTAATTAAAGTGGTAGGAGAAAAGGACACACCCCCCAAAAGTACCCTCGACCCAAAAATACTCTGCTGGTGTGAAGAAAATAACTTTATATTTGTCACAAATAATCGTACATATATGCTTATTTATTTAGCCGATTAGATTGCAACTAGTCGTCATATTTCAGAGATTTTTATTCTCAATCCTAATCTAAGTATTGGCGAAAATTTGGCAGAATTAATCTTAGTAGCCCTAGCTTCTGAAGATAATGAATATCAGGATTGCATTATTTATTTACCCTTAGATTAGTATAAATGATTAGCTCATTTCTAAACAACTAAATATTACTTGCTTGGGCTAATTTTCCATTCATCATTTTCTTTGACTAACTTTGTCGTTTCGGTTTCGGTAGTTCCGTTTGCAAATTCGATTGTATAAGTAACTTCTGCAACTTCACCAACTACATCTTCGTTGAGAATTTTAATCGATTTTATGCCTCCTTTTTCTTGAATTTCTCTTACACCTTGGGTTAAACCAGTTTTCAGTTTATCTATACCCATTGTTTTCACGACTGTCGAGGAAAACATATTCGCAGCATCTTCTACTTTTCCTGCTTCTAAAAAACGATAAAATTTTTCAACTGTTGCTGCGGGACCAGTATTGAAACAGCCATACACAAGCACAGAAGTACCTGCGATAATTGCGGTCAAAACAAATTTTCTTCTTTTCATCATTAACCTACCTTTCTAGTTGGAAAAAATAAACTTGTTTGAGATGCTGACTAGATAACAAACGACTGGGTAACAGATATTCTCCCTGACGCATGGGAAGTTGCAAGTTATCAAATTTGCCGTCTGTGAGATCGATTCCTGCGGTTAAATAGGCTCTCCAAACTAACTCGGTGCAATATAATTTATCTGGGGTAGTCAAATCGAATTCTGCATCGAAAGCTAATTTTTCTTGTGCATAACTTGTCGCAATTTCGGCGGCTAGTTTAGAAATGGTTGCTTCTGATACTTGTAAACGATAAATTGCGACAACGGAAGCGTTATCTTTTGCTAAAAATGCTTCTAAGGAATCGATTTTTACTGTCCCGTCGTCAAAAGTGTCTCCAGTAGATGCGTGAATAACAAAAGGACGATCGCCGATAATTTTAACTAAGCCAACATGAGAAAATGGAGAACCAGCGTCGGCTGAAATTACTGCTTGAGAAAGTAAGCTATTTCCCCCGCGAAAAATGATGTCTCCAGTCTGAAAGAATTGATAATCTAAAGTTTTGATGTAGTCGGGAGACTGGTGTTTTTTAACAGGGAAAGCTACAGATAGCAAAATTCCACTACCGAAGAGAGATAAACAAGCAACAGCGAGGTAGATTAAACGAAATCTTAGCTTTTGCTGTTTGCTCACTTGCCTTAGTTAACATTGAAAGGTTATATTTCCATTATGCTCGATCGAAAAATATTGGCAAGATATCTCTTTTTAGTTAAAAATGGTTGGTAGGTAGTTGGAGTCACTAAATTACTCCTAATATTTCTTCTATCCCAATTCCCAGTCCCCAATCACCAATTCCCAGTCCCCAATCCCCAATTTCTCTATTTTATGCCTAATTTACTTACCGATCAGAAAAATTTGCTTGCGGATTTGATTGCACGTTATCAAAACCGTGTAGACTTTTTAGCAATTCGCTTGGAAGAATCCGAGGGAACGAATATCTTGTTACGAGGAGATAAAATCGAAACTCTCAGTGAAGGAATTTCTCTGGGCGGACAGGTAAGGGCTTGTTATAAAGGAGGTTGGGGTTTTGCTACTTTTAACCAACTTAATAATTTAACTCAACGAGTGGAAGAAGCGATCGCGGCTGCGAGAATAGTTGGTGATGAGGAAACTTTACTTGCGCCTGTGTCTGCGGTGCAAGGAATTTTTCGTGTACCATTAACGGGTACAGATCCGCGCAATGTACCTTTGGCTGAGAAAAAAGGATTATGCGATCGCTACAATCAAATTTTACGCAGCTACAACCAAAACATCACCACAACTTCGGTGCGTTACGGAGACGTTAACCAACGCATCATCCTCGCTACCTCCGATGGTATCCTCATCGAACAAACTTGGACAGACTTAGAAATGCGCTTCGCAGCCACCGCACGTAACGGCGAAATCGTGCAAACTGGAAGAGAAACCACAGGTTCGCGCAAAGCTTACGAGGATCTTACCCGACTCGAAGCACAGGTGCAAGGTGCTGCTCAACGTGCCGTAGATGCCCTCGCTTTGCCCCCTGTCAAGGGTAATAATTACACCGTCGTCATCGACCCCATTCTCACAGGATTATTCGTTCACGAGGCATTTGGACACCTCTCAGAAGCAGATATGGCATACGAAAATCCCGACTTACTCGAAGTCATGAGTATGGGACGCAGATTTGGTCCAGAAACCTTACAAATCTTCGACGGCGCAGCACCTCCAGGACATCGCGGCAGTTACTTGTATGATGATGAAGGTACGCCCGCGACAACCACACAACTCATCAAAGATGGGATGTTAGTCGGACGTTTGCATTCTCGCGAAACTGCGGGGAAACTAGGAGAAACCCCCACAGGTAACGCACGTTGCTTAGATTACCATTATCCCCCCATCGTCCGCATGACGAATACCTGGATCGAACGAGGTAACACCCCAGTCGCAGATTTATTTCAGGATATCAAAGAAGGAGTTTACGCCCGTAACTGGTTAGGGGGAATGACAAACGGCGAAATGTTTACGTTTAGCGCCGGAGAAGCTTGGATGATTCGCAATGGTAAAATAGCCGAACCAGTCAGAGATGTCACCCTTTCCGGTAATGTGTTCAAAACCTTGGCAAATATCGAGGATTTGGGCGATGATTTTTATTGGGACGAGTCTGGCGGTTGCGGAAAAGGCGGACAAAGTGGTTTACCTGTAGGATGTGGGGGACCTTCTTTACGCCTTCGTAATGTTGTCGTTGGTGGCGAAAGTTCGTAAGGAGTGCGGGTATCTTGCCCGCTTAGAGAAGATCGTGTGGAGATGGTGTGGTGCGATCGCTGTCCTGACTTCGGATACGTTAGTTTTCTTATTAAAGCGTTTAAATTATGAACCCCTCTTATTTAACTACAACCAATCAAACAAATCTCTACGATCGCGACTTCTATCTCTGGACAGAAACTACCACAAATTTGTTACGAGAAAATCAATTTCATCAGGTAGATTTAGATAATCTGATTGAAGAAATTGCCAGCATGGGAAAAAGGGAAAAAAGAGAATTAAAAAGTCGCTTAATTGTTTTATTAATGCACTTACTGAAGTGGAAATATCAGTCAGAAAAAAGAAGCCCAAGCTGGAACAGTACAATTAGCGAACAGCGAATTTGTCTAGAATTATTACTCGAAGATAGTCCTAGTCTCAAGTCATTTTTAGCGGAAGTATTGTCTAATTGTTATCAAAAAGCTCGTTCTGCTGCGGCGAGGGAAACTAATCTTTCTTTAGATACTTTCCCGGAAGAATCTCCTTTTTCTGAGTCAGAAATTTTTGATCCTAATTATTTACCAGAATGGCTATAGGAATTAGTTCGACTACTATAAATA
>JAWQFW010000248.1:0-7800 GCA_035968095.1 Oscillatoria sp. PMC 1068.18
AAATAAATTTGCGTGAATACTTTTACTTAATTAAGTTTTTTCGTTGATTTTTAGCTAAAAAGAGGATATTACTTAGTTAGATTTTCTTGGAGTTCAAGAAAGTTTGATAAATTTTGCTCAGATTTAAGTGATAATACTGATTTGAAACTAATCAGCTAGTCTTGACAAAAAAAACCTAATGTGAAGGAATTGGTAAAGACTCACTTGGAGAGTAGGACGCGATCGCGTAAACTAATCTCATCTAGAAAAAACAACGTGGCTTTGCTTGTCAGACTTCTCTCAAAGAAAAACGCTCTTACTCTCCTCCACTTGTGATGATTATAGCGAGTTAAACTATCAAAAGCCCAAGCAAACAAGTGACTTCAGCACTTTCTCCGTACTTATTATCTAAGTAAAGTAAAGAAGTAGACAAGAAAATGTGAACAAAAATCCCGCCACATCCTTTTTTAATTAACTCGCTACGGCGGGTTTTATTGAAGAAATTTCAAGTAAGATTTTGCAAAAATTCTTCCAGAGATTTGACTTCCATTGCGACTTCAAGCAAACTTTCCAGTTTTTCCAGACTTTTTAATGATAAATTAGTCGAAACTGTTTCCGTTATTGTACCAAAACGACGTTCAAGTAAACGCAGTAGCGATCGCTGCATTCCCTCTTGTAAACCTTGTTCTCGCCCCTGATTTTCCGCTACTTCTTCCGGTAAAGGTACGACATTACCATCATTATCGTAAAATCTAAGCCAAATAAGATTATCGCGCCCGATAGTACCAGCCCAAGTACCTAGCCAAAAACCTAAAGTTTCGCAACGTAACCAACCTCTTTCATCGGGAGTTAGCGGTTGATAGCGCAATTTACCATTTAAACGCCAACCTTGCAAAGAATCCGGATTAAAAGGGTCAAAAACATAGTATTCTCTAGTGCGAAAAGTTCGTTCATAAATCTCTTTTTTCTCCTGCAAATCTACTGAAGCCGTACTCTCCGACATTAATTCAATAATCACATCAGGATAGATTCCATTTTCTTCCCAAACAGTCCAAGTACGACGTTCGTAGCTACCATCAACATTAGCCACAAAAAAGAAATCTGGACCGCGAAAATCTCGATTTTTCGCCTGGGTAGCACTAAAATAAACGAACATATTTCCCCCGACAAAGTAGTCGGTACGTTCAGCAAAAGCTTGTTCCACTGAACGAATTAAGGTAGTCATAGCATACAAATGACGGCTAGATTCCAAGGGTTCACCATCGTCGTAGGGTAAATCACTCGGTGGCGGATTATAATACTCCGGCTCCCAATCTAGTTGAGTGGTATCTTTGGTACTAGGAGCAATAGTCATAAGATCAAGTTTGTTGTCTTGTTTCAATTATTATGACTTATTTCCTAGATTTTGTTCTAATCTTCGATAGGATAAGATAGCTTACTTGAAGAATGGCGCGATCGCTAAGATTATAAAATTATGACTGTAACTACTAATTTTCTCGCTCATCTCAATCCTTCTCAACGTCAAGCAGTGGAACATTATTGCGGTCCCTTGCTCGTTGTTGCTGGTGCTGGTTCAGGTAAAACTCGCGCTTTAACTTATCGAATTGCTAATCTAATTCTTACACATAAAGTTAATCCTGAAAATATTCTCGCAGTGACATTTACTAATAAAGCCGCGCGGGAAATGAAGGAAAGAATCGAAAAAATATTCGCCCAACAATTAGCGCAACAAAAACACGGTCAACGGCTAGATTTATTACCCCCTGACGAGCAAACTAGATTAGCTTCTCGCGCTTATAAAACGACAATTAAACCGCTTTGGATTGGAACTTTTCATAGTTTATTTGCGCGGATTCTTCGCTACGATATCAATAAATATCAAGACGAAAAAGGACGTATTTGGAACCGAAATTTTTCAATTTTTGATGAATCTGACGCGCAAACTTTAGTTAAAAATATTGTCACTAAACAATTAAATTTAGATGATAAAAAATTTAATCCTCGTTCTGTTCGCTACGCAATTAGTAATGCCAAAAATTTAGGTTTATCCCCCGCAGAGTTTGCTAAAGAACAAGCTAACTATTGGGGTCGAGTTGTTGCTGAAGTCTACGAAGAATATCAAAACCAACTTGCTAACAACAATGCTCTCGATTTTGATGATTTAATTTTAATTCCAGTAAGATTATTTCAACAAAACGAAACTATTTTAGCTTATTGGCACAAACAATTTCGTCATATTCTCGTAGACGAATATCAAGATACTAACCAAATTCAGTACGAATTAGTCAGACTTTTAGCAACCAATAACGAAACAGATAAAAGAAAATGGGATTGGCGCGATCGCTCAGTTTTTGTAGTTGGTGATGCCGACCAATCAATTTATAGTTTCCGTATGGCTGATTATACCATACTTTTGAATTTTCAACAAGACTTTGGCGACAATTTACCTGACGATGATACTCGCACAATGGTGAAGTTAGAAGAAAATTATCGTTCCAGAGAAAACATTCTCCAGGCTGCGAATAAACTAATCGAAAAAAATACCGAACGAATCGATAAAATTTTGCGTCCTACTAGAGGATTTGGCGAACAAATTTATGTTTACAAAGCTGACGACGAAGTAGCCGAAGCAGAATTTGTTGTTAGTCAAATCATGACTTTGGCACGCAACAATCCCGAATTAAATTGGGGTAGTTTTGCCATTTTGTATCGGACTAATGCTCAATCTCGCCCCTTTGAAGAAGCACTTTTAGGCAGAGTTCCTTATACAATTGTCGGCGGGTTAAAATTCTACGATCGCAAAGAAATCAAAGACGCGATCGCCTATTTACGAATTATCGCTAATCCAGCCGATACTGTCAGCTTGGTGAGAATTATTAACACACCCAAACGTAGCATTGGGAAAACCACAGTCGATCGTTTAATTAGTGCTTCAGTCGAATTAGGAGTTCCCCTTTGGGAAATTATTAGCGACGAAACTTCCGTGAATACTCTCGCGGGACGCGCAGCTAAATCTGTGCATAAATTCGCGCAAATGATTCAACGTTTTCAAGTAGAAATAAATAACTTAGAAGCTACAGAAATCGTCCGAGAAATTATGTCAGAATCTGGTTATATTGAAAACTTAAAAAAACAAGGTACAGACGAAGCCGACAACCGTCTTGAAAACGTTGAAGAACTTTATAATGCTGTTTATCAATTCCAAGAAGAAAACCAAGACACAACCTTAACTGGTTTCTTAGCTAGTGCTTCCCTAGCCTCGGATTTAGATAATCTCAAAGAAGGCGAAAAAGCTGTATCTTTAATGACCTTACATTCAGCAAAAGGATTAGAATTTCCCGTAGTATTTTTAGTTGGTTTAGAACAAGGATTATTTCCCAATCATCGCACAATTGACGATCCGATTGCCTTAGAAGAAGAACGCAGATTATGTTATGTAGGAATTACTCGCGCCCAAGAACAATTATTCTTAACTTATACTAGAGAACGTCGTCTTTGGGGTACGCGAGAAATAGCAATTCCTTCGCAATTTTTGCAAGAATTACCCGAAGATTTAATTACCACCAATGTTCAACCTACAGTAGCCTATAAACCTCGCCGTGAGCAAAGTGTCACCACTACTTCTGGAAATAATTTACAACAAACCTGGCAAGTTGGCGATCGCGTCGTTCACAAAACTTTTGGACTAGGTGAAATTACTCACGTTTTCGGGACAGGAAATAAAGTCTCCGTAGCCATAAAATTTCCTAGTTTAGGACAAAAAATTATCGATCCTAAAATTGCCCCGATGCAAAAAGTGCAGTAAGACAACTTATCCTGGAAACAATTTTCCAGGTAGTTACTAACATTCTTTTCATAAATTAGTTAAAAATCTGGAAATTAAAGTAGTAAGGACTTTAGTCGAATTTTTTATCCCTAAAGCCCTAGCTACAAATCTACTCAATGACAATATTATCTAAATCCATTTCCGGCTTAGGAAATTCAGGATTCATTTTCTCTAAAGTATCAGCAAGTATTCTCGCAATCACTAAGTTTCGATACCACTTTTTATTAGCTGGAATTACATACCAAGGAGCATATTCTGTCGAACAATTATTAATTGCTTCTTCAAAAGCTGCTTGATATTCGTCCCAATATTTTCGCTCTTGTAAATCGTTACGAGAAAATTTCCAGCGCTTATCAGAATTTTCGAGTCTACTTTCTAAACGACGTTTTTGTTCATCTTTAGAGATGTGCAGAAAAAATTTAATTACCGTAATTTTATCAAGACTAAGCATTTGCTCAAACTGGTTAATAGTATCATATCGCTTGCGCCAGTCTGCTTCAGGAACTAAATTTTTGACCCGTACAATTAGCACATCTTCATAATGAGAACGATTAAAAATAGTAATCATTCCATCCTTCGGTGCGCGTTGATGATAGCGCCACAAAAAGTCGTGACTTGCTTCTTCTTGACTTGGCGTTTTGAATGACCAAACTCGACAACCTTGAGGATTTATTCCTTTGAAAACGTGCTTAATTGTGCCATCTTTTCCACCTGTATCCATTGCTTGCAACACAATCAATAAACTGCGTTGATTCTCAGCATAAAGTCGTTCTTGAAGAGTTGCAAGACGCTTTCTTTCTCGCTTTAATTCCTTTTTTACATCTTGCTTCCTTTCATAGTCTTCTGACTGGTTAGGATCGATTTCAGCAAGAGAAATTTTTTCTCCTGGTTTAGCGAGATAGCTAGGATAATTTGGCTCAAGTGAGTGATGATTAGCTATTAGTGTTTCCGGTGCTACTTCTTGAGCAATTTCAGTTTTCGCTTTTGCGGTTGCTTCTTTGTTTCCGGAGATTTTCTGCTTTTTTTTATTTGATTTACTCATTAATACATTTCTGCTTCTTTTTTTCAATCATAATCTTTTTTTGTGTCTAGGTACAACATATATTGAGCAAAAATTTTTCTAAGCTACAGTCAAAGAAAAAAGTTAGCTAATTTATTAATTAAGACTTACAGTTGCTTGTGCGTCTCATAAGTAAATAATTTGTAAAATTTGTAGAGACATTACAAGGCTCAGTTTCTACCTTAGTTAACAAACTTATCCATTGCGATATTTCTGGAGAAATTTTGCTAGAAATATCTCTACAAAACAAATTAGGCTGTAGTTAATTGCTTGACTGTTTCTACTAATGTTTTAGGTTGAAAAGGTTTGACAAGGTAAGCATCTGCACCTTGTTTGAAACCCCAATAAAGATCGAGTTCTTCTCCTTTAGAAGAACAAATAATCACTGGTAAATTTTGAGTTTGGGGATTTTTTTTCAGATGGCGACAAACATCATAGCCATTGAGATTTGGCATAATTATATCCAAGAGGATAAGATCAGGACAAAATTGAGCAAGGTATTCTAACGCTTCTTTTCCATCACTAGCTGTAGCAACCTGAAAATTACTAGCTTCAAGGATATTAGTTAGTAACTGGCGTTGAGAAAAACTATCTTCTACAACTAAAACTGTAACCATAAATAATTACCTCCAGAATGCAAAAAGAAGTAAAATTAGAGAATTAAAAGTAAACTAAATTAATTTGGCAAATCCTCTATGTCACCAAATTAATTTTTGGCTTTGTTTTGTCGAAATTTTGGAATTTTTTGGTTATTCAAGCTAACTTATTGTTAGGCTATGTGGTTAAATTCCACATCTTTATCATAGAATTGGTACAAGAAATACACATGAGGCGATAGTCCTAATTTAATTTTGGGACTTTAGTCCTATTTCCCCTTGCTAACCCTAAAATAAGTCTCAATTGCGGTTATGATTCGTATATTGCTAGTAGACGACCAGCACATGATCCGTCAAGCATTGAAATGTTATCTTAGTCTTGATGTGGATAATTCCTTAGAAGTAGTAGGAGAAGCGGATAACGGAGAAGCTGCTATTCGGCAGGTAAAAGCTTTACAGCCGGATGTGGTATTAATGGATATACAAATGCCTGTGATGAATGGTGTGGAAGCGACGCAAAAGATTTGTCAGCGTTTTGAGAAGACAAAAGTGCTGGTATTGACTATTGATGATGAAGATGAGTATTTAACTCAAGCGCTAAAATATGGTGCAGCAGGTTATTTGTTGAAAAATACGCCTCCGGATGAGTTAGCTTTGGCGATTCAAGCTGTGTATAAGGGTTATACTCATATTGGACCGGGGTTAGGGAAAAAGGTATTTGCTCGGATTAATATTCCTAGTTCTAATCCTACTCCAGATTGGGAGGAACTTACTCCGAGAGAGCAGGAAATTTTAGAGTTAATTGCTACTGGTGCGAGTAATAAAGAAATTGCAAAAACGTTGCATATTGCTGAAAAGACAGTGAAAAATCATGTTACTAGTATTTTACAGAGATTGAACTTACGCGATCGCACTCAAGCAGCAATTTTTGCACATTCGACTCGCGACTCTCTGATGAGTGTAGCAAAGGAAAGTTATTGACTATTTTTCGCTAATAATGCTGTCCCAAAAGCGGCTGCGGTATTCTCTGAGGAAGTTACAGGTACTTGCAGATGACGCTGACGAATCTTTCTCCAAGTGGTATTTTTCGCGCCACCACCAGCAGTATACACCTGACTAAGTTTGGTTGCGCCTAAGTCTTGTAACAATTGATAACCTCGCGCTTCAATTCGTGCCATACTTTCAAGCAAGCCATGCAGAAATTCTATTGGATCTTCGGGACGTGGTTCTAGCTGCGGTGCTAAACTGGGATCGTTAATAGGGAAGCGATCGCCAACTGCTAATAAGGGATAATATTTTAAAGGACTCTCTACATTCGGCTCAATTTGACTACTGAAACTGGCTAATTCTGCATCGCTGAAAAATTCTCGCAACACAGCCCCACCTGTATTTGATGCACCACCTGTTAACCATAATTCTCCGAGTCGGTGGCTATAAATTCCGTATTTTGTATTTTCTACTCGCTGGTTACTTAATAATTTTAGAACTAAGGTTGAACCTAAAGAAGTAACTGCTTCACCTGGTTGGTTTGCATTACTAGCAAGAAATGCAGCAATACTATCAGTTGTACCTGTACAGACTAGACAATTTTTGCGTAACTTGAATTGTTTAACTACATCATTTTTTACTTCGCTAACTGGTGTTCCCGGAGGTAAAACTTGAGGTAATAATGATTTCAGAGGTAAATTATTTAACCAGTCAGGATAGCATAAGTTTTCGACATCATAACCGAGTTTAAGTGCATTATGATAGTCACTAATTCCTAGTTTTCCGTGTAATAAAAAAGCTAACCAATCTGCTTGATGAAGAAAGAAACTAGCTTGAGCAAAAATTGGTTGTTCTTCCCACCAAAGTAATTTTGCTAAACTCGAAGTTGCACTGATAACAACATGATTTTTCGGCGCAATTTGGGTTAATTTTTCTTTAACAGTGACACCGCGTTTATCGTTGTATAAAATAGGTTTATCGAGAGGATTTCCTTGGCGATCGCACAACAACACCGTTGATGATGTACCATTGATGGCGATCGCTTTAATCTCAGCCCTAATCTGCTGCGGAATTTGCTCAATTAAATCAAATAAAGCTGTCGCCCAATTCCTTGACAAATGCTCGTTTATGTGCTGCGAAGCCTCAGCTTGAATTTTTTCTTCCTCATCAACAACTACAGCCCTCGCACCCGAAGTCCCAAAATCAATTCCTAGGTAATACATTTAACAGTTAGCAGTTAACAGTTAACAGTTAGCAGTGAACAGTGAACAATTACCAGTTAGCAGTAAATAGTTCTCAGTTTATCTCCCAATTCCTCCAAGTCCTCCCCCTCTCCCCAGTCTCCCTTGTCT
>JAWQFW010000249.1:0-7789 GCA_035968095.1 Oscillatoria sp. PMC 1068.18
GGACTGGGGACTGGGGACTGGGGACTAGGGACTGGGAGGAGTTGGAGAACAAAGAGGACAAGGGAAGGGGATAGACTGATAACAGTTAACTGTTTACGGCTAATGACCAAGATCCAAATCCCAATCACCAATCACCAATCACCAATCACCAATCCCCGATCGCCTTCACATCTTAAAAACGTCCAAATCCAAAGCTTCCGAACCACCTTGTTCGAGTTGTTCTAACACATTACCGAGTTGAACCCAAATTAGCAACGCCATAAACACCGTCATCGGAAACGCGATCAGATAAGAAACCGCGCGATCGAAAAGAAAAATCTCCACACCAGAAGCGAGAAACACACAAATTCCTAGACAAATACCTAAATAAGGTAACACTAAGCGAAATCCTTTCATTTCCGCTAGTATCCGCGTCGAACCACTTTCAGCCCACTGTTTGACTTTTTCTTTCAGAATAGCGCTAAAAGCTGCGCCACAAGTCATGCCAATAAATAAACCTAAAACGAGTAAAAAATAAGGTGGTTGCGGAAGATAGTACATAAGTTGTTAAGAGTTAGTCGAGTAGTAATAAAGTAGTCGGTAGTTAATTATGCCACGACCGACCACCTTATACCTAGTACCAGCTTATTTAATCAAGGGTGCTTTGGTTGTCGGAATCGGAGTCGCTACTCTTTCGTTAGAGAAACTCCGGATTGCAGTAAGTGCAACGTTAAACAACTGTCCCGGTTGAAGGTCATCTTTAACCAAATTCCACAAACGCTGAACTTCTTCTGTATGGAGGCGATCGTTTTCAGTTAAAGCGAGTAACAACTGACGGCGGAGATACTGACCTTCTTCAGACAGTAAATATTGTAAACCGAGTTGAGCAGTCGGTAAGAAATCAAAATTACCATCCAAACGCGCGATCGCGATCATATTTTCCAGTCTCTTCCACTGGAAAGTCCCATCTTTAAACAAAACATCAATTAAACGTCGCCGCATTTGCGGAGATTCTCCAGTTAGCAAGCGTCGCGCAACATAAGGATAGGAAACTTCGACAATTTTGAACTCTGGATTTAGAGAAAGGGCTAATCCTTCCTGAGTTACCAGCGAACGAATAATTAACGCAAATTTCGCCGGAACTCGGAAAGGATAATCATACATTAACTCGGAAAATTCGTCGGTAATCGTTTTAAAGTTAAAATTAGCGACGCTTTCTCCCATTGCTTTTCCTAACACTTGTTCCAAAGCCGGGATAATTGGTTCGATGGGTGTATTGGGAGTTAAAAAGCCAAGGTCAACAAAATCAGCAGCTAAACCGTAGTAATCTTTGTTAATTAAGTGAACTACCGAAGAGGCGATCGTTTCTTTGGTAAATTCCTCTAATTGATCCATCATCCCAAAGTCAATAAACGCCATCCGACCATCGGGAAGCGCAAATAAATTACCAGGATGGGGATCTGCGTGGAAAAAGCCAAATTCGAGCAACTGTCGTAACCCAGCCGTTACCCCAATTTCAATGAGTTTATTTTGGTCGAGATTTGCCGCTTTAATTTTGGCGGTATCAGTCAACTTAAAGCCGTTAATCCATTCTAAAGTTAGGACACGGGTGTTAGTATAGCGCCAATAAATTGCCGGAACTTTCACGTGGGGATCGTCACGGAAATTAGTCGCAAATTTTTCTGCATTCCGCGCTTCGTTGAGATAATCTACTTCTTCAAATAACTTACAGCCGAATTCATCAACAATTAAAGTCAGATCGTGACCGAGGTTTAATGGTAGCCACGGTGCTAACCAACTTGCACCCCAGCGCATTAAATATAAATCCAAGGTGATGATTGGTAATAAATTTGGTCGCTGTACCTTAACTGCAACTTCTTCACCACTATGTAAAAAAGCGCGATATACTTGACCGAGACTGGCTGCGGCTACTGGTTCGGGGGAAATTTCTTGATAGAGTTCGTTCAGCTTGCGACCTAACTGAGATTCGATAATCTTGAAAGCGCGATCGCTGTTAAACGGTGGCAGTTGGTCTTGGAGTTTCGTTAACTCCTGTAAAAAATTTTTGCGAATTAAATCCGGTCTAGTTGAAAGTGCTTGTCCTACCTTAATAAACGTCGGACCCAAACGAGTCAGAATTTGCCGCAACTGTCGGGCGCGCTGAAATTTCTTAATCTCTTGCTTACCGCGCCATTTGTCTAACTGTAAAGCGATTACGAAAGTACCAAAACACCAGGCAATTGTCAAGGCTCTACCAATAACTTTCCACAAATGGCGGCGACAATAACGAGCGATTTCCTGCGCGTCGTAGCGCCTGATTCCTTCCTCAGACGTAATATTCGGATATCTACTCACGAATTTTTCTGTTGCCTCTTAACTTAAACAATTTTAGTTAAATCTTAACTCTAGTATACAAAAATACAAATTTTTTTTCATTTAATTAGCATCTGTCCGGGGATATCTTGCTCACAACCAAGCTAGCCCGTCCCCAATCTTTTGCCAAGATCGCGAGGATACATAAAAATCAAAAGCAACTAAGGCATCGTCGTATTTTCCAAATTTGCACCTTGGAAATTAGCCTCAGCAATCTCAGCATCCTGTAAATCAGCATTACGCAAATTCGCATCATAAAACATCGCTTCTTGCAACAACGCCCGATACAAATAAGCATTTTCTAAATCAGCATTCTGCAAAAAAGCTTCTCGTAAATTAACATTTTCTAAATTCGCACCTTGCAAATTAGCTCCCTCTAAATTAGCAGCAAACAAACTAGCATTCCGCAGTTGTGCGCCCTCTAAAAAAGCACCTTGTAAATAAGCACCTGCCAAATTAACACCCTCTAAATTTGCCCAACGTAAATTCGCAAAATTCAAATTAGCACCAGATAAATCCACATTTTTTAAATCAATTCCTTCCGCACCATTATTCACAATTCGCCAAACCAAACCCCACTTATCTGTTAACTGAGTTGCATAATTAATTTTCGTATCGCGCAAACTAACTTTTTCTAAATTAGCACCTCGTAATTGAGCATGACTTAAATCCGCACCTTCAAGCTCAGAATTTTGTAATTTTGCTCCTTGTAACTGAGCATAAGTTAAATCTACACCATGTAACTGAGCATAAGTTAAATCCGCCCCTTGTAGTTCCGCCCCACGAAGATTAGCACCTCGTAAATTTGCCCCACTTAAATTTGCCCCTTTGAGATTAGCACCTTCTAAATTCGCGCCTTCCAATTGAGCATCACGTAAGTTCTTCCCTTGAAAATTAGCTCCCGCTAAACTACAACCAGGACAATTAGTATATTCACTTAATTCTTCAGACGAGAAACTAACTTCTTGTTGAGCAGCAATTTCTGTATAACTTTGTTGTAAACTAGCAATAGTAATCCCTAATCCTAAAGCAAAAGCAGTTAAGCTAGTTAAGCCGAAAACAAAACTAGGTTGTTTTTGTTTAAAACTATCTTGCCAAGAATGTTTAACAACTGTTATTGGTTGCAAAGCTTTGAGGGCTGTAGCAGCATTAGGAAAGCGCTGTTTCGGATTTGGTGCTGCCATTTTTTCTAACCATTCCAGAAACTTACGGCTGAAATTAGGGCAAAGCTGCTTAAAATTAATGCGATAATTTTCGTCGACTAATTTGCCAACTTGGTTAGTTTTCGTTTGCGTTAAGAGACAAATTAAAGTTATTCCTAAACTGTATAAATCCGAAGCTAAACTAAGTTCGTGATTTAGTAATTGTTCCGGGGGCATAAAGCCAACCGTTCCTTTAATTAAGCTACTGCTAGTAACATCACCTTCCCCCGTCGCAAAACCAAAATCAACCAAAGTTACTGCTAATGGTGCGGTGGAATTAACTAAAATATTTTCTGGTTTGAGATCGCGATGAATTATCGGTGGTTTTTGTGCTTGAAGATAAACTAAAATCTCTAAAATTTTCACCGCAATTTGCTTAATTTCTGCGGGAGAAAGATTCTTAATTTCTGCTAGAGATGGGGCTTGTTTATATTCTTGAACAATACAAAAACCTGTCTCAGTTTCAAAGCAATCTAGATAGCGAGGAATACCTGAGTGTTCGAGCTTTTGGAGCATTTGCACTTCACGTTCGCAGGCTTGAAAACCTGTCCAACTCGAATCGTTATCGGCAAAGCGAAATTCTTTAATTACTACTTCTTGTTCGGAGTTGAGATGGTTGCCGAGGTAAGTAATTCTTCCACCTTGTCGATTTCTGCCTAATTCTTTCCTAATTTGATAGTTATAGTTAGAAAAATTTCGGTTTGGTTTCATAGTCTGTTTTGGTTATTGCTGAGAAAGTTTTCAGTTGAGAATTGAAACTTATCAACTATTTGCTGATAACTGGTTGCTGTTTATTCATGTTTTGTTCCATCAGGAAGAATTGCACCTTTCAGCTTGGCACCGACTAAATTAGCATTCCAAAGATTGGCATTTTTGAGATTTGTTCCAGTGAGGTCAGCCCCGGCTAAATCTGCACCTTCGAGATTGGCATTTTCTAAGTCTGCGCCGGAAAGTTCGGCATTGGCTAAGTCGGCAGAATCTAACTGGGCATTTTTCAGTTTTGCTCCAAGAAGATAGGCGTTTTCTAACTGAACGTTTTTGAGAGAAGCTGCTTCTAAGTAAGCATTAGTTAAGTCAGCGCCTTTGAGGTTAGCGCTTTTGAGATTGGCTTTTTCGAGATTGGCACTTTTGAGGTTAGCAAACTCTAAATTGGCACTTTTTAAATATGCTTCTCCTAGGTTAGCAAATTGCATATTTACTCCTCCTAAGTTAGCGTTTTGGAGATTTGCACCTTCGAGTTTAACGTTATTAAAATTTGCGGCACGAAGGTAAGTTTGTTCTAGGTTAGCACCTTTAAGAAAGGCATTTTGAAAGTTTGCACCTCGGAGGTATGCACCCTCGAAATTTACTTTTCGTAGATAGGCGGCTTCTAAGTCAGCGTTTTGGAGATTTGCACCTTGGAGATTTGCTTCTGGGAGATAGCAACCGGGACATTTACCAGTATCCCGTAACTGGCTGAGGGGGTTGATAATTTGACTGTGGGAAGAAAGTTTTTGTTGCGGGGAATGGGTTCGATAAGTGTTGAAGGAAGCCATCGCGCTGAGTGTTAAGATCCAGCAAAGGGCGGTTGCTGGTTTGGTGATTGGTGCGATCGCCACAGACCAACTTTTTATTTGCTTGACTAATTTCTCACTTAGTTGAATTTGGTAAGCTTTGTCGGTAACGGAGATATTTTCTAAAGCGGCTTTGGCGGATCTTGCGTTAGGATAGCGTTTTTTCGGGTTTGGTGCCACCATTTTCTCTAACCAACGCCCAAATTGCCAACTAATTTCTGGTAGTTGGGAGCGAAATTTCAAGCGAAATGTTTCGTCAATTAAGTTCCCAACTTCGCTCGATTTGGTTTTGGTAAGGAGGCAAATTAAGGTGACACCTAAGCTATATAAGTCCGAGGCTTCACTTAGTTGCCGATTAAATAATTGTTCCGGGGGCATAAATCCTAATGTACCTTTGACCACGCTGCTAACACCAACATCTTGATTTCCTTGGTGGGCAAAACCGAAATCCACCAAGTAAACATTTCGCGGTTGAGAATGGTCAACCAGGATATTTTCTGGTTTAAGATCGCGGTGAATTACGAGCGGAGAAGCTGATTGAAGATAGATGAGAACGTCTAATGTTGCTAAGGCGATTTCTTTTATTTCTTGGGGAGTAAAATGCCGGAGTTGGGCAAGGGAATAGGCTTGTTTATATTCTTGTACTAAACAAAAACCTGTAGCTGTTTCAAATGAATCGAGGTAACGAGGGATATTCGGTGAAATTAGGGAGATCAAAACTTCAATTTCTTTGGTGTAAGCTTCGTAGTCAATCCAGCTAGTTCCGGGTTGAGCAAACTGAAACTGTTTGATGACTACAGTTTGTTTTGTGTTGAGATTTTTCGCTTTGTAAGTGACTCGACCTCCTGTGCGATTATGCCCTAACTTGGTTTCAATTTGATAGCCTCTGCGGTAAATATCTGGATGGTTATTCATTTGCCTATTTGAAAGTGAAATTTTGCGATTGACAAAAGGATAAAAGTGGGGATTTACGGGGCTGATTTCGCCAGTAATTGTCTTTTCTTTTCGATGGCTAAATAGAACTCAGGATTAAGCTGAATTGCTTGATTGTAAGAGGCGATCGCGTCAGTATTGCTACCAATTTTTTCTAGGGCTACGCCTTGTCCATACCAACTCCAAGATTCCTCTGGATTGATTTTGATTGCTGATGCAAAGGAATTTAGGGCGGCAGGATAGCGTTGTAAACCAAGTTCCGCTTCGCCGCGTACCTTCCAAGCATTATAAGTGTAAGGATCGAGTTCTGTCGCTCTTTGTGCCGCAGCTAGGGCTTCGGCGTAACGTCCTTCCTGATTGTAAATGTTTCCGAGGTCATTCCAAGCCCAATAGTAGTCGGGATCGAGTTGTAAGGCGCGAGTGTAAGTGGCGATCGCTTCACGGTTTCTACCTAAACCTGCGAAAGCACCTGCTTGTCGATTCCATGTTTGTTTGGAGCTAGAATTAATCGAGAGGGCGCGATCGCAGGCTGTTAAGGCTTCTGGATAACGCTCCATTTTTTGCAGCACCTGACAACGACTTGAAAATGCCTCGCTATAATTAGGTCTTAATCTAATTGCTTCATCATAAGCAATTAATGCTCTTTGATCTGCACCTTGTTCGCGCAATCTTTCGCCTTCTTGGAAAAATTCTCTAGCTAAATCCACATCTGTTTCTACCACAGGTGGAAGTTCCGGAGAAACTGGTTGTTGAAATAACTTGTCTAATTCGCCAACTAAACTAATACTGACTAAAGCTACAACTAAGCCAGCTAATTTCCAGTGAGTTAAATTAGCTGGAGAATTCATCACCTCTAAAGGTTTTAATGCGGCTAAAGCCGAAGCTGCATTCGGATAGCGCTTTTGAGCAACTGGTGAGAGCATTTTTTTCAGCCACTTCACGAAAGACTTATTTAATCGCGAATCGAGAAGCTGAAAATTAAAGCGATAATTCTCATCGATTAACTTCCCAATATCTGCCGAACGAGTCCCAGTGAGCAAACAAAATAAAGTTGCACCCAAACTATATAAATCGGTTGCTAAACTGAGGGGACGATTAAATAATTGCTCCGGAGCAATAAACCCGGGCGTACCTGCGGCAATACTACTAGCAGCAACATCTTGAGAACCAATTCGAGCTAAACCAAAATCAACCAAATAAACATTTAATTGCTCGTCAAGCAAGATATTTTCTGGTTTGAGATCCCGATGAATTACCGGAGGAAGACGATTTTGTAAATTTCTTAAAATTTCTAAGATTGATACCGCAATATGTTTGATTTCATCGGGTTTAAAACTGTGTCTCTCAGCTAAAGAAGGTGCGGGAATATATTCTTGTACCAAAGAAAAACCTTCTGGAGTCTCGAAAGCATCAACATAGCGAGGAATACCTGGATAATCTAATTCTTGCAGCAGTTGTAGTTCGCGTTGATAAGTTTTGTAACCTTCCCAGTTAGAATCTGCTTGAGCAAAGCGAAACTGTTTCAAGGCGACCATTTTTTTTTCCGTTTCACCAGTAGCAAGGTAGGTAATACGTCCTCCTTCGCGGTTTCTTCCCAATTCTCGGACGATTTGATATCTGGGGTGGCAAAAATCTGGATAGTTGCTCATTAGACTTCGCTCCTAAGATTCTAAGTTCGGCAGCTACACTTTTATGTTAAGCTTGGCACATAATTTTCGCGAATGTTTGTTTGGGGTTTGGGGATTGGGG
>JAWQFW010000250.1:0-7773 GCA_035968095.1 Oscillatoria sp. PMC 1068.18
GTCAATAATCTTTTTGAAAAATGAGTAAATTTATTTACCAAAAATCTGTTTCCTATCAAGGTTATCTAATTATCCCCTTTCTCTATACCCAAGCTGACGGAAACCCTATATATTCCTACGCTTTACTTTCCGAACAAGGACACAAAAATCACCTCCATCAAACCGAAAACCCAGCCAAACTTTATTCAAGTAACCTAGAAGAAATTCTTCTTATTGCGAAAAAACATCTTCATGAATGCGAAGAAAACTTCAGCAAAATCGATTACTTTCAGCAACGCTACACTTACCAAAACAATTTAATCATTATCCACCAAGAAACAGGTAAATGTTTTTACGACCATTATCCCCCCAACGAATTAAAAAACATTGCCGCACCCAAATTATTTTCTAACCCTAGCGAATGTATTAATTGGGTTAAACAAGGATTAGATAAAAATCGAGTTATATAACTAAATTAAGCCAGAAAAATCAAATTTATTGTCAATAAAATTAGCCTCGTTCATAAGAATAAATATCTCCAGTCTGCTCAAACAAAATAGCAGATTTTTCACTAAGAAATTGCAAATCAGCCGCATCAATACTTGCTTTTAATCCTGCAAGATTACTTTGAATTTGGCGACGTTGAGGAGTAAAACCAGAAATAACTGCACCAACTCCAGATTGATTTTTCACCCAATTCAAAGCAACTTGAGCAACATTAAGCTGATATTTTCTTCCTACTTGCGCTAAAGCATCAAGCATTTCTTGCACAGGCGACCACCCACCATGACGCATAATCATACTACTATAATAAAAGCCACGGGCGTGTTCATTTTCTGATGGTGGTGACTTCACACCGCGAAACTTATCAGCCAGAAAACCACCTGCTAACGGACCGTAAGGTAGCAGCATAATTTCTTTTTCTAAACATAACGACTGCATCGACTTTTCCACACGGCGGTCGATCAAACTATATTGTACTTGATTAGTAATAATTGGCGCAAATTGAATCGCCTTTTGCAGCATTGGTGTATTGAAATTAGTGACACCTAACTGACGAATTTTCCCTTGTTCCAAAAGTTTAGCAAAAATCTCGAAAGTAGCAGCAAAATCGAGTTGAGGATTTTGCCAATGTATTTGTACTAAATCGAGAGTTTCACGTCGCAAATTTCGCAACGAATTTTCTATTTTACTTTGAATTTGTCTAGAAGTAGGAATACCACTAAAGAACACAGCTTTGGTCAAAATTGTACAGTCTCTTCCCTGCAAAAAACGACCTAATAATTGTTCGCTACGCCCGTAAATATCAGCCGTATCAAAATGAGTAACTCCGCAAGCTAAATAAGTATCAAAAGTCCGTTCAATTTCTACTTCAGAAAGAGATTTCCAACTGCGGTTATCGAGTTGCCAACAGCCAACGATTAAAGGTTCAGAAATCACGTCTAATTTTGTGTTCATTTGTTAATAATACTTCTATTCTCCATAAACAGTAATAATAATCTGACGTTGACGAGGTTTAATATCACATTCGAGATGAAAAATTTGTTGCCAAGTTCCTAAAGCTAGTTTACCATTTCTTACAGGAACAGTTAATTCTGGACCCAACATTGTCGCTTGTAAATGAGAATGTCCATTCCCATCATGCCATGTTTGTTCATGTCCATAATCACGACTAGGAGGCATTAATTTATTTAAAATTTCCGGTAAATCTCGCTGTAATCCTGGTTCATATTCAATAGTACCAATCGCGGCGGTACTTCCGATATTAAAAATATGAGCAATTCCGGTTTTAACCCCCGAATTTTTGACAACATGATTGACCTTATTTGTCAAGTCGTGCATATCGCCGTTAGCAGTAGTTGAAACTTCAATTTGTTCTTGATGAACCATATTTTTCCTCTTAATTATTCGCTAAATAAATTCAAAGGTAAATGACCATAAACTCCATTCACGTCATCATCTTCCGACTGACAAGAAACAAGTACCCCGCGATATTTACCCGTATAAGAATCAAGATAATAAGCTTTTTTCTGAGTATTATACTTAAGATAAACTGGCTTTTCCACTGGAGTTATTGACGCTAAATCAAAATTAACTCGATAATCCATTGCTTGCAAATAACTAGACAAAGCCGCAAAAGCTTGTTGAGAATTATCAGCACAAACCCCCAAATTTTCCGACTCAGACAAACCAGTAATTAATAACAAAGCTTGCCGTAATTGTTTTTTTTCAACTGCTGACTCAACCTCTTTAACCTCAGTACAGCTAAACTTATCTAAAATTTTTCTAGCTTCCTCAACAGTAAATCCAAGATCATTTTCAGTAGACATATACCACCTTTTTGCGTTTCTTTCTTTGCGTCTCTGCGTCTCTGCGCGAGGTATAAAATCACAACTAATCAAGACTGGAAAGAATCATTTTGATAATAAAGAGAAGACTGATAAAGAACTTCTTCCTGATGCGTTTCTAAAGTACAATCAGAGCGAGGGTAAGCCACACAAGTAACAGTATAACCAGCTTCAATTTCAGCAGGTTGAAGAAACTTTTGCTCACTTTGATCGACTTTACCGCTAATCAGTTTCGCAACGCAAACCGAACATTCTCCTTGGAGACATCCGGAAGGGAGACGAATACCCGCTTCTTCAGCTATATCCAGAATATATTGGTCTTCTGGAACAGAAATTGTGCGATCTAGATTAAATTTAGAATTAATCAGCCGCACTTGGTAGATTGTCATCGCTGCAACCATATCTAAGCTTCCCCATGTATTTTAAACTACAAATGCGATCGCCTCAATTAAATTTCCCAAACATACTACTTCGAGATCTAAGGTAGCCAAAAATTAGGTAACAAATTTTTCCCCAACTCTCGAATTGTCTGATTAATCTTTCTCCCTACTTCAATATGAGCTTCGTCTGATTCTACAGGAATAATATCAGCTTTTTCTCCAAAACCAAAGCGTTCGATAACTAAATTTGCTGCTTCCAAACCCGTTACATAAGCTTTTTCTTGCGACCACGAACCGTGACGAGTTATAACCCAATCTCCACTCATAAATAAATTAGGAATATTCGTCTTTGCTGGTAAAAGATACTGATAGCTACCGGGGGCAAAATGTGTTACTCCTTGGGATACGCGAATTACACTACTATCGATTACTTTCGCTTGCTGAAACTCCGGTACACAAACAGCCAAATCTCGATGTACTTTCTCAATAATTTGCTCATCTGTCATCGGTAACAATTGATTTGCATGATAAAAATCTGCTTCAATTACGCTACCAGGTTCATCTTGATATTCATCCTGCAAACTATTCAAATCAAAAAATGTCCAACCTGTAGTTTTGTCGAAACCAAAACAAGCATTAGAAGGAAGCGGAACAAACACTTTGCGGTCGAACCATAAGCGAGTTGCTAAAACATCAATTGCACCTAAATTTTGTAAATCAAGAAACTGACGATAATTTTTTAAAGTGGAACTTCCAGCGACAATCTTTTTCACTCCATTAACACTAACTGCGGAAATTACTGCATCGGCTGGAAAAATTTCCTCCCCACAAACTACCGCTTTCGCATTACCTGTTTCATCAAGAAGAATGTCATCAACTCGCTTATTAGTTAGCACCTTTCCGCCAAGCTTTTCAATTCGCTGCACCCAAGGTTGAAAAATCATTTCTGCGACCGTTCCTCGACACCAGACGACATCAAAATCGGGTTGGTGAGCCAAAATGAAGTAATAAAGCATTCCCAAAGCTGCGGCGGCAGAACACTGTTCGCCGGGAGCAAATAAACCAACTAAAAGCATTGGTTCAAAACTATCTTTGTAGAGTCGTTCGGAAACAGCAAATTGTTTGAATAATTCCCTAGCAGTTACTTTATCGTAGCGTCGCCAAGCTGCGTCAGAATTATCAAAATCAATTACCGCATAAAGCAAAGGTAAAGCCGAAAGTCGGTCAATTAAAGGTAAGCGTTTGAAGCGAGTATAAAGAAAAGTTCCGAGAGGAGTTGGCAGCCGAGGTTCTTCTTGAAATAAAGGTGATTCTACTTCTAATCCTGCGGGAGAATATTGGGAAGAACGAGTAAAAGGAGTAAAAGGTTTTAAACCTAATTCTTGTACTAAATGAAAGATATTTTTGTAGGGATACCAAAAACCATGAATACCACCTTCTACCGAACGTCCTTCTGTAGTTTTCCAACCTGCGACTAAACCTCCAGGATAGGGTGCAGCTTCGAGTAAAGTAACTTTGTAACCTTGTTTAGCTAAATGATAAGTTGCACCCAAACCAGCCCAACCTGCACCGATGACAACTATTTGTTTTTCTGCGGACATTATTTACCTCGTGTAGCTCTTATTTTAGGATGCCATAAAATGCGCGATTGTCTAATAATATTTTTAGGATAATCAAATATAGTGATAAAATGAAATAGTAAACATTCCCCAAAATTATGTCTACATCAAGTAAAAAAGCTACCATTACCCTGAAATTAAGTTCGGAACAGATTGAAAGACTAGAAAAAGCGGCTGCTATGACAGGACTTAGTTTGCATGATTACATTATCCATCAAGCGTTAAATTCAGCAATTGAAGATATTGCTAATTATGACCGCATGGTTCTCTCTGACCGAGATAGAGATATATTTATGGAAGCATTGGAAAACCCTCCAAAAGCAAATGAAGCTTTGAAAGCAGCGATTAAAGAGCATCAAGAAAAATACGGGAAGTGGTAAACTGTGGAATTTATTTTTCTTCCCATAGATAGTAGTGTTAGGAGAGATAATTTTGATTGTGGTGTTCCCGCATTAAATGATTACTTGAAAAAATATGCTCGACAGAACCACGTTAAAAACGTTGCTAAGACTTTTGTCGCAATTGTTGATGCGGAAAGTAGACAAGTTGTTGGCTATTATTCTCTGAGTATGGGTCAAATTGAGTTTACATCTTTACCGGAACAGTATCGAAAAGGATTACCGCGTTATCCTCTTCCTGCTATGCGTATTGGGAAATTAGCTGTAGATTTATCCATGCAAGGGAGAGGGCTAGGAAAAGCTTTATTAGTTAAGTGTTTTCTTAGTGCAGTTAGCCTTTCTTCAGAAATAGGAATTTTTGCTATTACAGTAGATGCGATTAATGAACAAGCAAATGAATTTTATTTGAAATATGGTTTTGTTTCTTTAGAAGGTGAAGCGTTTTCTCTTTTTATTCCTATTAGGACAGTGAAATCAGTTATCGAGTAAAGGCAATATAATTTTTTTATCTCTTCCTTGGGATAGTTTGTTTTTCAGAGAGAGAGGTTTAAATTGTAGCTGTTGAATGTAGATGATGAACAATTATTTATGAGTCAAGATAAGGAAAATAAAGAACCAGAAACTGTTAAGGTTGAAGAGTTGGTAAGTACGCCGAATCAAGTTGAGAATAATACTCCGCAGGAAGTTGCTGATAATCCAATGGTAACGCCGCAAATGATTGATGAACCGAAGGACGATCGCGGCGATTTGAGTCGGGATTAGAATAAAATAGCAGAACCAGTATTAGCCCGTATTAGTCATCATGAAGGTTAATCATAGCCGAACCCGTAAACGGGCGGCTACACGGACAAAGCCCGCCTGCGCGGGCTATTATGATTACAAGTATTCAAATTTTTAATAATATTGCAATTATTGCAATTTCTAAGCGACACTACCGCGTTTACGGGCTTCTTTGTAAGATGTACCAACGTTTTTCAAGCCTGCGCGGATCATTTGCTGTTCTAAAAGGGCGAAGAAACGGGCGCGATCGCCACCTCTGACTACTGCTTGGTTATGAGACTCAGCGAGGGCGACTGGATAGCCGTAACCTTTATACACCTGTCCTAACATAATACCCAGAGATTGCTCGAATAATTCTGTATCCTCTGCTACCCAAGCGGGAACTTCGATTCTGGCGATTTCTGTCCCGACGTGAACGTAACAGAAGTATACTTGCAATGACTCATCGTAGAGTTCGAGGATTTTCGCGGAACTTTTCCACAAAGCCCCTCTTTGTCCTGGTTCTAATATATTTGCCCAAAGTGTGGCATCGCGCAAGGGGTCGATAATTTGACAAGGATAGCGATCGCTCAAATTGCTACAATTAACCACACAGTTTGGTGTCTCGTGGGTACAAGCTTGTAAACGCAAAAAGTTCACAGCTTCGATGCTCCGAGAGGCGCTAAGATAACCCATTAAGGGAATTTTACTTTGCCGCAGTTCGTCCCAAGCTGCCAAAATTGGGAAAAGAATTGTTTCTCTAGCTTCTAGCGGCAAACTCTCAATAAACCATAAAATTAAAGAACCGTCTACAAGTGCTAAATTAGGTTCATAATGTGCGCCCGGAGGTTTTACCCAATTACTCGCCATTTCTGCTAAAATTTGAGCTTCGGAAACTGTGCGTCGGTAGCCCATCCATTCATCGGTGCGAATACCCCATTGTTTCGAGACATAAAGGTCTTCTGGGCGGTAAAATACTTCGGGGATGCTATCGAGAAGTGGATGTAAACTTTGTCCGTAGTGTAACATTACCCGACCGATATTGATTAAATAACAATAAGCGATTTCGTGGTGAGAAGGAGATATTTGCGAACCATCGGTAGCAAAGACGCTGTGAGTGTAGGGAGGGGCTTTGAGGTAAATTTTAGTATCAAGAGGTTCCACAGGGCAAGCAGCCGCAAAAATCAGGCGATCGCGCCATTTTTGATGAGAGTCTACTAACTCTACCTGTCTTGCTTGACTTTCTCCTAATAAATTTTCCGCTAATTCCAAACGTTTGCGACTCGCCAAGGCTTCTTTGGTAAGATGTTGGCTAATACCGGGAATTTGTCCTGTGAGTTTGGCTAAGTCAAGCATAATCGTACCCAGTAAAGTTAATTCCAGGCGGAAAAATCTTGAGCAAACTGTTGCAATGAGAGTAAACTTATGCTTGGATTTTCCTGCGCTGTTTGACGATCTTTTTCGGTATTGTAACCCCAATCGGCTAAATATAAACTAATTTCGGATAAATCTTCTTGTTTTTGTACCAACTGAAGGGTTTTCAGTCGATCTTCCACAAACCAAATTTGAAGATTATTTGTTTGAGATTTAGCGATAATTTGACGTAAGGTTTGATGTTTGGGAGATTTCGCTTCTTTCCCAATTATTGACTCTGGGGATAATTCAATTCCTGCTTGTTGTAATAATTTTTTCGCGAAGCGTCCTTCTTTGGTCGTGATAATGAATAATTGAGTTGTGTTATTAGCGATTACATTTTGCACTTTTTTCACGACACCCGGATAAAAGCGATGTAAACTCAACCAACTATCGAGATCCGTTTTAATCCAATTATCCCTAACTTTATCTAATTTTGCCCCAATTTCCGCACCATTTAAATTTTCGCTTGCGATAATTTCCGCCGCCACCTCAGACCAACTTTGTGATATTCTAGCTTCTGGAAATCCTAAAATTAGCGATCGCAACAAGATCGGCATTTCCCAGCCTATCTCAATTACCGGACGCAATCGATAAAAACTTTCTGCATATTCCTCTAAATCTTGTTTACTCTCATTCTCCCAAATAAGTCGATAAGTTTTCACTGTCGTCTGAAAATATTCCTTTAACCCATCACAAACAACACCATCAAAATCCAAAGCTAGAATCGTCGGAGCATTCGCTGACATAATTCCTCTCGCTACAACATCCAAGTTTAATCATGCCATAAATTTAGTTCCTAGTCAGTATTTTAGTTCGTAGTCAACGCTTTAGCGCTGTCTATTTCAAATTCAGTTAATCATCAACTATATATAAC
>JAWQFW010000251.1:0-7726 GCA_035968095.1 Oscillatoria sp. PMC 1068.18
ACGTTCTATAGATTATCACTGGAATGACAAATTCTAGTTTCTCCGAATCTTTTAAATACCGGGAATAACGGAAACAGAGAGATCCTTTGCGAGAGTCAAGTTTAAATCTTGCTGAGGATCGATGACAACGACATCAACCCAACGTTTAGCTATCAACCAACTCGCAACTGCACCAACGCCACTTCCAGCTAAAACTTCTTCAGTAGCGATCGCACCATCTCCGGTTAAAGCAGCAAGTGCTGCGGCTGCACCACCACCGAGCAAAGCACCTTTAATAATTGTACCAGCATTCGCGCCACGACGAATTCTTTGGGTATTAGTAATTATCCCTGAATAAGCTTCAATCGGGCTACTTTCACCATTAATAATAATCTCTTTAGCGATAAATTGAGAACCTCGATTCACAGGAGTTATTTCCCCGATAATTTCGCTTCCTGCGGGTAATAAAGTTGTTCCCCAAGGACTAACAACAGTTTTTTCTATTTTTACAGTTAAAGCTACTGTTTCATCAGTTGCAACAACAATTTTTTCTGCCTCTTTTTTATTAACCATAATTTTCGTTCCTTGGGGAACATTCGTGTTAACTTTAACAGTTGTAGTTGAATTTGGTTGAACTAAAGTAGGTTCTGGGGGAACGGGAATTTTTGTTACTGAATTTGAAGTAAATTGAGCGTTAACAGCTAAACAATTAAGGATAGGTAAAGCAGCGCCAGTAACCAAATAAACCGCAACTAAACCAATTTTTACTTGTTTTTTCTGATGAGGATAAATAGACATTGTAGCGTTCACTCCTGTCAAAGCTTTAGGGATTTTTTCTGGAAGCTACACCCAAAATTCAGAAAAAAAACTCTTAATTCCAAATTGGAATTATCTGTTTTATTAGATCCTGAAGAAAGTAACTTATCTCTACTCAGGAGAATATTCTTTAACACAATTGAGAATCAAAATTATTGTGTCAGACACTTAAGCAGTTTTTTCACTTTCCTCTCAGCTTTGACGATAAATGTCGCTAAAAGTTGCTCTCGCTCAACATAGTTAACCCAAACAAATTTTGTTTCTCGTTACTGAAGTTATGCCAAACTGTTAAGAATGAGGATAACTTTAGCTAGTAAATCCAAAAATAGCTGCTTCAACCTCCTCAAGAGCAACTTCCAAATCATCATTAACTATTTGTAAATCAAATGCGTCAGCCACCGCAAGTTCTTCTGCGGCACGTTTTAAGCGCTTGATAATTGCTTCTGGAGCATCATTTCCTCTCCCGCGCAAGCGACGTTCTAATTCTTCCACAGAGGGGGGTAGAATAAAGATTAAGAAAGCATCGAGGAAAGTTTGTTTAATTTGCCTTGCACCCACGACTTCAATCTCTAAAATTACTGACTTACCTTGCTCAATTTGCTTGACTACAGCAGCTTTGGGAGTACCGTAGTAATTGCCAGCATATTCAGCCCATTCTAGTAAATTATCAGAGTGGATGAGGTTTTCAAACTGCTCGCGGGAGAGAAAATAGTAATCTTTTCCCTCGACTTCACCCGGACGAGGTTTCCGGGTGGTAGCGGAGATAGAAAGGTATAATTCTGGATGACGAGCCAAGAGCGATCGCACTAACGTTCCTTTTCCTACGCCACTCGGTCCGGTCAACACAATTAGTTTACCAGTTGTCATTGGATTTGAGCTAGACTTAGTTACTGTTGGCTTGCGCGTCTTTGCTAATTACAAAGCGATGGGCTACGGTTTCTGGCTGAATTGCTGATAAAATAACGTGCGAAGAGTCAGTTACGATCACTGCACGAGTACGACGACCATAGGTAGCATCAATTAGTTGCCCGCGATCGCGTGCATCTGTAATAATACGCTTGATTGGGGCGGACTCTGGAGAAACAATCGCGACGACGCGATTTGCCGAGACTATATTACCAAAACCGATATTGATCAGTTGAATATCCATGAGAATCGTATTTCTTGATAAGGAGCGAATATACTATCTTTCTTTCAATGTTAGCCAGAAAAATTTAGCTTTACCATCATAATTGCTACTCTTTTCCGGTTTTTTGTCTTTTTTATCCTTTTTCTTCGCTAATTCTTTCGGAATTTAACTAGGTATTGGGAATATACCCTCTACCGTAGGGAGGAAATTGGGGACTGGAAGGGGGATACGGAGGAAATTGGGGATACGGAGGAAATTGGGGATACGGAGGAGTTGGGGGATACGGAGGAAATTGGGGATACGGAGGAAATTGGGGATACGGAGGAGTTGGAAGAGTAAATATTGGTTATGAAAATGGCTCTTTATTCCTAACACTCCCAATTCCTCCAACACTCCCAATTCCTCCAACACTCCCAATTCTTCCAATTCTCCCAATTCCTCCCAATTCTCCCAACACTCCCAATTCCTCCAATTCTCCCAATTCCTCCCAATTCTCCCAACACTCCCAATTCCTCCAACACTCCCAATTCTTCCAATTCCTCCAATTCTCCCAATCCCCAATCCCCAATCCCCAATCACCAATCACCAATCACCAAGACGATGCAACCTGTTGATTTTACAACTTTAACTGCGGCGCGTGCGGAATTGCTAGCTGAGTGGGTTCCGGCGAAAATTGAACAAGTATATCAACGCGATCGCTATAATCTCACAATTTGTTTGCGTACTCTCAAAAAACGTGGCTGGATGGATATCTGTTGGCATCCCCAAGCTGCGAGAATTTGTATCGGAGATCCTCCACCGAGAATACCAGATACCTTTACTTTTAGCGATCAGTTACGACATCAATTGAAAGGTTTGGCTTTAATTAATCTTGCTTATCTTGCGCCTTGGGAACGAGTTTTGGATCTACAATTTGCTCAACGTCCAGGGGAGATCCCGCTTTGGCATCTTTATGTCGAAGTGATGGGAAAATATAGTAATGTGATCCTCACTGATGGTAATCAGACGATTGTCACCACTGCTCGTCAAATTAGCGCCAAACAATCGAGTGTGCGTCCCATCCAGACAGGTCAACCTTACGAAATTCCACCACCTCTAACTAATACTACTCCGAGTTTGTCGGAGTCTTTATCTCGTTGGCAAGAGCGAGTAAACTTGGTTCCAGGTCAGTTGGCTCGTCAGTTACTCAAAAGTTATCGTGGTTTGAGTCCGAACTTGGCGCGATCGCTGGTAAGATCGGCAAATCTCGATCCCGAACAGTCGAATCAATCTTTGTCTGCAACAGACTGGGAAAAACTGTTCCAAAAATGGCAAGAATGGCTCGAAATTCTCGCAAATTCCCATTTTACTCCCGGTTGGACAACGGAAGGTTATACGGTTCTCGGTTGGAATGTAATTCAACCCACAGCAAACGTTTCTACCCTGCTCAACACTTACTATAACAACGAATTTAATCGCCAAATTTTCGCGCAACTCCACCATCAACTTCAGCAAAAAATCGCGAATTTGCTCCAAAAACAACACCAAAAGGCGGAAAACTTTGTCTCACGTTTGCAAGAGTCTGATGAAGCCGATAAATATCGCCAACAAGCTGATTTACTGATGGCGCATTTGCAAGCTTGGGAACCGGGAATGAAGTCAATTACGTTGAGTGATTTTGAGACTGGTGAACCTGTAAAAATTACTCTCAACCCGGAAAAAAATGCTGTCCAAAACGCCCAAGCGCTTTATAAACGTCACCAAAAGCTCAAACGCGCTCAAATTGCGGTCAAACCTTTGCTGCGAGAAGTTAAAGCCGAAATTAATTATTTAGAGCAAGTTGAAGATAACCTCGCTCAGTTATCAATTTACCATCGCCCGGAAGACTTACAAACCCTGGAAGAAATTCGTGACGAACTTAGCCAACAAGGATATCTCGATACTTCTCAACAACGCAGTAGCCGCAGTGACGAGTCCCAACCTTACCGTTTCCAGACTCCCTCTGGGTTTGAATTGTTAATTGGTCGTAATAACCGCCAAAATGACTACTTGACATTTCGCACCGCTTCTGATTATGACCTTTGGTTTCATACTCAAGAGATCGCGGGGAGTCATGTTCTGCTACGCTTAGATCCAGGGGCGGTTGCTAGCGATCGCGATCTCCAATTTGCGGCTGACTTGACAGCACGTTACAGTCGGGCGCGTCAAAGCGAAATGGTTCCCGTCGTTTATACCGAACCAAAAAACGTCTATAAACCTAAAGGTGCGAAACCCGGAATGGCAATCTATAAGCACGAACGAGTCTTATGGGGACAGCCACACCGGGCAAATATCTATCTTAATGGAGATGAGTAAAATTTAATTTTTCAATTTTTTTTGCCAAAGTCTGTGCGTTATGTTACAATTCATGTAAAGAAATATTGAGAGTAGTTCGGATTGGGAACGCGCTACTCGGATTTTCTCAAAATTTGAATTAACGACAACTACAACTAAATGTAGAAAGACCGCAAAGCACTTCGCGGTCTTTTTTTTTCACTGAAAATAGCTTAAAGTTCTTGTTGAGTAGGACGAATAATCATTTCATTGACATCAACATCCTCTGGTTGTTCAATAGCGAAAGTAATTGCACGCGCGATCGCATCTGGGTCAATCGCCACTGAGTACAATTCCTCAACTTGTTTCGCTGTCTCCTCGTCCGAAATTGTATTAGTTAACTCAGTACCTACCGCCCCCGGAGAAATATTCGTCGCCCGAATCTCACCATTCGACTCCATTCTAATTCCTTCCGAAAGCGCTTTCACCGCAAACTTCGTCGCACAATATACTGCTCCTCCAGAAAACACTTTATGTCCCGCTACCGAAGAAAGATTAACAATATGACCAGATTTTTGTTCCCGCATCATCGGTAAAACCGCAGCAATACCGTAGAGAACACCCTTGAAATTCACATCCACCATTTGCTCCCACTCTTCAACCTTAGTTTCTACGAGAGGAGACAATGGCATCAAACCTGCATTATTGACCAACACATCGATGCGTCCATAAGCTTGATGAGTAGCTTTAGCTAACGCTTCTACCTCAGAACGAACCGTAACATCTGTCACTTGATATTTCGCCGTACCGCCCTCTTTTTCGATTTCAGCGACCAATTCTTGCAAACGTTCTTCTCGACGCGCAGCCAGCATCAGTTTTGCTTTACCCTTGGCTAAACGACGTGCAGTAGCTTCACCCAAACCGCTACTAGCTCCAGTAATAATGACAACTTTGTTTTCAATTCCTGACATAATTAAGCTTTCTGCTACCAAAAGTAACTTTTCACTGATATCTTTGTTCCATGATAAAGGATTTTACTCCAGAAAATCTTTTAGCAAACAAAGGTGAAATAGCTCTGGTTATGTTCGATGTCGCTCAGATTTTTGAGAAGATTAATTAATATTCGTGGGATACTTATTCTCAGTTATTTTTGGATGTAAAATATAGCTGCGAAAAAAAGCTTGACGATCGCGTGCAGCTTGAGTCAGATTTAAGAAAAGCCGATTGGTTTGTTTGGTTAAGTTAAGGTAATTAAAGCTTAAGCTTAATCAATCTCTCGAATCTATGGTTTAATTAATTGTTGTCGTTTTTCCGAGGAGCGATAGTTAGCAGTTAATCTTGCTGTTTGTAGGGTGGGATAAATAGTTAAACCAACCAAAGGTACTCCGATCGCTATTATCGCAGTGGCGATCGCCGGATGCAACCAACCAAATCGCCAAGCTAATCCGATCGTAATTCCCCAAGCGACACTTAAGCAAGAAACCGCGATCGCCAAACTTCTCCCGAAACCTCGCTGGTGACAAATTTGGGCAATTTTATTACCTTGAAAAACCGCCAAAAACAGCACCGTATCTACCAAAGCAAAACTCGTCATTGTTGCTTCAGGAGTGCGAAACGAAGCCCCGAAGCGCACCGCAAACCAAGCCACTAAAATCATTACCACAAAAGAAACTATTTTGTCAAGTGATTGAGATTTAACTTTAAACTTCGTGCGTAAACGAGTAACCAAAGACGCGATCGCCCCAGAAGCAACCGCCGCAGTTAGCCCAAAAATGACCATAAATACCGAGACAAAAACAGCGACATAAGCGCCAACCGAGCCACTTTCCGCCACCACCTTAGCCCAAGTAATTGTCTCCCACCAAGCCGCGATCGCGCTAGCCAAAATCAACAAACCCAAAGAAACCAAAGGTAACTTTTTCTTTTGTAAAGGAAGCGGAGCAGTTTGGAGCTTAACCTTAACCAACTGTTCTGGAGAATCAGAATTAGTTGATAATAACAAATCTCGTTCATAAACGCGATCGGCTTGTAAATAACGAGTATCCACCGTCACCCGACAGCGCCAACGATTAGCTTGGAAACTCGGCTGACTCAAAGAAATCCAACTGTGACGAGAATTAACTGGTGTCGGATCGTGTTCGTGAGGTACAACCCGCCACATTCCTTGTAACATAGTCTCAGGAACCGAATTCCTCACCTCAACCACCTGAGTTAACTTTTCCCCTAACTTTTTCGCTTGAAAATCCAGTCTCAACCCACTTAACTCGGCTGCGGGTGTACGAATCACATAAACTGGTTGTACCGCAGAAAGCGCAGCAGCCGCATTTGCAAAACGATCCTTAACCTTCAACTGCACCAACTTTTCCAACCAAGCAATCCAACTCAGACTAAACCGAGGTACAAGATGTTGAAAATTCAAGCGATAATCATCATCAATTAAATTACAAATCTCAGCACTTTTCGTCCCCGTCAACAAACAAATCAAAGTTGCACCCAATCCATACAAATCAGAAGCTTCCGTTAACTGGCGGTGAAATAGCTGTTCTGGAGCCATAAACCCCAGTGTACCCTTCGCCACACTACTGATCGTCACTTCCCCTGTACCAATGCTTGCCAAGCCAAAATCGACCAGATAGACGTTAATCTCGTCATCCACTAAAATATTGTCCGGCTTAATGTCGCGATGAATTACAGTCGGAATCCGATTTTGGAGATAAACCAAAATTTCCAAGACAGAAACCGCAATTTGCTTAATCTCTTCTGGGGAAAAACTGCGAAGTACAGCCAAAGAAGGAGCATTTTTATATTCTTGTACCAAACAAAAGCCATTATCCGTGGGGAAAGAATCCAAATAACGAGGAATACCCGGATGATTTAGCCCTTGCAGCACTTGAATTTCTCGTTGATAGGTATCATAATCTGACCAACGAGTATCACCCACCGCAAAGAGAAACTGCTTAATCGCCACCGACTGCTGAGTTCGTAAAGATATCGCTTCATAAGTCACTCGACCATTAGTGCGATTTTGTCCTAATTCTCGAACTAGCTGATAACCCTGGTTGGAAAAATCTGGTAAATTACTCATGATAAGAGAAGGAAGATCGACCCATTGAGTTTGGTTAACTTTTCCCTACAATAACTCTAACCAAAGGTTGTTGTTAGTTCTTTTTTGATAAGCAATCTAGAACTAGGAATTATAGAAATCGCGATCGCGGGAGATTTAGTAATGTAGTAGAGCTAAAGTGCGATCGCACTACCAGTTACAGTGAGGATGTTTTGAGAGCGATCGCTACAACCACAAAATCGGTACATCTTCTCCCAATTTGCTTTAACTAAACTACATGAGAGATTTTGCCTGCAACGTTTCTACAGAGAGAGTTGTGGTAAATTTGAGCAACATCAACTCCCTCATTTCCGACCAATTCCTCCAATTCCTCCAACTCCCTCATTTCCGACCAATTCCTCCAATTCCTCCAATTCCTCCAATTCCTCCAATTCCTCCAATTCCTC